>CAZHQC010000091.1:0-9555 GCA_964534135.1 uncultured Elusimicrobiaceae bacterium | reverse complement strand
ATTTGAATATAGAAAGCCGTATTTCCCACATTTACGGCTTTCTATATTCAAATGCTGGCTCAAAAATAAGCCCCACCTTGAAAGGTTCGGAATTTTTTTGAGCCAGCATTTGAATATAGAAAGCCGTAAATGTGGGAAATACGGCAAGAAAAATAATAATCCACCAGCCATTCATATTTGTTACAGCCATGGGATAACCCATAATCCAGGATATGCCAAGTGAAATAAGAGCCACCATCCAAAACTGATGGAAAGCCAGCAATATGGTATCGGCATTTGCTTTGACATATTTATCGGTTATTATCAGATGACCGGAATATGCCGCCGCCGCTATCAATGTAAGGCCATCGCCAAGATTAAAACCTTCAACTCCGCCGGTTAAAAGCCACATACCGAAAAGAGCGGTAATTGCTGAAATACCCTGCAGAAGACTCGGCTTCTTTCTCTTGAACATAAACGTAAAAACGGGTATAAATATAATAAAAAGGCCCGTTATAAAACCGGAATTTGAAGCTGTGGTATAAAGAAGCCCCGTTGTCTGTGTTAAATATAAAAGCGAAAGAAAAAATGAAAGCACAAAGCCATCCTTTAAATGCCTTAACTTATTTTTTCTCTTCATTACCCAGGGCAGAAGTATGGCGGCGGCAATTAAGAATCTTATTCCCACCATGCTTATTGGATGCACGAATTCAAGCGCCGCCTTGGTAACTATAAAAGTGGAACCCCAAATTGCGGCGCAATAGAAAAGTCCTATATCTGAAAGTAATTTATTTTTCTTGTTCATTTTATTTACTTATAACCCTCTGCAGATTCCAAGGCTATGCCGGGTGCCGTATCAGAAGCTATGCTCTCAGACGGCCATTCCCAGTGTCCCGCATAACGGGATAATCACTGGAAATAATAGAATCTACCCCCTGAGGGTAAAAAACCACATAGTGATTTTTTAAAAAACTACGGACAGCGCCAATGTTGATGTAAAGTCATTATTTTTCTTAGCCTCAGTCACTGAACGGTATAAATTATGCACCTTAAATTTAAGTGATACCGTCTTCGTAACGGATTGGCTTAAATCCGTAAGCACCCTAATTATATAGTCATTAAAGTCACCAATATTCGGCTGATAAAAACCTATTAAACCAAATCTAATATCTTTGGTAATCTGAAAACCCGTAGTTATTCTGCTTGAAAACCTGGTAAGATTCCTGGTTTCAATATTTTCATAATCAATATAATGCTGCAAAATGCCGCCGGAAAGAGCTAACACTGTTAAGTTAGCACTTTTAATAAATGTATATTTGGGCCCGCCGCCAAAAAAATTCTCTATATTTATTTTTTGTAATCTGTCATATTTTGAGAGATTAAAAATCCAATAAGACCATTTTTTAGAAAGGTCCTTATCATAGCCGACTCCAAAGCCCAAGTTATCTTGCGCGGTATCTCCGTCTTGCCTGGCATAGTTAAAATCAAGACCAAAAGTAAAACTACTTTTTTTTATTTTAAAAGAAGTATTCATACCTTTGGTTTCTGCAATGCCAGATGCATAATTCAAACCTAAATCAAAACTACCCGCAAAAGCAATATCACCAAAAATCCAGAAGATAAATAAAAAAATAGCCGCTTTTTTAATCATAAAAAATCCAACCTCATTACTTAATTATACAAATAACGAAGCTATGCTTCATTAAGTGTCGGTAGCTCTGATAACGACCATTTTAATTTTCAAATAAAAATTAGCTATACTTTTTAAAGAGACACAAACAAATTTAAATTTTAAAGGAGAAAATAAATGAAAGATGAATTATTGAAAAAAATTGAAAGCTATGAAGATTATGCCGTTGAACTTCAAAGAGGTTTAACCGCCATACCGGCCCTGGCTCCTGAAAGCGGCGGCGAAGGCGAATATGATAAAGCCGTTTGGATAGAAACCGAATTAAAAAAACTTAAATTTGATTCCATTGAATGGATAAATGCTCCCCAGAAAGAAGCAAAAAAAGGCATACGCCCCAATATAGTCGCCAGATATAAAGGCACAAAATCAAACAGAACATTATGGGTGATGGCGCATTTGGATATAGTGCCTCCCGGTGAAGCCAAACTCTGGAATTCAGATCCTTATGAAATGAAAATTGACGGCAGAAAATTAATAGGCCGCGGTGTTGAAGATAATCAACAAGGCATGGTTTCAGGCATATTAATGGTTAAGGCCATGATGGAATTAAACTATAGACCTGAACACGATATAGCTTTATTGCTTTGCGCGGATGAAGAAACAGGCAGCGGTTTTGGAGCGGATTACATAGCCGATAATAAACCCGATATCTTCGGCAAAGACGATATGTTCTTTGTGCCCGATTCAGGAAGTGAGGACGGCTCTTTAATTGAAATAGCGGAGAAATCCATACTCTGGCAAAAAGTTACCACTATGGGAAAACAATGCCATGCCTCCCGGCCTGAGCAAGGCATAAACGCCTTTAAAGCCGCAAGTGAATTGATAGTTAAATATAAATCCCTTTACACTAAATTCCCCGCGAAAGATGAACTTTTCGAACCACCGATTAGCACCTTTGAGCCCACTAAAAAAGAGAATAATGTTCCCAATGTTAATACACTTCCCGGTGAAGATGTTTTCTATATGGATTGCAGAGTAATGCCGGTTTATCAGTTGCAAGAAGTGAAAGATGAAATGCGCAGACTCGCGGACGAAGTTGAAAAAGAACATAATGTTAAAATCAGCTTTGAACCTCAGCAGGAAGCGCAAGCCGCTCCCGCAACCGATAAAAATGCCGCTATAGTGAAAGCTCTTATGACAGCGATAAAAGATATATATAAAGTGGAACCAAAAGTTTATGGCATAGGCGGAGGCACAGTGGCGGCTTTTTTTAGGCGCCTCAATTTACCCGTAGTTGTTTATGCGAGATTAAATGAAACCGCCCATCAGCCGAATGAATATTGCTTATTGGACAGTATAATCGGAGATGCCAAGGTTTTCACCTCAACATCTTTTATATTGGAAAAAGAAAAACAATTGGTTTAAGTTAAATTAATTTCTTTGATATATTGCGCTATGGAGCGACGAGATAATTCAATGCCTATAAAAAACAAGAAATTTAAACTGGTAGTTTCGGAAACATTTAAACAAATGAAAAAATTTCATGTTCCCGGTACAGCAATAGGAATTATTCATAAAGATAAAGAATACTGCACGGGCCTGGGAATAACGGATATTGAAAATCCACTTCCCGTAACAGAAAATACACTTTTTCAAATAGGCTCTATTTCAAAAACTTTTCTTGCCACGGCCGTTATGCGATTGGTTGAGAAGAAAAAAATAAATCTGGATATCCCGATAATAAAATATCTCCCCGATTTAAAACTTTCAAACAAAGAAACCACAAAAAAAGTCACCATGCGCCATTTACTCACGCACACCGGCGGTTGGTTTGGAGATTACTTCAATGATTTCGGAAAAAACGATGATGCCTTAAATAAAATGGTTATTAAAATGTCTGAACTTCCTCAGTGTTCACGTTTTGGCTCAATTTTCTCTTACAATAATTCAGGTTTTTATCTTGCCGGCAGAGTTCTTGAAATAGTTTCAAACAAACCCTATGAAACCGCCATTAAAGATTTGGTTTTAGACCCGCTTAATATGAAAATGTCTTTCTTCTTTACTGATGATGTGATGACACATCGTTTTGTTGTAGGACACAATGTTATAAAAAATAAAGCTAAAGTAGCTAAGCCATGGGCTATGGGTAGATCGATTGCTCCCGCAGGAGGAGTAATAAGCACAGTAAAAGATTTATTTAAATACGCGCGTTTTTATATGGGAAATGGAAAAACACCAAACGGTAAAAAATTCCTTTCAAAAACATCAATGACCCTGCTGAAAAAACCCCTTTTAAATGCCAGTTCCGAAAAAAAAATAGCCTTATCATGGTTTATAAAAGAGTTTAATGGTAAAAAAGGAATATCGCATACCGGAGCAACCACTGGACAAACAGCATCACTACAAATTATACCCTCTGAAAAATTCGCCGCTATTATTCTTACAAATTCTTCTTATGGTATGCCCTTATATTCTGAAATAACCAACTTTGCCATAAAAATATTTCTAAAAATAGATATTCCAAATAAAAAACTTATAAAAATTTCAAGAAAAGAAATTTTAACATACGCAGGTCGCTACACAACTCCAACAATGCTATTAGATGTAAAACCTCAAAATAACAAATTAATTATAAAACTCACAGACAAAGGATGTTTTCCCGCTCCTAAAAATAAACCCACCCATCAACCTCCTCCTTTAACCGCAGCCTTTTACGATAAAGATAAAATAATTGCTTTAAATGCCCCTTACAAAGATTACATTACTGAATTTTTAAGAGATAAGAATGGAAATATAACATGGCTGCGCCTTGGCTCTAGGGCTCACACGCGTAAAAAATAAAGCTGTGTTTTTAGTGGGTAAATTTTATAATCTCATTTTTTAAATTTGGAAATTGATTTAAAAGATTATTTCTATTGCCTAACTCAAAATCAATAAATTCAAAACCTGGGGTCACAGTTGTTCCAAGCAAAGCCCATTTTCCACCCTCACACAACCTTGTGCCTTGCCAGATATTTGCGGGCGCTAAAACTTGAGGTTCCTGATTATTTATAAAATCAGAACCCATAATTATTTTTTTAATTTTTCCATCCTCAAAAATCTGAAGCATTTCAACGGGGTCGCCGACATAAAAATGAAATATCTCATCGCTTTTTACCTTATGCAAAGCTGAAAAACTATCGGGGGTGATAAGATAATAAATAGCTGTTCCCAAGTTTCGGGAGATTTCTTTTTTATCGTCATTTATTTGAATAGGCGCATATATTTTTGACCTATAAGTTTCACAAAAATACCCACCCTCATCGGGTAAAGGTTTCAAATCTAATTTTTTTATAATACTTTCTATTTTATTATGAATTTTTTGCATATGGCTATACGGTGGAATTTATTTCTTTGATATATTGCGCTATTGAGCGGCGGGATAATTCAATGCCGTAGCATTCTTTAAATTTTAATCTCATGCGCTCAGCGCTTAAATCGGGATTCTCTTCAATAAGAAAACCCAATCTTTCTTTATTGACTTCTTTTGAACTTGGCAATAAGACCGCCATAGGCGCTTCCATGCCCCACGGAAGTTGAATTGACTTATTTGAAACAAGACGGTTTAACACGCTTTTATCAATCTCCAAATTTTTTGCCAGCGTTTTTTGAGATAAAGGCCTGCGTTTTACAGTTTCGCCGCTTAAAAGATAAGCACTTTGAATATTCATAAGTATTTCCAAAGCTTTATATAAACTGGTTTTTCTTTTTTCGGCAAATTCCAAACGCTTTAAAATTTTTTCAGCTTTAATTTTTTCTGTCTTTGAAACCGAATTTAAAAAACCATCCAATTTATCTTCATTAATTTTACTTCGCCCTTTCCAAATTTCACGGTTAAAAAAAGAAACAATAGGTTCTCCATCTTCAATCTCAATACCCGCGACCGAACTGAAAACCTTTTCAGGTAAAGGGGCTGAAATATCTTCAAACTCGCTTTGAATAAAAATTTTATTTACAAAATCTCTAAGTCTTATAGCATCTTCAATACTTATGCCGGTTTCTTCAGCTCTTTGAGCGTCATTTAAATCTCTATCTCTAAGAAATAATTCTTCAAATTTCTCCTGACCGATATCTTGCATTAAACAAACCATATCGCCATTGCCGTCCGCAAGCTCAGGCAAATTGCCGCTTGAAAGCTTTACATTATATCCGGCAAAATTCCGAGAGGAATAACGGGCATTCAAAAACTCTAAAACACCTATGGCGCCGCTCGCCTTTAAAAGCTTAAAGGTTTTGGATTTTTCGATATCTTTTAAAAGCTCTTCAAATTCTTCTTCAGGCATTTCGGACATATGAGCCAATTTAAGCCCACCCATTATAGCCATCGATGTTTTATTTTTTAGATTATGACTTAGTCTTATTTGAGGTTTCATATTTCTGTCTTCCAATTATAGTTATTTTTTCTCCCCTTTTTTTATATTCAAACTGCCCGCTCCGCTTTTATAATCTATTTTAAAATCGGCCTTAGCCTCATCTCCAAATTCATTATGCAAACTGCCAGCGCCAGATTTAAAATTTACTTTCATCTTCGTTTCACTTGGAAATGATAAATTAGAGCTGCCTGCCCCGTTCTTAATACTAACCTTCCCTTTTTGCGGAACTTTATTCCAGGAAACATCCAAAACTCCCGCTCCACTTTTTGATTCAAAATCCTCCGAATAAATATCTCCTTTTATAACTCCGGCCCCACTTTTAACGATTATCTGACCTGAAAGATTTTTAAATTCTATAATTCCGGTTCCGCTTTTAAATTCTCCGCCCGCTGTAAAATCTGAAACTCTAATTAAGCCTGTACCTGATTTTACAATAAGTTTTTTAGCTGAAGGCGCCGTAACCTTAAAGCCCGCCTTACAATTTGAATTTTTCCAAAACCATCGCTTCTTTCCTTTCACTGAAATACAAAGAGCGCCATCTTTCAGTTCGGTTGAAATCTCACATTTGTCCGCATTATATTCGCCTGTAATTTCAGCTTTAATAATATTGCCCTCTACGGCATTAACTTCAATCTCACCCGTTTCACTTGCAACTTCTATAACAGACACATCACCCGCATTAAACTCCCATTTATTTGTGTTTTCTATTGCCATACAATTTCCTCCAAATATTATTGTTGAAACAAGATAGATTAAAAATATTTTCATTTGAAAAGATTTTTAGCTCATATCAAAACGCTCAAGTATTACACGGTAAGGCCTAAAACCCAAACCTGTAAAAAATTTCTGTGAGGCGGAATCAAAATTATGCAGATACACAAAAATCTGTTTGGTAGCGGTTTTTTTTATCCATTTTGCCGCTTGATAATAAGCGCTATTGCGCTCCCTTGTTGACAAACCCGGAAGAAGATTATGCCACACCATTAAATCATGTTTTTTTCCAGATAGCCCCTTTATGGCAAAAATAGAAAATAAACCCACGTACTTATTCTCCCTTATAATAATAATTGATCTTGTTTTTTTTAAACCCTTTGCCCCAAACTATTTAGCTTTTGTCAGAAACATTTCATTAATATGAACAACTTCCCATTTTTTCTTAGCCAAGTCATAAGCTGAAGCAAGCATTCAGGGTTCCAAAACAAACATTATTTTACTATCAACAAGCCGGTATTGCGCCCACAACACTGTAATCTTTGCGGCCGGAATATCTTTTATATACTCGGGAATCAATTTAGCAAAGCCATCAGGATATGCCCCTGTTTTAGACTTATACCGCTCACATATATTTGCCAACCGCACTGCCCCGTGCCTAGCATGAATATTATTTAGCCTACCCCTCCTAAACCGGAGCATTCTATAAATAGCCGGGCAATCTATTTCCTATTTTCCCGAGCATAAATATAATCGCCTAAATAAACTCCTGCCACCGGCAATTGAGTTTATCATCTCAATTGCCAGTAATTTTTTTTACACTATTTAATGAGTGGAGCCTTTGCTTTTGGCTTTTCTGTCTATATATTTCTCACCGATACAAGCACTTCCCTCCAGTAATATACAAATAATTATTACATATACGAGCTTATACATAACACTAGATGGACTAACATCAGAAAGCCAATAAATACTAAAGAAATAAGAAATTATTACTCCTAATACGGCTGCTGCGACTCTACCTTTATTTTTTTTTAGTTTTTCCATTATTTTTTTTACTTCCTTATTTAATATATTACAGTATCCCATTCTATGCAATAGGGCACATCCATGCATTCCGGAGTCCATACCGCCACAAAACTACAAGCTGCGGCAATAGTCGTACAAACTGGCGCTCCACCAGCGGTAATAACAACACAACTAAGAGTCGCAGCAGTACAAACTTTCGCCCAAGTTTTCTTATCAACACAAACTTCTTTTGTGTCCCATCCTGTACAAATCCGAGTCGCACCTTTTGTTTGATTAAAAGTATTTTCTACTTCTGTAAATTCAACAATTCTTTCAGGAAAATCATAACTTTTTTTATTACTATAAACAAAGTTATACTTCTCTTCTATTGTTCCATTTTTAAGGAGTTTTTGAAAGTTACTTTTCAGTGTATTGAGTTTATTTTTTTTGGAATGTTCAATTGCTGATTTTATTGAATTATCAAGCATTTCTTTTGTAAGACCTTTGTATGTTAAGTGAGTGTTATTTTCTTTAAACTCATAATTAACTTCTCTTTTGGGAACCGGAATATCATACTCAATATCCGAAATTGCTTCGGGCATTGTAAAACCTTCCGCTTTTTTAACATTTTGAATATCGATTTTGTCGTCAAAATCACATTGCACATCTTGCGCTACAACATAAGATATTCCCATAAACATCAGTGAAAATACTGCTATTCCTATTCTTTTCATTTTAATTTCTCCTTTGTTTTTTTGTGTCATCACCTATTACAGAGCCCTATGTAACTTCGTTCACAGGACCAACATTCTGGGAATCTTTCATATTCCTCAAAGCAATTTTTATGCCAACTACAGATAAAAACCTAATTCTTAGAGTTTTCATTGGTAATTTGATTTTTTAGAATTATTTCAGATGACTTAAAATAGCCAAAAATATTTTCATATGAAAAGAATTATTTTCAAATGAAAATATTTTTTGTTAAACTTAATTGGTATTCAAATTAAAGCTTTGGGGAAATAATGACCCTACCACCTCCTTATTGCCTTTGGCAATTAGAAAATATTAGGAGATATGAAATATATGAAAAAAATAATTTGAAACATAACCGACCCACTAAGCGGAACAAGGAGATGGTAGGTGAATAAACTAAAAATTTTCGTAGTTGAAGACGATATGCTCGCTCAAAAATTAATGGCTAAACATTTAATCGAACATAATGTTGATTTTGCTGACAATAAACTTACGGCTATTAAAAAACTTGAAACCAATAATTATGATATTTGTTTTTTTGACCTTATGCTAGGAGTTGACGATGATTATTCCGGCCTTAAGCTTATTCCCATAGCCGTAGCTAAAAAAATACTTACGGTAATTATGTCCAGTTCAGATTCAGATGAGATAGTGGATAAAGCTTATGAACTTGGAGCCAATGATTTTTATGCCAAAGGCAATGAAGAGTGTAATATAGATGATATTTTGAAAAAATTTATTGCCGGGAAAAATCAAGATAAAACGGAAGACATCTTTAGCAATACATTTATAACCAAAAACGAAAGTGTTAAATCTTCCATAATGGAAGCTCTTAAATATGCCCCCTCACAATTACCGATATTAATTTTAGGACCTTCGGGAACAGGCAAAACTTCCCTCGCTAAAATTATTCACGAACACTCAAACCTTGAAGGTAATTTTGTAGCTATAAATTGTTCAGCTTACACAGAAGAACTTCTGGAAGCGGAACTTTTTGGCTATAAAAAAGGAGCTTTTACGGGAGCGGACAAAAACCGCAAGGGCCGTCTTCTTGAAGCAGAC
>CAZHQC010000090.1:0-9601 GCA_964534135.1 uncultured Elusimicrobiaceae bacterium | reverse complement strand
GCTTTCGGGTTATGAGGATGAGTCTCATGTAACGGAAGCCATTCAAGCGGGCGCAAATGGTTATCTTTCCAAAATGCTTCCTGCCGCTGAACTTGTTAATGCTTTAAAAACTTTTTCAAGCGATGGTGTTATTATTCCTCAACCCATAATGGGGAAGCTTCTTCAAGGGCTTAGACAGATGGGAAATCGCGGTTATGACAATACTCCCGATTCGCTTACCGCTACTGAAATAAAAGTTATGGCTCTTCTTGGAAAAGGAAACAGTAATAAAGAGATAGCCGCTGAACTTAATTGTAGCGTTAAAACAATTAAAAATCATCTAAACAGCATATTTCAAAAACTCGCTGTTAATAATAGAACCGAAGCTGTTGTGAGAGCAATAGAAAAAGGAATTATTTCTCCGGAAGATGGTCAATAAAAAAAGCGCTTGCCGCTTTTTTTAGGTAACAGGTTGCAAATTGCAGAATGAAAGATAAAACCCCCGTAGATAAAATAAAATTCGGGGGTTTTTTTATTGAAAAGAGTGGAAATATTTTTAATTCCGGTCGTCTGATACGCATAGCTCTTGAAACCCTTGTATGTTACATTTTAATACATAAGTATAATAAGCATAGTAAGTTGTAGGATGTGGTAGCTCGTTAAACCCTTGGTTTTAAAAACCGTAGCAGAGCATGGAGCGCCACATCCCTTATTCTCTGCTGTTTTCCCGTGTAACGGAGTTCATGGGACCAACATTCTTGGTCGTCTGAGAGCATAGCTTCTGATACCCTCTGCAGATTCCAAAGGAATCTAAAATGCGAGGGCAGGCGGCGATGACATAGTCAACCCAGCATAGCCTTGGAATCTTTCAAAGTGTAACAAGTTCACTTTACAGGCAGATTCCTAAGAGCCACAGGAAACAAGGACGCGAGGGCAGGCGGCACGTGACATAGTCTTGGTCGTAAGTATAACTTCCGACACTTGATGGTCGTTCGCATAGCTTACGACATCTGATGAACCAAAAGGTTCGTTGTTCCAAAACATAGTTTCGTTGTTTGGCCGGTTGATAGACATAGTCTCTGATACCCTCTGCAGATTCCAGAGGAATCTAAAATGCGAGGGCAGGCGGCAGGTGACATAGTCAACTGACATAGTCTTGGTCGTCAGATGAGCATAGTTCTTGAAACGACACTAACATAGTCTTGTAACAATTTGGATATTGAAAAACCCTATAATTAGTGGTATAACATAGTATGCGTTTATAGCGTTAATAGTGTGAAGCGTTAAGAGGTTGAAGAGTTTTTTATTCAATCTAAGTTTAATGCTTTTTATCAGTATGTGTGGTAATCTGGGAATTTATGAAAAACATGCTTAGACTTTATAATAGATTTGTTTTGCCGGCTTTTTTGTCTTTCTTTTTTTTAAGGGCGGGGGGCTCATTGTCCTATATTTTAAAAAAAAGAAAGGGACAAGTGACGATTGAATTTTTGCTTATGCTCTCAGTGGTGGCGGGGATGGCCATTATAGGCGGAATTTTGTTTCATAAAAAGTTATTGGGCGGATTTTTTACTGTTGTTGGTATGATTATCGGAGGGGGCTCACCCACATAAAGGGTTTGATAAGAAATGATTATGCCTAAAAAAATATTGCAAAAAATTTTTGGTTTATCCTCTATCCTGTGTCCTATTCCTTTTACTGTAAGAAGAGGGCAGCTTATAATTCCTTCCGTGCTGGTTGTTCCCAGTCTTCTTTTATTCGTATATTTGATTTTTGAAACAGCTAAACTTTCAAGAGAAAAAATAAGACATCAGTTTGCTATTGATTCCGCGGCCTTTATACAAATGGGCGATTATACGAATCTCTTTAATAGAACGGCTTATGTGAACGGAACCTTTCCTTATAGAGTGTTTAAAGAGGTTTATGAGTGTCCTCCAAATGTCTATGTACCGAGAACCGACGATAGTGGTGAAGTATGTCCTTATGATATGCTTTATAAAGCGGGGAATTTTCCAAAATATAGTGGAGATGTTAGTGGCGAGCCTCCCGTGGCATTGGATTCAGAGGGCAAATGGGATATTAAATTTGCCGCTGCCAGGTCGGGTATGAATCAAAATCCGCCGGTGGTTCCCGATACGCTTACTCTGGTTACGGAACAACAAGGTATCAAACTATATATTTTTTGGGATCCGGTAATAGGGATATACAAATTTTACGCGCAATTTTATACGCTTCTTGGTTCTATAGAAAAATCGCAAATAACTGTTTTTGAAAGATTGACCGAAAATTTTAATTTCTTCAGAAAATCATATTATCTTAATACAGGTGAATGCCGTAATAATCCCGGAGGTTGCGCGGAAGAAGGGGTAGCGGGCTTTAAAGCCAATGCCATAAGAAGTGGAAATAATTTTCATATGCATTATATTAATAAAATAAGATTTTGGGCCAAGGTTCCGCAAAGCGGTATACCACCGTATTATTTGGGAAAAACCAATCCTCCCATAGATATTAAATTATTTCAGCTTGCAAGCGTTGATAAAGCATCCCTAATAGCTGCAGGAAGAGGTTATGAAGTTTATCAGGGTTGGGATGTTCAGTCAAATTATTTTAATATAGATTTTAATAAGCTGGTTCCGTGTAGTAATATGTCGCGGCCATGTGTTCATGCTATGGTGGCGTCGCAGTGTCCTGCCATGGTGGACGGTACGGGAGATAATAATTGTGTTTGGCCTAATCCTACACCTAAATACTCTACAAGGCTTTATCCTTAAGCGCAGAGAGCACATAGGACTATGTTATACCGCATCAAGTATGGGGCCGTTAAGGCGGTAAAAACATCCCCCTTCGCTAAAGCTTCGGAGGGACAAGTCGCGGAGGACGCAAAGGTAAAAAGTTGATATGTGAATAAGATAATATTGTAGGGGCAGGCCTCCGTGTCTGCCCACAAATGCAATTAAAGATTAGGTGGTAAGGGTAATTTGCGAGAGAAAAATATTATGTTTGGAAAATTAAAAAAAACATTTAAAAGGCGGACCGGCCAAGCTATGACGGAGGTATTGCTTTTATTTCCTATGTTTATGGTAATACTTTTTATTACCGTTAAGATATTTGCTCTTTTGGTCTTAATTCAAAAAATGGAAATAGCTTCCTATTATGCCGCAAGGCGCTGGCAGCTTGAATCACATTTAAATGCAAACTATGCGGCTTCTTATGATAATAATTTTTTAAGGGGAGATATTGAAGAGAAAGTAAAAGGCTATTTAGGTTTTGATACGCCCTCTGTATCTAAATTTTTAAATTTAAGGAGTCTTAACCTTAATATTGTGCGCACACAGGTCTGGAATGTTGTAACTCTTACCTTAACAACTAATGCCGCAGGTATCGGTATGTTATGTAAATATCCAAAACAGGTGGTTTGCGCCGCTCCTTATGGTTCGGAATGTCTTGCAGGCTATGATTATCTCTGTACCGGTGGTAAAAAACTTGAGGTTATAAAATATGTTCCAAATAGAGACAGACCTATCCAATTTGTTCTTCCCGGCTTGCAATAAAGCGCAGCTCCACTTTCAACTTTGATGTTTGACCTTGATAAATGTGGAATTACCTGCTATAACATAATACAGCGTTTTTAAAGTTTTTTTGCATTCATAATATTGAGTGTAAAAATATTTTTATTGAATACGGTGATGACTAGATTCAGTTGCCGGTTCAAAGTGTGTTTTATTTATTTGGGGATAAGATTATGACTGAAAATAATGATAAAAAAGCTTCCATAAAAAAAGGCTCTAAGAATTTATGGCCATTACAACTTGCCTTCCTTTTCTTGTTTCTTGGGGGCGGCGGTTATTTGGCTTATGTTAATATGAATGATGAAGCTCATAAACTGGTTGGCGGCGATAAATATGCCGATATGAGTGAGAGTAAGATATATAATTCCGAAGTTTCATTTTCAAAAGGAAATTTTTTCTTTAGCCAAGAAGAGGCTTTATCAGAGGAGACTACCGTAAATCGAAATTCATCCTCCGCTTCTTCTTCCGCTTCTCTTAATAAAGTGGAGTTGGGAGCTGTATCATCTAAAATGTCGGGTTTAGCCGGCGAAAGTCGTGACGGGGATTCTGAAACAGAAAATTCAATGGATAGAAAATCATCCTCAGAAAAAAGAGATTTATCAAATAATTTAAAAAAACGGCTAGCTCTTAAAAAAACCAGAGTTTATTCAGGCAAGGGAGGAAATCCTAAAACTTCGGGGAATTTTATCGCCACAAGCAAGGGGGATGTTTCATTAAAAGATAGTGAGGGGACAACCTCCAAAAAAGGAGTGACCGGTGCCAAAGGAAAAACATCGGTAATGGACGCGTTGAAGAAAACTTGGAAAACGGGGATATATGGCGCAAGAGACGCCTCTAAAGATAAAGCCAGAGGCTGGATAGCTCGAGCTTTTGATAATAATGTTTCATCAAGATACTCTTTGGAATATGAGGAAAACTTAAAGAGACAACTTGATAGGATTGACCCGAAGTCCATTCCCGATTATTTGCGTAATCAAGATGTAAGCAAATCTTCAGCTAAGAGTCTTGGAGTTAAAAGTGTGGATGCTCCTAAAGTAGATAAGGATGCAACTAAAGAATCCCTTGATAAGGATGTTAAATATCAAGCCGCAAAGCTTGCGAATAATGCCAGTGATGGAATGTTGAATTCAATGTTTAGCGGTATGGATTTCGGCGGTGGTCAGAGTCCGGTAAATCAAGATATTGGCGATCATGATGAAGACTATGAGGATGAGGCTCCTGATGGTCGAGGGCTCGCCGATCCAAATCTGATGAGTGATCCTGAGGAAGAGCTGGATTTATTTAATGAGGAAGTGATGGATTTTGGTGGTGGCTGTGGAGAAGAATGCGGTTGTACTTGCGAGGCTGCTTGCTGTTGTTTGCCACCGGATTATTTTAATAATGTCGGTGATTTTCCTCCTCCCGATCCAAATACTATGTGGGCTTAGTTCCATTTTTAATACATTTTATATGTTTTCTTAGTCGATAATTTGGTAAATTAACTTATTGGCTTGGTAGCGCTGATTATAAATATTTGATGAATTTGGAGATTTTAAATGAAAAGATATCTTTCGATTTTAATTATTGGTTTATTTATCTTTGCAGGGTGTTCCGATAAAAAAAAATATGATAAGGCGGTTTTTATATTTGAGAAGCATAGTATGGAAAGATTTGATGCCGCGCGTATTAGAAAATTATTGAATCAAAGAGGTTTTGCGGGCCTTGGGACAATTGATAGGCACGCAAAAATAATTGCTCCTCAAAAAGTAAAATTTTATGCCGATAATGTAGATATAAAGAATATTGGAGCTTTATTTGACGGTACTTTGGATGAGGTCTATGTCAGAAGAGCCTTTAATGATTCTCCTGCTTCCAAAAGTAATATTCGTGATGGTGATAAAGTGCTTTCGGTTGATTATGACGACACGCAAGAGAATACTGACAATATAATAAAGTTTAAACTGCAAAGGCGTTTGCTTAAGAAACCTTTTTTTGTTTCCGTTAAAAAAGAGCGGTTTTTATTTCCCAGAATATTTGGTTTTCCTATTAGCCGCACTGCCGCCTATATAAAAGTGGGAGCTTTTTTTAAAGGTTCCGGCAAAATAATTGAACAGGGTTTGACAGGCCTTATAAAAAGCGGGGCAAAGAGTATAATTATTGATTTGCGTTATAATGATGGCGGGAATATGATAGCTCTTGCTAAATCCCTTGATATTTTTTATCCGGCTAAGAAATTAATGTTTAGCGCAAAATCCAGAGTGCCGAGTTATACAAAGGATTTTCATGCCTCTTCTAAAGAAAAATTTCCAAAAATAAAATTTATAATTCTTGTAAATAAAGATACTGCGATGGCAGGTGAGATTTTTGCTCAGGCTTTAAAAGAAAACAATAAAGTGTTTATTATTGGCTCTAAAACCGCGGGTAAGATTTCAATTCAGAAAACTTTCAAGCTTTCAGCTAAAGAGGGTTTGTCTCTTAGCGTCTCAAAACTCATGCCCGCCTCAGGTCTGGATATGGAAGGTCATGGAATAGCTATTGATTTTAAAATTGAGGCTCAAGATGAAAGAAATCTTAAGACTTTGTGGCTAACAGGTTCGTCCATAGTTTTACTTGAAGACCCATATTATAAAGAAGCCGTAAAAAGAGTGAAACTTCCCGTTTCAGAGAACAAGGTTTAATTTCTTAGTCTTACTTCTTCCTAAATCGTAACCTTTCTGTAATAATACTTATGTATCATAATATAAGTGTTATATACACGCGTGTAAGTTAACACCATCGCTTATTTAGGGCGCTATAAGCGCTATCATAAAATATACTTCGCAAGTAGGTGGTGGGGTAAACTTCCGCATTTGAGTAAGTTATGCGATTAAAAACCAAATCAATCATCTCTATAATATCTCTTATTTTATTTTGTGTATTATTGATAAGCGATTATTCTCAGGCAACAGGTTCCGCGGCAACTTCCGCTAATTTTCTTAGGATTCCCGTGGGGGTTAGAGAAACCGCGCTCGGAGGAACTTTTTCCGCTGTTTCAGATAATTCCAATGTGGTTTATTATAATCCGGTGGGTCTCGGACTGATTGAGCGTACCGAAGTTTCCTTTACCTACAATAAATATCTTGAAGGCATAGCTCAACTTTTCTTATCATTAGCGAAGGCAAAGATATAACGGGGCATTAAGGAGTTTTTAATTTATAGTTTTGGAGTAATCCCAGAATTTCTAAAAAGAAGTGAAAACGGTTTATCTTTGGATTTTTTATCACTGGAAGCAGGTGTTCCCTGCGTAGTGGATTTATCAGTCACCTTGGATTTTTTATCACTGGAAGCAGGTGTTCCCTGCGCAATGGATTTATCAGTCACCTTGGATTTTTTATCACTGGAAGCAGGTGTTTCCTGCGCAATGGATTTATCAGTCACCTTGGATTTTTTATCACTGGAAGCGGGTGTTTCCTGCGCAATGGATTTATCATCCACCTTCTGCACAGAAGTTAACTTTACTGGCATTGGTTTTTCCGGTTCAGTATCTTCACAGATACTAATAACATTATCAGCCGTTCTGCTCTCCCATGTTGTAGACTCTTCGGTGTGAATAACTCTCAATACCTCTTCCAGTGTTGTAAATCCTTTTAATGCCTTGTAAAATCCATCCTCCATCATTGACAGCATTCCTGTTGAAATCCTGGCAAGTTTTCTAATCTCAGAGGATGACTTCCGCTGCAATATGGAATCCCTTACCGAATCATCCAATGTAAGCAACTCAAAGATACCGATTCTGCCACGGAAGCCGGTATCCCTGCATGACGAACAGCCCTTTCCTTTAAAAAACTTATGTTTCTCAAAATTTATTTCGCTTACATTGAAAGAATCTAAGGTTTTCTGTGGTGGTTTATATGAAACACGGCAATGGGGACAAATTTTTCTGACAAGTCGCTGCGCAATAACACAGATAACCGTTGATGATATTAGGAAGGTTTCAATACCCATATCCATAAGACGAAGCAAAGCGCCGGTAGTGTCTTCAGTATGGAATGTTGAGAAAACCTTATGACCGGTAAGTGATGCCTGAATAGTTACTTCGGCGGCAGCATGGTCCCTTATCTCACCCACCATTATAACATCAGGGTCCTGCCTCATCATCGCTTTAAGGAAGGTCTCATATGTAGTGCCGGTGGCAAAATTGTACTGCGCCTGAGTTATACCGGGAAGTGTATATTCAACAGGGTCTTCAACAGTGATTATTTTATTATTCTTATTCTTAAGGTAATTGAGGGAAGAATAAAGCGTTGTTGTTTTGCCGGAGCCGGTAGGTCCTGTAATAAGAATCATCCCTGCAGGATAGTTTAAAATGGTTTCATATTTTTTTTTGTGCAGGGGATTAAAACCAAGTTTGGTCATATCCACAAGAACCGCCGCCCTGTCAAGTATTCTTATTGTAATATTTTCTCCGTATTCGGAAGGATAGATTGCTACTCTCAGATCAATTTCACGAGTTCCTAGTTTTGTGGAAATTTTTCCATCCTGCGGATGCATTTTCTGGGCAACATCAAGTTCGCAAATGGCTTTTAAACGGGATGAAAGCATTGGAATAATATGTCTTGGCAAATCCGATTTACGATATAAAATCCCGTCTATACGGTTTCTGATAACAAGCTTCGTCGGCTGAGGTTCAATATGAACATCGCTTGCCCCATCTTTCACAGCATCCCCTATGATATGGTTAAGTAGGGAAACAATGATATTTTGCTCTTTTGTGGTTTTGTCAGAGTCAATAACAAGAAACTTTGACATTACCGTAGTGTCTATACCGAACTTCCGTGTTTTATCAGACAATACTTTCGCTGAAAAAACCTGGCTAATGGCAAAAGTTATTTCCGACTTCAGTGCTATTGCCGTCTCTATTTCGCATTCAAATCTTGCGGACATTATATCAATAGTGTCTATGTCAAGCGGGTCAGCCATTATACAGGTTAGTATGTCTCCTGTTTTGAATGCCGGAAGTATGAAATTGCTTCTTAAATATCTTTCATTTGTTTTAAGGACAAGGTCAATATCTATTATTTCCTTGAGTGGAATCATTCTTGGTATACCCAGCTGTAAGCTCAGAATCCTTACAAAATCCTCCGCCGTGATTAAATTTTCCCTTACAAGAACATCTCCGAGACGCTCATTATATTTTGCTTTTTTAAGAGCAAATTGCAGGTGTTCTTCGGTGATAAGGTTCATCTGGACCAATAAATCACCTATCTTTAGCTTTTCCTGGTGTTCAATCAGTATCCTTGAGATTTCCTCTTCATTTAGATAGCCTTCATTCACTAACATCCAACTTAAAGGTTTTTTACTATTCTTATGTTTCTTAATAAGGGAATTCAATTGCCCCGTGTTTATGATCTTGTTTTCAATAATAATTTCGCTAAAAGTTTTTGTTCTTGTTAGTGTCATAATTGTTTGTTAACCGTTCTTTCCTCATTTTTCAAGAAATCATTCTTCAACGACTTGTTCAATTATATCCGGAGTAATTATATCTTTTTTGATGCTGTAACTGACAAGGAGAGACATATTACAAATATTATTTATTTTTCTGGGAATACCACTCGAATAATGCAATATTCTGTCAAGTGCTTCATTTGTGAATATTGGTTTATCCGAGCCCGCCTTTTTTATTCTGAACTTTATATACGCTATGGTACTTTCACCATTAAGCGGTTTAAGATGGTACTTTATTGCAATTCTTTGCTCCAATGGTTTTATTTTATTTATGTTTTCCAATAACTCCGGCTGTCCCGCTAATATAATGGTACACAAAAAACTATTATTATGCTGAAAATTTAAAATCAGCCGAATCATTTCAAGTGATTCTTGATTCAAAAGTTGCGCCTCATCTATTACAATTATTGCATGTCTGTTATTTTTGGCAATATTCAGCAATTTTCGATTAATGATTCTCAATAGCTCGGAACCGGAAAGATTTGAAGATTTTTCTTCACCTAAATAATATATTAATTCTTCCAATGTGCTCTGAGAAGAGTATAATGGATTAGAAAATTCAGACCACTTTTAAGGCTAACTTAAGGTGTAAA
>CAZHQC010000089.1:0-9784 GCA_964534135.1 uncultured Elusimicrobiaceae bacterium | reverse complement strand
CAACTACTGTTACGTCTTGACAGATGTGAGAAAAAGGTATATACTTGATAATGACAACCATTATCATTAACCCTGCCACCCGAACAAATTTAGGAGTCATCTGGGTGACGATACAAATGCCACATTCAAGTGGATAGGGCAACAAAAAGGGAATACGGGAGAATAAGAATATGCCAAGAGGAGATGGACAAGGCCCACCGGGATGGAAAGGAAGATTTAGAGGTTGCGGGCATAGATTTACCGTACCACGACAGGTAATAATAGAAACCTTGGAAAAAACTTCAGCACATCTTAGCGCCGAAGATATATATCTTAAAGTTCATAAACAATATCCCAATATCGGTCTTACCACCGTGTATAGAACATTGGAATTGCTTATAACAATGAAGCTTGTTATTAAATTTGATTTTGGAGACGGAAGAGCAAGATATGAATTGAGTCATGCGGACTCAAAAAAAGAACATCACCATCATTTGGTCTGCACCAATTGCAATAGGATAATAGACTATACGGATTTTATAGATGAAGAAATCGAGCTTTTAACTAAAACTGAAAAGGCCCTTTCAAAGAAATTTAATTTTAATATTTCAAATCATCTTATTCAGTTTTACGGCTTATGTGAAAAGTGCAGTAAAAATAGTTAACAGCGCGGCAGCGATATAGCTTGACAGCTAGACGACTAACAACAAACCGCAAAAAAATAAACAAGGAGGAATAATATCATGGCAGGAAGAAATGGAACGGGACCAAACGGAGAAGGACCATTAACCGGAAGAGGATTAGGTAATTGCAATCCTAAAAAAAATACTGAGGATAATCAGAATATAAATAACCAAGATTTACCAAGAGGTAGAGGCTTGGGTTTAGGCAGAGGCTTGGGTAGAGGTCAAGGTGGCGGTAGAGGTCAAGGCGGCGGCAGAGGTCAAGGCGGTGGCAGAGGTCAAGGCGGCGGCAGAGGCCGGAATTCCGAATAACCTAAAAGAAGCAAATAGAGTCAAAAAATGGCAAAAAAATAAACTTCAATTTATTTTCTCAGCCTTAAACTTAATCTCTATTTATATTTAAAAGGAGGTAATATTATGCCGTTAAGAAATGGTACAGGACCGAATGGGAATGGGCCCCTTACAGGAAGAGGCTTAGGTAATTGCAATACCAATGTTCAAAGATCTGATAGAGAAGAATTTTTTAACAGAGATTTTGGCAGGGGAAATGGTATGGGCAGAGGCGGAGGTTTTGGTTTCGGCAGAGGCGGAGGCAGAGGTTTCGGTAGAGGTGGAGGCAGAGGTTTTGGTTTAGGCGCCAATAGAGGAAACTATTATAATACGCCGGAAATTACGCCTCAACAAGAGGTTAATGTATTAAAAGAAGAAATTACCTCTATGCAAAATGATATTGATTCGGCGAAAAAACGCGTTAGCGAATTAGAAGCCAAAAAGGAATCCGAATAAATTGGAAATCAACCGATAGTTGGGATAGACATATGCCTAAAAAAAAGTAAAAATAAAAGGTGAAAAATAAATATAATAATAAAGACGCGCGTGTTTTTCACCATAACAATAAAGGAGATAGTAAACATGAAAATAGCTATATCAACTGAAGGCGATTCAGTATCTATGCATTTTGGAAGATGTCCTTCGTTTACGATTGTGGACATTGAAAGCGGTAAGCTTATAAGTAAATCCAGTTTGAATAATCCGGGCCATGAAATGGGCGCTATACCAAAGTTTTTAAATGAACATGGAGTAAATTGTATAGTTGCGGGCGGAATGGGAGGTAGAGCTCAAACTTTCTTTCAAGAATTCAATATAGAAACTGTGATTGGAGCAAATGGAAAAATAGATGATGTGATTGAAAAACTTAAAAAAGGAAGTTTGGAAGGCGGTGAAAGCGCATGCAAACCGGGAGACGGAAAGGGTTATGGTCTGGACAAAACCGATTGTGACCACGACGAAAACGATCATAATCACTAAACATTAACTCTACCACCTAAACAAATAGGAATCTTATAGATTGCTATGAACACTACGTTCAAATGGATAGGACAAAAAAGGGAGAAATTAAAATATGAAACTATGTATAACCTCACAAGGCGATAATTTAGATTCGCAGATAGATACAAGATTCGGACGAGCTCAGTATTTCATCATCGCTGACAGTGAAACATTGGAGTTTGAAGCGGTAAAAAATGGGAATATTGACGGAATGGGCGGAGTGGGAGTTCAATCCGGTCAACTTATAAGTGAGAAAGAAGTTAAAGTGGTTTTAACCGGCAATGTAGGACCTAACGCTTTTAAAACATTGGAAGCGGCAAAAGTTGAAATAATAACCGGAATAACGGGAACCGTTAAAGAAGTAATAGAAAAATATAAAACGGGAGAATTAAAACCTGTTGAAAAACCGAATGTTGATTCAAATTTCGGAAAGTACTGACGAAAGAGCAGATAGCAATAAACAAAAGTACCGAAAAATAAACCCCATGGCGCTATAGCGCCACGGGGCAAGCAAATAAAGAACGGAGGTAATATTATGCCTGGTGGAGACGGAAAAGGACCAATTAGCGGCGGCGGACAGGGTAGAGGCCAAGGTGGCGGTGGAGCGGGCGGAAATTGCGTTTGCCCAAACTGCGGTAACAAAATGGGCCATCAACAGGGTGTTCCTTGTAATTCATTGAATTGCCCTAAATGCGGAACAAAAATGGCAAGAGCGTAAACGTATATAGGCATGAAGTAAAAATTAGGAGAAAAATAAAACTATGATTATTTCAATCGCCAGTGGAAAAGGCGGCACAGGTAAGACAACAGTTGCGACTAATTTGGCTTTCGCCATTGAAAAAGCCCATATATTGGACTGCGATGTGGAAGAGCCGAATTCCCATATATTCATAAAACCTGAAATCACTTCCAAAAAACCGGTTTATATTCCGGTGCCTGAAATTGATAAATCAAAATGTGACTTTTGTGGAAAATGCGCCGAGGTTTGCGCTTTTAAAGCCCTGGCTGTATTAAAAGATAAAGTTCTGGTTTTCACAGAACTTTGTCATGGTTGCGGAGCTTGTGAATATCTTTGCCCTCAAAAAGCGATAAAGGAAGTGAATAGAACTATAGGCTATATTGAAACCGGAACTAAGGAAGATTTGCTATTTACAGGCGGGAAACTTAATATAGGTGAGGCTATGGCTACACCTATTATTAAGGCTGTAACAGGCAGCGTAAGGCCGGATATGTTAAATATAATAGATGCTCCTCCGGGAACATCTTGCTCTATGATTGAATCCGTAACCGATACTGACTACTGTATTCTTGTGACAGAACCCACACCTTTCGGTCTGAATGATATGATTTTATCGGCTGAGGTTTTGAGAAAGCTCAAAGTTCCTTTCGGCGTTCTTATTAATCGTTCTGATTTGGGTGATAATAAAACTATTGAATATTGCGAGAAAGAAAATATTCCAATATTGATGAAAATACCTTTTGATAAAAAGATAGCTAAGGCTTATTCACAAGGCATTTCTATCGTTGAAGCTTTGCCCGAATATAAGCAGAAGTTTATTGATTTATATGAAAGCGTTAAGGAAAGACTATCATGAGAGAACTTGTTATCATAAGCGGAAAAGGCGGAACGGGGAAAACAATTACGACCGGAGCTTTTGCTTCTTTGGCTAAAAACAAAGTAATGGCCGATTGTGATGTGGATGCTGCTGATCTTCATCTTTTGCTTCAGCCTGAAATAAAAGAAGAGGAAGATTTTTTAAGCGGAACGGAAGCGGTCATAAATAAAAAGTTTTGCAACGAATGCGGTTTATGCCGAAAAGTTTGTAGATTTGACGCTATAAGCGAAGATTATGTGGTTAATCCGATTGCTTGCGAGGGCTGTGACTTTTGCGCCAATATTTGTCCTCGACAAGTTATTACCATGGAAAGAAACCCGAAGGGGAAACAATTTGTTTCAGATACAAAATTTGGACCCTTCGTTCATGCCAAACTTGGCATAGGGGAAGATAATTCAGGAAAATTGGTTTCATCGGTTCGAAAGAAAGCTAATGAAATAGGTAAACAAATAAATGCCGATTGGATTATAATTGACGGCTCTCCCGGCATAGGCTGTCCTGTTATAGCCTCTATGGGCGGCGCCAATTGCGCTTTAATTATAACGGAGCCCACAATGTCAGGCTTACATGACGCCGATAGAATTATAAAAACAGCCAAACATTTTAATGTGCCCGTTAAACTGATAATAAATAAATATGATTTAAATCCTGAAATGGCAGACAAGATTGAAATCTATTGCGCAAACAACGGTATTTCTTTAATTGGCAAACTTGCCTTTGATAAAACCGTAGTTGAAGCTATGGTAAATGGTAAAACCATAATAGACTATGCTCCGGAATCTGAAATAAGCCATAAATTATGCGATATCTGGAAAGATATAGATGCTGAAATTAAGTAAAAACCTCAAAAGGTACCAGGTACCTTTTTAATTTTAATGGGTGTTTTTGTTATCATTTAATTATGAAAAAAACTCAGAACACTTATTCAAAAGAAGTTTTGGCCTTAGGTAAAAATCCAAAACATTTTGGCAGGATGAATGACCCATCCGCAAGCGCTTATTTAAAAGGCGTCTGCGGCGATGATATGGAATTTTATATTTTGGTAAAAGATAATATCATTGAAGATATTTTATTCTATACCGAAAATGGCTGTGAGGCCACAAAAGCCTGCGGTTCAACAGTGGCGGAAATGGGAATTGGAAAATCGATTGATGAAGCTATGGGCATTTCACCTAAGAAAACACTTGAGATATTAAAATACGGTCTTCCGGATAATCATCATCATTGCTCTATTTTGGCAGCTTCAACTTTCTATAAAACATTGGCTTATTTTATGCTTCTGGATTAAAAAATAGAAAGGCACGAAGAAATAATAAAAAAAGATGGATGGCGCAAAAGACCATAGCGCGTGCCACCCGCATAGCTGGAAAACAATGGAAATAAAAATACTCTTTGATAATATTGCTTCTGATAAAAAATTTTTAACAGGCTGGGGCCTAGCTTATTTAATTGATGGCGATATTTTATTTGATACGGGCAATAAGGGCGAATCTCTCTTAAAAAATATGGAGAACGCAAACATCAATATTTTAGACATAAAAACAGTTGTTATCTCTCATGACCACTGGGATCATACCGGCGGCTTATGGGCTCTTTTAAAAGTAAACCCAAAATTAAAAGTTTATGGTTGCCGGGACTTTGGCAAAAAATTTAAAAATAAAGTTAAGACCTTGGGATCTGAATTAATTGAAAGTGACGGTTTTAGAAAAATAAAAAAAAATATTTATACAACGGGAAGCATAGCGGGAAAATACGCGGGACACTATATCCCGGAGCAAAGCCTGGTTTTAAAAACTCCAAAAGGCTTAACCGTTCTTACCGGTTGTGCTCATCCGGGGATATTAAAGATTATTGAAAACACCAAACAAAATATAGCGGGGAACATTTATTTGGTTTTGGGCGGTTTTCACTTAAAAAGAAGTTTCAAAAAAACGATAAGCAAAATAAGAGAAAAATTCAGAGAATTGAAAATTAAAAAGGCCGCTCCGTCGCATTGTTCAGGTGAAAAGGCTTTGAATATGTTTAATGAAGAATATGGCAAAGATTTTATTGAGATAAAAGTAGGAGACACAATCAGAGTATAAAAAAGGCAAATAGGCACAAAGGCAACAGACACGAAGAAACAGATTAGAGAAGAAAACAAATGACTAGAATAACAACTAAATTATTGGCTTTTGTCTGCTCTATATGTCCACTATGTATTTTGACAAGAGCGTATCCAAATTTAAAAATATCAAAAGTCATATTCAAACTTGAAGGTATCTGTCCATTTTGCGCGGCATATAGAAAATTAAATACACCACGAGAGAAAAACAATGACAGATAATCCCATATGCAAATGGTTTCAAACTTGTCCTCTTAAATCATACTTTGAGAAAAAAAAGATTGAAGTTAAATGGATTGAAGGCTATTGTTTTGGCGATTATACGAAATGCGAAAGATATAAATTAGAAGAAAAAGGCGACTATCATCCCGATAATATGATGTGTGATGGAACGATTAATGAGGTTTTAAAATGACTACAAAAAAACAAAAATTCAAATATATATTCGGCCCCGTGCCTTCATGGCGATTGGGCAGTTCTTTGGGTGTGGACCCCATTTCAGGGAAAAGGAAAATTTGCAGTTTTGACTGCATTTATTGCCAGGTGGGAAAAACACTAAAAGTATCACTCAGACGAAAAGTTTTTGTGGATAAAAACGAAATAATAAAAGAAATAAAATCTCTACCAAAAGCAAAAATAGATTACATAACTTTTTCCGGCATGGGCGAACCTACTTTAGCTAAAAATCTTGGCGAGATGATAAAAGCTATAAAGCGTATAAGAAAAGAAAAAATAGCGGTTTTGACCAATTCCTCGGTTTTAAAAAGAAAAGAGGTTAGGGATGATCTTATGAATGCCGATTTTGTGGTGGCTAAATTGGACGCTTCAAATCAAAAAATATTTGAAAAAATGGACAGGCCCGTTAAAAACTTAAAATTAAAAACAATAATTGCCGGCATCAAAACATTTAAGAAAACTTTCAAAGGGAAACTCGCTCTGCAAATAATGTTTACACCCGAAAACAAAAAATATGCCGCGCAAATAGCGAAGATAGCTAAAAATATCAATCCCGATGAAACTCAATTGAATACGCCTTTGCGGGCTTGCAGAGCAAAACCCGTAAGCAAAAAGGAATTAGCTGAAATAGCAAAATATTTTAAAGGCTTAAATATTGTTTCCGTTTATAAGGCCGAAAGGATAAAAACCAAGTCTTTTAGCGATGAAGAAACACTTAAAAGAAGAGGGAAAATATAACCACTAAGCGTTTATAGCGTTAGTTGCGTTAACAGAGTAAAAAAATAAAACTATGAAAACTTATCTTGAATGCATACCCTGTTTTTTTAAACAGGCGCTCCACGCGGCTAAACTTGCGGGGGCGAGTCCAAAAATACAAAAAAAAATACTGATAAAACTTTCAAAAGAAGTGCCAAAGTTTTCACTTAAATCTTCTCCGCCTGAAATGGGTAAAACAATTTATTCTTTGGTAAATAAATACTCGCCAAAAAAAGATCCTTATGCAAATGAAAAAAAGAAAAGCAATGAACTGTCACTCGCAATTTATCCTAAGTTAAAGAAAATTGTTAAATCATCGAATAAGCCTCTTTTAAAAGCCGTGGAACTTGCCATAGCGGGCAATATAATTGATTTCGGAGTTAAAGCTAATTTAAATATAAAAAAAGAATTACTTGCCATAGTTAAAAGACATGAAACCGAGGATAAACCTAAAAAAGATTTTTTCCAATTTAAAGCCTTTGAAAAGAAATTAAAAGAATGCAAAAACATCCTTTACCTTGGAGACAATGCGGGAGAAACCGTTTTTGACAGAATCTTAATTGAGGAAATAATTTCCAAGCATAAAGGCAAAAAAATAATTTACGTCGTAAAAGACAAACCCGTATTAAATGACGCTTTATATGAAGACGCTAAAGTTTCAGGGCTTTGCGATTTAGCCGAGATTGTTTCAAGCGGCAGTGACGCTCCCGGCACGGTATTAAAATTCTGTTCTAAAGACTTCCTAAAAATTTATCGCTCCGCCGATATGGTTATAAGTAAAGGACAAGGCAATTATGAAGCCCTTTCAGATGCCAAAAAAGAAATCTTTTTTCTTTTTATAGCCAAATGTCCCGTGATATGCAAAGATGAAGCATTCTCACTTATGGATATGGTTTTGAAACATCATTACAAATAGAAATAACAACCCCATTAGAAGTTCCCGCTATAGAGCGGGACAGAGCTCGACAACGAAAACTAAAAACAGCAACCCCATGGCGCTATAGCGCCACGGGGCAAACAAACCTAAATATAGATCTTACCCTACCACCTGCTTACGAAACGTGTTCTTATGATGGCGCTTATGTGACGCCATAAACAGGTGGTAGGGTTGACGAATTACACATTTTTTAATATACTATTATTCGAATATTAGAATATCTAATAAAAGGAACAAATCATGGATAATGAAAAAAACAAAAAAATGTCCGAATATTTTAAAGCGCTTGGGCATCCAACCAGAATAGCGATAATCATGCAGCTTTTAATTGAAAAAACATGCGTAAATAAAATAGAAGCTATAGTTAAAGTTCGGCAAGCAAATATATCACAACATTTGACTATTTTAAAAGCATGCCAGATAGTGGATTATCATCAAGAAGGAAAAGAAAAATGTTATTTTCTTAAAAACCAAAAACATCTGCAAAAAATATTTTCTTATATAAAGGAGAATTGCAAATGACAACTTATGATTTAATAAGCATCGGCGGCGGCCCGGGAGGCCTGATAGCCGCAAGACATTCAAGAAAACTTAATCCTAAATGGCAAATTGGTTTATTTAGAAATGTGAGTGAAAGTGTTGTACCCTGCTCCCTTCCATACGCCTTGGACGGAACTATAAAGCAAAAAGATTATCTTAAAGATGACAAAGTAATTTTAGGGAAAGTAAACATAGATTTGATAAGCGAAAATGTAGTTGATATTAACCCAACTAAAAAAACCATTACTTCAGACAATGGAAATTCTTATAAATACAAAAAATTGGTTTTATCAACAGGCTCAAGCCCGGCCTTACCGTCTCTTAAAGGCAGCAAACTTAAAAATGTCTTCACGATAAAAGGACATCAAGATATAACAAATCTTATAAAAGCGCTGAAAAAAATTAAAACGGCCACAATAGTGGGCGCCGGCTTTATCGGCCTTGAATTTGCCGAAGTTCTCAATAATAAGGGCATAAAAGTAAATGTGGTGGATAAAGAAAGCTGTTGTCTTCCCAATAATTTCAGCCAAGATTATAGTGAAATAGCGACCAAGCAAATAGAGAAGCTGGGAATAAAATTTCATAAAAACATAAGTATAAAAAGCATAGCCGGAAAAAAGAAAGTGGAAGCCGTTATTCTTTCCAATGGTAAAAAAATAGCTTCAGAACTTGTTATTTTCAGTGTCGGGGTAAAACCTGAAACAGCCTTGGGGAAAACAGCAAAACTCAAAATGGGCTATTATGGCATAAAAACGGATAAGACTATGCGCACAAGCAATAAAGATATCTATGCCTTGGGCGATTGTGTTGAAAGCACGGATTTTCTGACAAGGACACCCACTTCATCCTTTCTGGCAACCACCGCTTCAGCGCAAGCTAAAGTCGCGGCTATTAATATTTCCGGAGGAGTAAGGAACTTCCCCGGAGTGGTAAGCCCGGCAATAACCAAAATTGGGGACCTGAGTTTTGGAAGCGTGGGAATAAATGGCGAAAAAGCCCTTGATCTGCGGATTGAGGTTCTCATCGGTAATGCGCAAGGCTTTACCAGAGAAAAAGTTTATAAAGGCGCGGAAATTTTAAAAACCCGCCTAATAGCCAGAAAAAAAGATCTGCGGATAATAGGCGCGGAAGTAGTTTCGGGAGAATGCGTCGGATATATCATAAATATGCTGACTTTGGCTATATTGAATAAAAACACGGCCAGAGATTTGGCTGAACTTCAATTTTCCGGCCATCCGCCGCAAATAGATGTTCCATCAAATATGCATATTATAGCAGCCGCGGAACAAATCTTGGAACAAGAGTCTTGTCCAATACAGAATGAGCCTAAAAATAAAAGCGTTTCCAATATAAATGAGCCTGAAAACAGGCTTATTGCGTTATT
>CAZHQC010000088.1:2005-9911 GCA_964534135.1 uncultured Elusimicrobiaceae bacterium | reverse complement strand
ATTAAAATTTTAGGGGATTTATGAAGAAAGTGTCTAGGTGTTCAGCGGGATTTGGAAAAAGAATTGAATATTGGCTTATCGGCTTAATGTTGAAAGAAGGTCTTAATGTTTGTGTTCCCTTAATGGACTATGATGCGACAGATCTACTGATAAAAAAATCCAACGGAACATTTATTGAAATTCAAGTCAAAGCCAGTTCCAAAACAATCGCTACCGGTTATAGTGCGTCTTTCGGAAGAATTCCTCATAAAAACAAAAAAAATTACTTTTATATTTTTTACTCTGAAAAATTAAATATTATTTGGATTTTATCCTCAGATGAATTTTTAAAATATTCTGCGCAATACAAGACTGGTAAGAATATTGGCAGAAGAGCCATAGAATTTACCGGAACGCGTAAAGACAAAAAAACAGGTAAACGCGCGGAATATGTTCATGAGCGTTTCAAAAAATACATAGTCAAAGATTTTTCAAGGTTTAAGTAAAAATAGAGGCACAAATAAAATGAAAGATCATAGGAAGATATTAGGTTTTGGCAAACAAATTGAATATAGAATTATGGGAGTACTGCTTAAAAAAGGTTTTGAGGTTTATGCGCCTTTAATTGATGATGACGCGATTGATTTAATTATAAAGAAATCCAATGGAACATTTATTGAAATTCAAATTAAAGCCAGAAGCAAAGCGGTCGCTTTGGGCGCCGGAGCCCGCTTCTCGATGATTTTTCATAAGAAACGGAAAAATTATTTTTTTGTTTTTCATTCTGAAAGACTAAACACTTTTTGGATTATGTCGTCAGAAGAATTTATAAAAAATTCAACACAAAATAAAACAGGCAAACACATTGGAACAAGAAATATTAATCTTACCGGAAAACAGACAGACGTGTCCTTCGAAACTTCCTTGTCCCGCCGTAGTTTTTTAGCGAAGGGGGAAGCGAAGAAGGATAAAAAAACCGGCAAACGCAGTGAATATGTTTATGAGCGTTTCAAAAAATACATAACCAAAGACTTTTCACGGTTTAAATGAAAACAGACAAGCGGAGCCGAGTCCCTATGCGAAATAGATATAGACGCTTATGACGATCGCGCAAATGGCGATGCCTGCCTGTTTAGTATATTTCCAGGGCGTAATATCTACCTGTTTGGTGTATTCCTGCACAAAGGCCTTTTGCCTGGGATAATATCTGCCGATCAGCAGCATGATTATTATGTTGAGCACGAATAAAATGGCCATGATATCCAGAAAATGCGGATAAGCCCTCGCTTTCACAAGGGCCAGTGTGGCTTCGCCGGTAATGCCCGACTCCTTCGCCACTTCCAGCGCTCTGTTCACGAAATAAGGCTGCATGAAGAACTGGCTTATTATATACAGCACGCAGCCTGAAACCAGCCCCGTCTTTGCCGCGACAGCGGGCACGCGCTTGGTCAAAAAACCCACTACGATTATAGTTAGGATGGGAATGCTGTAAATGCCGTTCACTTCCTGCAAATATGCGAATAACCCTCCCACATTCGCGATCATGGGGGCAATGAACATCGCCGCAATCGCCAGGATAATGCCGAAGATCTTGCCTCGGCGGACGACCGTGGCTTCATCCGCCTCCTTGTTGATATGCTGCTTGTAGATATCGATCCCGAACAAAGTCACGGAACTGTTCAGGACGCTGTTAAAAGAGCTGAGGATAGCGCCGAACAGCACGGCCGCGAAGAAGCCGATCAGGGGAAGCCGGTAGGACGTGGTTTACCAGCATCGGATAAGCCTGGTCCGCATTTGCCAGCTTTCCGCTGAATAAATGATAGGCGATAATGCCGGGCAGTACAACAATGACCGGTCCCAGGATCTTGATAAAAGCGGCAAGGAGCAGTCCTTTCTGGCCTTCCTTCAGATCCTTAGCCCCCAGGGCTCTTTGAATGATCTGCTGGTTTGTCCCCCAGTAAAATAACTGTACGAGCATCATTCCTGTGAAAATGGTGTAGAAAGGAACGGGGTCCGTTATCGTTCCCATTGATCTGAACTTATCCGGATTTTCTGTTGTCAGGATGGAAATGCCGTGAAGGATGCTTCCGTCACCTATGGCCATCAGTCCGAAAACGGGGATCAATAGCCCGCCGACAAGCAGCCCGATGGCGTTTATCGAATCGGACACGGCCACCGCTTTAAGCCCGCCGAAAATTGCGTATATCGAGCCTATAATTCCGATCCCCCAAACACATATCCAGATAGATTGTGTATGGGTCACGCCCAGTAATTTCGGAACATCGAACATCCCGCTTATCGCCAGGGAGCCCGAGTACAGGATTATCGGGAGCAGAACCACGACATAGCCGGTCAGGAACAGTGCGGAGGTCCAGGTTTTTGTGGCGACATCGAACCTGTCCGCCAGTGGGGAACCGTGGTAAGCCCTCCCTTTAAATATCTCGGTAGCAGGAACAGAGCGGTCACCACCATGGCTATCGCCGCCAGGCTTTCCCAGGCCATTACGGATAAGCCATTCGCGTAGGCCGAGCCGTTCAGGCCGACTATCTGCTCGGTGGAGAGGTTGGTGAGCAGCAGGGAGCTCGCGATAACGCCCGCAGTCAGACTGCGGCCGCCTAAAAAATATCCGTCCGAAGATTTCTCATTCGTTTTCCGTGTCGCCAGATATGAAATGACGGCCACCAATAATGTGAAACCCGCGAATGTTAAGATCTGCATAATACCTCTCGGCGTTTGAAGCGACGCAATTGTGAAATTGGAATAAGCATCGGGTTTATAATCGGTTACGCGATAAAGTCCTTTGGCAATTTTTTTCTATTTTATCTTCTTTTTCAAGAATCTTAAGCGTATCCGAATGGAATCCTGAATTTATAATCGCGCAATGCCGCCATGCCTTTTAAAATAGTTGAGCATTTTCTTTGTGGTTTGTCTCATAAATTCCGTATAAAATGTCGCTATTTATTGATAACTATATACATTAAATATGAATTTGTCAATACTTTTTTAGGCATGGAGTTTACGGACATTTTATAGTATCTAACGCGCGTTCTTGATTTATATCCGTGTTAAGTTCTAACATGTAAACAATATACAAACGCGTTTATGTTGCAAGGCGATTCATATGGTTGGGGTTGAATAAATTTAAATTTTTACGAGATTTAAAACCAGACCAATGGAACTATGATGATGGAATAATTGAATGGAAAAATTTTAAATGTAAAAAAGGAACCGGTTTTAATTAAATTTTGCGGGGAAAGATGTCTAAAAAAACAATTAAAGAATTGAAAAAACCAAGTTATCTTGGACATCGTCAAAGAATAAAAAGGAAATACAAAAAATCCGGAATGGCTGGCTGGTTAGATTATGAAGTGCTAGAGTTAGCTTTGTCATATGCTATTGCCCGCAAGGATACCAAACCAATAGCCAAAGAATTGCTTGGCAAATTTAAAACATTAAATGGCGTTTTGGATGCCGATATAAAAGAGCTTCAAAGTATTAAAGATATATCCGAACATTCCGTCTTATTTTTAAAATTTTTAAAAGATATTTCAATCTTGTATATGGAAAAGGGTATTCATAATAAGGATTTGCTTTCATCACCTCAGATGGTATTTGATTATTTAAAAGCCTCACTTAAAGGTTTGGCTGATGAAGAATTTAAAATGTTGTTTTTAGATACCCGTAATAAGCTTATAGCAATAGAGACATTTAAAGCAGGAACGGTGAATCGTTCTGTGGTATTCCCGCGCAAGGTTGTTGAACGGGCCCTGTATCATCACACGGTAGGAATTATTATCGCGCACAATCATCCCGCTGGTTCATTGGAACCTTCCGCAGAAGATAAAAACATAACAAAAGCTATTCGGAAAGCGCTTGAAACGGTTGATATTAAATTGCTCGATCATATTATTATTGGCGGAAACAAATATTTCAGTTTTAGTGAAAATAATCTCTAACTGAAAGAAGTCTATTTAAAATTCCTGTGTTTATAATGTCTGGTGATTATAAAAATTCTATCATGCAGGATAATCAATTTTTGTAAAAGGGGCGGTTTGGATTAATTTTTGAAATTTAAGGGAGAATATTATGGGAAATCCGCTGAAAAAATTGATGTTTGTTCTTAAAACGGGAATGCCTCAAGAAGTTAAAGAGGCGCAAAAGGGAATAGAACAATTTTGGAATCACGATTATATTTCAAATAAGGAAGAAAACGGCCCGAAATTCAAGGTTTTTGTTGATGAAATCAGAAATTTTAAGTCATGGGATGATAAGCATAAGCCTTATTTTATTTATAACCTAAAGTGGGCCATGCACACTATTTTTGAAGAATATTTTGATGAAATAGCGCGATTTTTACTTATGTATGTACAGCATCCTTTGGGGACTGTGCGGCAGGCCGTTCTTAATGCGGCGGAATATTTGATGGTGGAAATAACTTATACAATGGAATTGGCTGAAAAAAATATCGTTGATTCCGTGTGGCAAGAAAAAAATTTGAAAAATATCAAAAGATTTTATAGTTTTGTTAGTGCCGCCGAGAGTCTTTTGACGGAATATCGCGAGCCAAAATTCAATCGTTATAAATATGTTTGCGCTTTTCCTCCGAGCGTTTATAAAAGTCTTCAAATGCTTATAATGGAGAAAATATTTTATAGTGAAAGTTTGGAAAGACTTTATAAAGTATGCGAAAGCAAAATATTTGGGCCGGACCATGACAATAAATCTCAAATGTCCAAACGGAAATTTTTGGAAAAAAGGGAAGATGCGGAAAAAAGGGCGGTTGAATTGCTGAATGAATTGAAAACTGATTTGAGTTTTGGCGAATTGAAAAAGCTTATTTATAGCGGCAAAAAAATGTTTGATGTTTTGAAGAATACAAAGTTATTAGACAATGTTAAAAACGATGATGAGGCGAACAAAATTCTGAAGATTTTTATGGATGTTTGGAATTATTTTCCGCATAAAACGCTTAACGGTTTATCGCCTTTGGAAAAATCTCACAATCTTCAAGAAGACTGTGAAGAGGGAGAAGAAAATCAAGGGGAAAAATTGGACGACTTCTTTACTCGTGAACACGGACATGCTTAACAAAAGCAAAACTCTTGCGGGATGGTAATCCTGTCGTTGCAACAAATCCCCCTCAATCCCCCTTTGCTAAAGGGGGAGGAAACCTTCTTATTAAAATATTATAACCCTTTGGAGATTTCAAGGCTATGCTGGGTGTCGTATCAAAAGCTATGCTCTCAGACGACCATTCCCAGTGTCCCGCATAGCGGGATAATCACTGGAAATAACCTAGACTATGGCTGTGTCGCATCAGAGGCTATGCCTATCAAGCGACTAAATCTATCTACTGAGGGTAAAAAAACACAAGGCTGTGCCGGGTGTCGTAACAAAGTGCTATGCACATCGGACGACCATAGTGCTTTTTTAAAATGGACGGGTTTAATTAAAATTTTTAGAGCTATGTGAAAAAACTGAAGTTAAGGCTTATGATAAGGATTAAGTTTACCAAGGCTGTCAAAGAGGACTCGGTCACAATTTGCTTTAATAACATTAAGTTGAATAAAAATGACCGACAAACAAACCATAGCCAAATCTTCCGATAAAAATGAGGTTTCAATATCGTCCTTTTTTGATTGTGAAGGGTTTATCTCCCATGCGATAAAAAATTTTGAACCGAGGGATGAACAGTCAAAAATGGCGTCGTCCGTTTGGAAGTCTCTTTCAAGTCAAAAACATCTGATTGTTGAAGCGGGAACCGGTGTCGGCAAATCATTGGCTTATTTGATACCCGCCGCTTTGTGGGCGGCTGAAAATAAGAAAAAAGTGGTAATCGCCACTTATACAAAAGCCCTTCAGGAGCAATTGATAAAAAAAGACCTTCCGATAGTTCAAAAGGCTTTGTCAAAAGCGGGGCTATCTTTTAAATATGCGCTGTTAATGGGTTCTTCAAATTATTTGTGTTTAAGAAGGTTTTATGCTGCTTTGAGGCAAGAGCCCGAATTGTTTGATAATGAAGCGTCAAAGGATACTTACGATAAACTTTTAAAATGGTCCAAGTCGGCGAATTCCGGATTGAGGACGAAAATACCTTTTGTTATTTGTGACCTTATTTGGCAGGGAATCAATAGGGACCCCGATCGCTGTTTGGGGAAAAAATGTCGTTACAGGGAAGATTGTTTGCGTCAAAAAGATATCAAGCGCGCGAATCAATCCGATATCATTATAGCCAATCAGCATCTTTTTTTTACGGGCGTTCCCATTCATAATTTTGCCGCCGTTATATTTGACGAAGCTCACAATTTGGAAGAAGTGGCGTCCAATTTTCTGGGATTCTCTTTGACGAATTGGAAAATAAAAAGACTATTGGACGATATATGCAATTTAAAATCCGGCCGCGGCTTGGTTAAAAACCTGAAAGGCCGCTCGGACATTTGGCGCGTGTCCGTTAAAGAAAGTGTGGGCGAAATTCATTTCGCGGCAAAAATATTCTTTCAGGAAATCAGGGAAAAGTTTGATTTTTCGCAAACCGCGGGTCAGTTTATCGCCAAAAGAATCATGGAGCCGAATTTTATTGGCGACCACCTTTTAAAACCTCTTCAGGATTTGAATTCTCTTCTTACGGACGCGCTTTCTTTAAGCCGGAGCGATGAGGAAGAAAAAGAAATAAAAGCCCATAAAAACAGATGTGTGGAAATATTGGAACAATTGAGTTCTTTTCGCGAATGCAAAGGCAATAATCACGCCTATTGGATTGAAATAAGAAAATCCAAGAGAAAATCTTTTGTGTCGCTTAATAAATCGCCTTTGGATGTTTCAGATGAGCTTAGGAAAAATCTTTTCAATAAGCATTGTCCCGTCATTTTAACCTCGGCCACTTTGGCGATTAACGGTTCTTTTTCCATGACCAAATCCCGTCTTGGTCTTGATGAGCCCATGGAGACGCTTTTGAATTCTCCGTTTAAATATGAACGGCAAGCCGCTATTTACAATATGTCGGATATTCCAAGCCCCAAAGATCAAAATGCTTATGAATCATTTTTGCTTAAACGGATTCCCCATATTATAGACAATGTGCCGGGGGGAATCTTTGTTTTATATACAAATTGGCGGCTTTTGGAAAAATCCTCCCAAATTTTGTCGGATGCTTCAATAAACAGGCCGATTTTAAAACAAGGGGATAAATCGCCTGAGCGGCTTTTAAATGAATTCAAGCGAAGCGGTAACGGTATTTTATTGGCCACGGATACTTTTTGGCAGGGGATAGATGTTCCCGGTCCGGCTCTTTCATGTGTGATAATAACCAAGCTTCCTTTTCTTTCGCCGGGGAATCCCGTGGAAGAGGCAAAACATGAACGGATGGCCGCCAAGGGCGTGAATGTTTTCAATGAATATGTTCTTCCAAAAGCCATTATAAAATTCAGGCAGGGCTTTGGCCGTTTGATAAGAAATAATACCGATTTTGGAGCGGTTGTTATACTTGATTCAAGAATAAATACGCGTTATTACGGCACCCGGTTTTTAAATTCAATACCAAAATGCGGACAAGTGAACAGTTTAAGCGAACTTCAAGAATTTTTTGAGAAACATGGTGGGGATTAATAAAGTAGTGATTGAGAAACGGCAAAAAGAAACAGATAAATCCCTCTCAATCCCCCTTTATGAAAGGGGGAAGTACAAAGAGAAGGGAAACAAAGATATAGCCACAAAAGGCACAAAAAGCGCAAAAGCAAACACGAAAGCGCGAAAATTTGAAGACACTTAGTTTTAGGGGATGTTGTTTAATATATCTTAATAACTTTTTTCTTTAAAAAGCGTCTGATCGCAAATTGCGACCACTTAAAATACTTTCTATAACCTACTGAGTGGAATTCTAATATCTAAAATAGTGAAGTCGGACTTCAATAATATTAGGGGTTGATAA
>CAZHQC010000088.1:0-1905 GCA_964534135.1 uncultured Elusimicrobiaceae bacterium | reverse complement strand
AATTCTAATATCTAAAATAGTGAAGTCGGACTTCAATAATATTAGGGGTTGATAAGGTATACTATGGATAAGATAAGAGAATTTATAAAAGCCAAAAGAAAAGAGCTTGGCCTAAGGCAAGAGGATTTAGCCGAAAGGGCAGGAGTTGGAATTAGGTTTGTTAGAGATTTAGAGCAAGGTAAAAAAACGCTAAAACTGATACGGTAAATAAGGTTCTTAAATTGTTTGGCAAAACTTTGGGTCCGGTAGACTTTTAATGAAAAATCAAAGAGCTTTAATTTATTACGGTAATAAAAAAGCCGGGGTATTATGGAATACTGATGATTCCTATATTTTTGAATATAATGCGGAGTATATTAGCGATAGTCAATCAAGACCCATCAGTTTGTCGTTTCCGCTTGAGGTCAAAAAATTCCAGTCTAAAACTCTTTTCCCATTTTTTGAAGGGCTTTTGCCTGAAGGCTGGCTATTGCATGTAACCAGTAAAGCCTTAAAAATAGATGAGAATAATAAATTTGAATTATTATTGCATGTAGGTAAAGATACTATAGGAGCGGTTTCCATAATTGCCGAGGAGAATAATTTTAAATGAAATGTCTTTCTTGTCAAAAAGAAACAGGTTCTTTGAGGTATCACAAAAAATGCCTTAATGCGCTTTTTGGCGTTGCTTGGACGCCTGAGATAAAATTTGGCATTGCGGATCTTCCTTCAAAGGTGGGCAGGGCTTCGGGGAAAATGTCTATAGCCGGCGTGCAAATAAAAGCCTTGTTAAAACTTAATTCCGTCAATAAGCAGCTTGAAATAGCGGACGAGGGCGGAACATATATTTTAAAACCCGAGCCTAATGAATTTCCTGAACTTCCCTTGAATGAGAATCTTTGCATGAGTATCGCTCAAGAACTTAAAATGAAGGTTCCTCCTCACGGATTATTTAAAATGGCGGATGGCAAGCTTGCTTATGTTATCAAGCGTTTTGACAGAATAGGCAATAATGAAAAAATTCATAAAGAAGATATGGCGCAAATTTTAAATCTTTCTCCCGAGGCCAAATATTCAAGTTCTTTGGAAGCTGTGGGAAACGCGATTAAAAAAAATAGCGCTAATCCATATTTGGATTTGTTTGATTTTTTTCAGCGGCTACTTTTGAATTTCACAATAGGCAATGGCGATATGCATCTTAAAAATTGGTCTTTGCTTACGCCCGCGAACGGACAAAATTCGCTGGTGCCTTGTTATGATTTTGTATCCTCAAAAATTTATTTACCTGATGAAGAAGACTTGGGGCTTCCTTTAGGAGGCAAAAAAAATAAATTGGAAAGAAAGGATTTTGAGGATTTTGCCGATTATTTGGGTATTGATTCAAAAGCCGTTTTAAATGCCATTGATTCAATTATTAATTTTAAAGATCCTATTTTAAACATGATAAAAAGTTCTTTTTTAAATTCTATTTATAAAACTAAGTTTGAAGAAATAGTTCAAGAAAGATTATTAAGGCTGAAAAAGAAATAGATATTGAAAAGTGGCAATAAGAGTTTTAATTTTCACAAATCATGTTAATAAAAGGGGATGGGAGGCTGTCCCAAAACTAACATTTTTCACAATTATAAGGGGACGATTTTAATTAGTAAAAAGTAGAGTAATAGAGTAAAATATAATTTAAAACAAATGAGGTAAAAGGGACGGTTCTTACTTTTTTTGCCGTTGTAACAGTTAAGTTATATACCCAAAGGCACCTGTTACCTTTGGTTCATAACTAAAAAATGTGTAAATAAATTATCCGTAATTGTAGCCGGCGATTTACCAATCGCCAAAAATGGGGTTAGCCACCATTTATGGTGAACCATTTTCCACCGTAAGTGGAAAATTATTTTGTTGAGAAAATTTATGAAAAGAATATTATTTTTA
>CAZHQC010000087.1:0-10052 GCA_964534135.1 uncultured Elusimicrobiaceae bacterium | reverse complement strand
GGGTGAGAGTAATTCCTTTATGGGTTATTACGCGGGATACAATAATACCACGGGTTCGGCCAATTCTATTTTTGGTAATGAAGCAGGTCACGGCACTTATAATAAGTCATTTTCAAATTCAACTGTTATGGGTTATAGAGCGGGATATAATTTGAGTACCGGCAGTGATAATTTACTTTTAGGTTTTCAAGTGGGAGACAATATAACCACCGGTTCAAGCAATATAATAATCGGCTATGACATAAACGCTTCCGCTGTTGATGTCACAAATGAATTAAATATCGGCGGAGTTATAGTCGGCGATATGGCGGCATCAAGTATTACGGTTCTTGGCGAATTGCATGCGAATGAATTTCATGGCGACGGCTCAAATTTAACCGGACTTTCAGGTGATAATTTAGGCGATCATACGGCTACAGCAACATTACAAATGGGTTCTTATGGAATAAACACTTCAAGCGATATAACAGCGGGAAGATATAAAATAGGTGGAAGCGTGGTGGTGGACATATTATCTGGAAACGGTAGTTTAGGTATAGGCATTGATGCGGGAAAGGTGAATACGGGAAATTATAATTCCTTTGTGGGCTATAATGCGGGCTACTTAAACACCACGGGCAATTTTAATTCTTTCTTGGGCAATCAAGCGGGTTACTCCAACACCATGGGGCATTATAACTCTTTTGTGGGCTATTTAGCGGGCTACTCCAACACCACGGGAGATTATAATTCTTTCCTGGGCTCTTATGCGGGCGACAAGAACACCACGGGGGGGCAGAACTCCTTTGTGGGCTATATGGCGGGTTACAAGAACACCACGGGGAATAATAATTCTTTTCTGGGGTTTCAGTCGGGCTTTTCCAACACCACGGGGGAGGCTAACTCTTTCCTGGGCTATAGTGCGGGCAAAGAAAACACTACGGGAGATTATAATTCTTTCCTGGGCTATGGCGCGGGCTACTCCAATACCACGGGGTTTAATAACTCTTTCGTGGGTGGTCAAGCGGGCTACTTCAACACCACGGGGTATAATAACTCTTTCCTGGGTTATCAGGCGGGCTACAAAAACACCACGGGGAAAAATAATTCTTTTGTGGGCTATGGTGCGGGCAAAGAAAACACCACGGGAAATTATAATTCTTTCCTGGGTGATGACGCGGGCAAAGAAAACACCACGGGAAATTATAATTCTTTCCTGGGCTATAAAGCAGGCTACTACAATACCACGGGGAATAATAACTCTTTCCTAGGCAATTATACGGGCTACTGGAACCGGACCGGCGCGGGTAACGCTATTGTGGGTTCTTATGCGGGCGGTTATGGTGGGGGTGGATATAATTCATTTTCAAGTTCAACGATAATGGGTTATCAGGCGGGTTTTGCTTTAACCACAGGTTCCGATAATATCCTTTTAGGCTTTAAAGCCGGCGACAATTTAACAACAGGTTCAAGCAATATAATAATCGGTTATGATTTAAATGCTTCAGGTGGTTCCGGGGCAACAAATGAATTAAATATCGGTGGAGCTATTACTGGAGATTTGTCCACCGGAGATATTACAATTGCAGGCGATGCAAGTGCGGACCGTTATCAAATAAACGGCAGTACGGTTGTGGCAATATTGCCTGGAATCGGTAGTTTAGGCATAGGCATTGATGCGGGAAAGGTGAATGATGGAGATTATAATTCTTTTATCGGTTATAATGCGGGCTACTCCAACGATACGGGAAAATTTAACTCTTTCCTGGGCCATAAGGCGGGCTACAAAAACACCACGGGGAATTATAACTCTTTTGCGGGCTATTTAGCGGGCTACTCCAACACTGAGGGGCAGAAGAACTCTTTTCTGGGCGGCCAAGCGGGCGAAAAAAACACCACGGGGGATGAGAACTCTTTCCTGGGCTATTGGGCGGGCAAAGAAAATACCACGGGAAATTATAACTCTTTCCTGGGCAATAATGCGGGCGAAAAAAACACCACGGGGCGTGATAACTCTTTCTTGGGCTATAGAGCGGGCAACAATAACACCACGGGGAATTATAATTCTTTCCTGGGCAGTAAGGCGGGTTACTATAACCAGACTGGCGCGGGTAACTCTATTGTGGGTTATATGGCGGGTGGTTATGGCGCGGGGAGCTATAATTCGTTCTCCAGTTCAACTATTATGGGTTATAAAGCGGGATATGGTTTGAGTACCGGCAGTGATAATATCCTTTTAGGTTTTCAATCGGGCGATAATTTAACGAGCGGTTCAAGCAATATTATAATCGGCTATGACATAAACGCTTCGGCTGTTAATGTGACAAATGAATTAAATATCGGTGGAGTTATAATCGGCGATATGGCGGCATCAAGTATTACGGTTCTTGGCGAATTGCATGCGAATGAATTTCATGGCGACGGCTCAAATTTAACAGGAATAAATAGGGCTGACGACAGTACGTTTATGGCCTTGACCTATTCCAGCTTCACCGCCAACAGTTATTCATTGACTGGAACGGAAAATAAGTATGTTTTGCTGGATTTGAGTCATAATCCCAGCGTTTCCACAACTCTCACGATGAATTTGCCTTCTACGGTTACATCCGGGCAAAGGATTGAGGTGATTGCTGTCAAAGGCCCGACCTCCAACTATTATACTGTAAACTTCAATGCGGGAAGTAATCCCCTTCTGGGTAATTATAGTTACAATCCCTGCGCAATCAGGTATTTCCATTCATATGGCAGCTATGAAAGCGGAACAGCTGTCACTCTGATTGGAACCGGTTCCGGTTGGGTCTGTTACGGCAATGGTGGGTCTAGCATGTGGTAGGTATTAAGTGGCTTAGTTTTTCAGGACCGGTTTCAATTATAAAAGCCGACACCATAAACTATATAAGGGATTGGGCTAAACAGTGCAAAACATCAAAAAGGTAACAGGTGCCTTTTTGGAGGGATAGTATTGTTACACTATTTTTTATGACTATAAAAAATATAAAATCTGAAGGCATTAAACTGCCAATATTATCAATTGACGAGCTTATAAAAATGAAACGGCAGAGCGCTTGGGTTCAGGATTTAGAGGATGTAAAAGCTTTGGAGAAGCTAAAATGAAAGGCAGACAGATTTTTTCAGATGATTATTTGAGCTATTGCAAAAAGATGACTTCCAAACAGATTATTTTTTTCTTGAGGATTTTAAATATCTTTACTTGGGAAAGGATAAATAAAAGAGTAAACTTATAAGTATTAAAATTCTGGAAATTATGCTTAAGTCTTTTAAGGCTAAGGCAAAAATATCAGGTTTGCGGTATCAAACGCAGATTAAAGTTTTGATGGAAGACTGGCTTAAGAAATAGAGTTGAACTTAGTGGTTTGCTTTGTGCCTTGATATCTTTTTATTAGTTGTTTTAGCGCCCGTAGTTAAATGGATATAATAGAGGCCTCCGAAGCCTTTGTTGCAGGTTCGATTCCCGCCGGGCGCAGTTTTTTAGAAAAAATTTGATTTGTATTTGAGTTGTTAGCAAAAAGTCCTTTTGTTAAAATAATTAAACTTAGTTAAATAGTTTTATAAATTTTGACTTAAATTTTTTTCGAACTTCAAAGGTTGGGTATTTAAGATTTACAATATGAAAAATAATTTTTCCATAATTAAAATTACCTTTATTTTTTTCTTTCTTATAAGTCTTCCTTCAATTTCAAAAGGCGCATCAGTCACATTTTTAAAAATTCCCGTTGGCGCAAGGCCGGCCGCCTTGGGCGGTGCTTTTTCAGCCTTCAAAGGTTCACCCGATTCGATATATTATAATCCCGGCAGTTTAGCTTTCATAGATAATATGGCTGTTTCGTTTATGCGCGCCAATTATATCGGTGACTTTAAACATGATTGGTTGTCTTTAGCTAAGCCTCATAGAAATGGAGCGGTCAGCGCCATAGCTATAAATTCATTGTCAATAGATTCCATAGACGGCTACGATGATATAGGTCATCCAATCGATTCCGTAAGCTCGGTCGATTTAGCTGTTAGTTTGGCTCATTCAAAAAAAATAAATTTAAAAGGTTCAAGATTTTTCAAGGAAATAGGTCTTGGCTTAAATCTTAAATATATCACTGAAAGATTGGACACCGAAAGGGCAAATGCTTTTGCGATTGATTTGGGTATTTTAGCTGAAACTTCAATTGAAAATTTTAATTTTTCTTTTGTGGCTGAAAACATGGGCACAAAAATGAAGTTTATAGAGGACAGTTTTTATCTTCCTTTCCGAATGAAAGCCGGGCTTTTATTTGGAAAAGATATTTTTAATCTTAAATGTCTTTATAGCGCTGAAATAATAATTCCGGCTGACGGTAAAAAATCTTTTAGAGCCGGTATTGAAACTATTCTTAATGAGCAATTTTTCTTTAGATTAGGTTGGCAGAATTCAAGAGATTTAGTTTCGCATCTAACATATGGTTTGGGTTATGTTTTTAATCTTTCAAAGAAAATGGATATGAATATAGATTATGCTTTTGCCGATTATGGAGAATTTGGTAATGTTCATAGATTTGGTTTAACACTTAAATTTGCTCAAAATAAAGTAGCGTTGCAGAGAGCAGAAATCAGAGAGCAGAAATCAGATAAAGTGGATAATGCCGTGAGAGAAATAACTTCTTCAACTACAGAGGAAATCATTGAAGATGTTAAAGAAGTATCTTCGGTTGTAAAAACTATTGCTGAACCTGTAATAGAGAAACCAGTGGAAGTTATTATATCTACGCCGGAAGCTGTGTTGCCTACACCTGAAGTAATAATATCCGCGCCGGAAGCTGTGTCGCCTACACCTGAAGTAATAATATCCGCGCCGGAAGTTCAGATTTCAACGCAAGCTACGGAAATTATTGCCAAACCGCAGATTCCCATTTCCCCCATTACAATTTCTTCGCAAACAATTGAAAGTTTGCCTGCTTCGCCTCTCAAATCAGTCGGGATAAAAATTGGGGAATCCATACTTGACCTGGAGCCGCAGAACGTTTCAAACGCTTTTAATTTAAAGGTAAAACGCGTATACTGCTGGACTAAAATAATTTCCACAAAATTCCCGACTAAAATCAAGCATATTTGGTATGTTGACGGGAAAAAAGTTGTAGGAATCAATTTGCCTGTCAAAGCGGGAAGTTGGCGGACATGGAGCACCACAGGAGTTTTCTGGGGTCGTTGGAAGGTTGAAGTTGTTGATGAAAACGGCGTTCTTTTAGATTCCATAAAGTTTACCGTCGGCGATCAATATTATAGCGGATCATTGTCTATAACAGAACCTGTGCTCAAGTCAGTCGGGATAAAAATTGGGGAATCCATATTTGATCGGGAGCCGCAGAATGTTTCAAAAACTTTCAATTTAAAGGTAAAGCGCGTATACTGCTGGACTAAAATAATTTCCACAAAATTCCCGATTAAAATCAAGCACATTTGGTATGTTGACGGGAAAAAAGTTGTAGGAATCAATTTGCCTGTCAAAGCGGGAAGTTGGCGGACATGGAGCACCACAGGAGTTTTCTGGGGTCGTTGGAAGGTTGAAGTTGTTGATGAAAACGGCGTTCTTTTAGATTCCATAAAGTTTACCGTCGGCGATCAACATTATAGAGAATCATTGCCTATAAAAGAACCTATTGATGAAGTGCAAGATACTAAGACTGAAGTAGAAAAAACTGATGAGGAAAATAAGTGAAATTTAAATTTATGAGTTATTCTAAAAATTATAAAAAGATATCCATTATTTCTTTATTATTTACCGGTTTGTTGTTTAGCTCCTTTAATGTTTATTCTGCTACTGTTTTAAAATCCGGCGCCTGGCAATCCGGCGGTCAAGGTTCTTTTGGTGGTAATATATCCATAAGCCCTTTCGGTATAGGTTCTGGCATAGGGTGGACAAAAGTTGAAGGTGGCAATATAATAGTGAGCGCCGGTCTTACAAGCGCTATTATTCCATCTCTTTTTGTGCCCAGTAGTATTTATGCTTATCCCGTTCCCTATAAACCTTCATTGGGGCATACCAGAATCAGATTTGATGCTTTGTCTTCTAATGCGACAATAAAAATTTACGATTTATCCGGTGAATGCGTTAAGAGTATAAACAAATCCGATAGTAATACTTATGTGGAGTGGAATGTTAAAGGCGATAATGGCCGTAATTTAGCCAGCGGAGTTTATTTTTATACGGTAAAATCCGGCGCGGACAGAAAGACCGGAAAAATAATGATTATAAGGTAATTAATAATACGGAGAACATACAATGAAAATAATAAATATATTTCTTGCGATAATTTTAAGCATGGCTACTTTTGCCTATTCCATGCCGGCAAATTTTGTGCCTAAGAAAATAAACTATCAGGGTAAAATTCAAATAGACGGCTCCGATTATACCGGAAGTAAAATTTTTGTTTTTAGAATTTATGATGACTTAACAGGCGGAACTCTTAACTGGACCAGCGATTCAACGGCTTTGGATATTACTAATGGCGTATTTAGCGCTATTTTAAGCAATGGAAATCCAACATTGTCTGCCTCTGTTTTTAGAGAGCCCAGGTGGCTTGAAATAGAAGTTGGTGGCGTTACATTAACTCCGAGGGAAGAGATTGTAGCTTCTCCATATGCTATGGTGGCGGCCGCAGTTGCTGAAGATATTGATTTGCCGGCAGGAAGATTAACGGGAAATTTGCCCGCCATAGACGGTTCCGCATTAAGTGGATATACCATGGGCAATCATATTGCGACTACAACTTTACAAATGGGTTCTTATGGGATAAACACTTCAAGTAATATTAACGCCAATGCTTTTTATGGCGATGGCTCGAATTTAACCAATATGAGTGGCTTTTCCGGGGATAATTTAGGCGATCATACAGCGACTCAAGCTTTACAAATGGGCGCTTATGGAGTTAATACTTCGAGCGACATATCCGCGGCGAGCTACCAGATAAACGGCCAGGCGGTTTTGCGGGTGTATAACTCGGAGGTCGGGTCACTGGTGGCGGTCGGCTTCGGCGCAGGAGCAAATTCAATGAATGGCCTGAATACTTTTGTAGGTCATCAGGCCGGCTACTTTAATACCGGCGGCGCCAGGAACTCTTTTGTGGGCCACTGGGCCGGCTACTCAAACATCGACGGCACCGACAACTCTTTTTTGGGACGCGAGGCCGGCTATAGCAATACTTCGGGCGGTAATAACTCTTTCTTGGGACATCATGCCGGCTACAGCAACACCACGGCAAGCTATAACTCTTTCATCGGGGATAACGCCGGCTATGGCAATACCTCGGGCAATAATAACTCTTTCTTGGGACATCATGCCGGCTACAACAACACCACGGCAAGCTATAACTCTTTCGTGGGCGGTCAAGCGGGCTTCAACACCACCACGGGGAATTATAACTCTTTCTTGGGCTATCAGGCGGGCCTCTCCAATACCGAGGGTGGTGGTAACTCTTTCCTAGGCACTTATGCGGGCTACACTAATACCGAGGGGAATTATAACTCTTTCATTGGCTATTTTGCGGGATTCTTCAACACCACGGGCAATAATAACTCTTTCTTGGGCGGTCAAGCGGGCTACTCCAATACCACGGGGGGTAATAACTCTTTCGTGGGCTATGGCGTGGGCCACTCCAATACCTCGGGCAATAATAACTCCTTTTTTGGTCACGACGCCGCCTACGTCAATACTACGGGCAATGAGAATACCGTTGTCGGCACCGACGCCTTGGACCGCAACATGGAGGGGTCGCGTAATGTGGCCATTGGCTATAAGGCCGGCGGCTGGACCGACGGTCCCCATCCCGAGGATTCCATTTCAGACTCGGTTATTGTCGGCTATAGGGCCGGTTACAGTTTGAGCGGCGGCAATTCCAATATACTTCTCGGTTCCGAGGCGGGCGACAACCTGACTTCGGGCTCGAATAATATAATAATTGGTTATGATTTAGATGCTTCAGGTGGTGGAACCGCGACAAACGAATTAAATATCGGCGGAGCTATTACTGGAAATTTATCTACCAAAGATATTACCATTGCGGGAAATTTGACGGCTACCTCTTTTTATGGCGACGGTTCGAATTTAACCAATATCGATGGGGTGGATAATTTAGGTAATCATGTGGCTACAACCACTTTACAAATGGGTTCTTATGGCATTAATACTTCAAGTGATATAACTGCGGCAAGATATCAAATAGATGGAAGTACAGTATTAGCGATATTGCCTGGAAGCGGTAGTATGGGTATAGGGCTTCTTGCTGGTAAATCTAATATCGGCACTGGCAATTTAATAGTGGGTTACCAGGCTGGTCAGTTAAGTACCACGGGTTCTAATAATTCCTTTATCGGTAATGCCGCTGGAAGGCATAATACTACTGGGGAGAAAAATGCTTTTATGGGGAACTCTGCGGGCACTTCCAATACTTCCGGTAATGATAATGTGTTTCTTGGTTATTATGCAGGAGCAAACAATAACACTGGTTCCTCTAATTCATTTATTGGTAATAATGCAGGCGGTATTAATACCACAGGCTCTAACAATTCCTTTGTTGGTTACTATGTGGGATATGCAAATAGTATCGGTAGTTCAAACTCCTTTATGGGGTATCAGTCCGCAAGATATAATACTACGGGTTCAAATAATTCCTTTATTGGAAATGAGGCCGGATATTACAACTCTACGGGTAGAACTAATTCTCTTTTGGGTTCTAAGGCTAGTTATTGGAATCAGACGGGAAGCGCCAATTCTATATTCGGTTATCAGGCTGGATATAGTAGTAATCCTAATTCATTTTCAAGTTCCACTTTTATGGGTTATCAGGCGGGCTTTGCTATAACCACAGGTTCCGATAATATACTTTTAGGTTTTAAAGCTGGCGATAATCTTACTACAGGTTCAAGCAATATTATAATCGGTTATGATTTAGAAGCTTCGGGTGGTTTCGGGGCAACAAATGAATTAAATATCGGCGGATTAATAAAGGGAACAATTGGGAGTTCAAGTGTTACCGTACTTGGAGAATTGCATGCGAATGAATTTTATGGTGATGGTACCAATTTAACCGGAATATCTGGAGATAATCTAGGTAACCATACTGCGACTCAAGCTTTACAAATGGGCGCTTATGGAATTAATACTTCAAGTGATATAACAGCAGCGCGTTATCAGATAAATGGAAGTACTATTGTTGCAATATTACCCGGTACAGGAAGTATGGGTATAGGTATTGATGCGGGTAGGGTAAATACGGCTAGCTGGAATTCTTTTATCGGTTATCAAGCCGGCTATAGTAATACATCAGGAGATTCAAATGTTTTTCTTGGTTTTGCTGCCGGGAACAGAAATATAAATGGAGGTAAAAACTCCTTTGTAGGATATGGCGCCGGTAATAGAAATGAAAGTGGAAATGAAAATTCTTTTTTAGGTGATGGAGCAGGTTATAATAATAAAACGGGTTCAGCTAATTCAATATTGGGTTATTATGCGGGTTTTGGAACTAATAATGAATCTTTTTCCAATTCAACTATTATGGGTTATAGGGCTGGTTTAGGTCTTTCAAGCGGTTCGAACAATATTCTTTTAGGTTATAAAGCGGGAGATAATTTAAAAACAGGGTCAAGCAATATTATAATCGGCTATGACATAAACGCTTCTGCTGTTGATGTCACAAATGAATTAAATATTGGTGGAGCTATTACTGGAAATTTATCTACCAAAGATATTACCATTGCGGGAAATTTGACGGCTACCTCTTTTTATGGCGACGGTTCGAATTTAACCAATATCGGCGGGGCGGATAATTTAGGTAATCATGTGGCTACAACCACTTTACAAATGGGCGCTTATGGCATTAATACTTCAAGTGATATAACAGCGGGAAGATATAAAATAGGTGGAAACGTGGTGATGGACATATTGTCTGGAACCGGTAGTTTAGGTATAGGCATTAATGCGGGAAAGATGAATACAGGGAATTTTAATTCCTTTGTGGGCACTTATGCGGGTTACAACACCACGGGGAATTATAATTCTTTCGTGGGCTCTTATGCGGGCCAATACAACA
>CAZHQC010000086.1:0-10063 GCA_964534135.1 uncultured Elusimicrobiaceae bacterium | reverse complement strand
GGAGAGCTTAATTAATGCCGATTATCCTAAAGATAAAATTGAAATAATTCCCATAAATGACCATTCCACTGACGGCACGCAAAAAATACTTGATAAGTATGCCGCTAAATATCCAATAATAAAACCTGTGGAACGCAATGAGGGCAGAAGAGGCAAACCTGCAGCCATGAATGAGGTTTTGCTAAAAACAAAAAATGATATTATCATTGTCTTTGACGCCGATTATACTCCCCCTAAAGGAATCTTAAGAGATATAGCGGTTGCCTTTAATGACCCCGAAGTGGGTTCCGTTATGGGCAGAGTCATACCTGAAAATGTATCCTCAAATCTCTTAACACGCTTGCTTGATATTGAACGCTCCGGGGGTTATCAGGTTGACCAACAAGCGCGCTATAATCTGGGCCTTGTGCCGCAATATGGCGGCACGGTGGGCGGCTTTAGAAAAAGTTATTGCATGAACACTAATTCAAAACAATGTTTTGACCCCAATATATTAACCGAAGATACCGAACTTACATTAAAACTTTTTATAAGCGGCAAAAAAGTAGTTTATGCCAATAGGCTTGAATGTTATGAAGAAGCGCCTGAAAATTTTGAAGTTAGAGGCAGACAAATAAAACGCTGGGCGCAAGGCCATACGCAAGTATTATTAAGGTTTATCTTTCTTTTTCTCAAATCCAAAAATATCGGCTTTTTAACCAAACTTGATGGCGTTTTCTTACTTTCCATTTATTCTTTGCCGCCTTTATTTTTAGGCGCAGTGGGAGCCTTGCTTGTTTTATTTCTCGCCGGGGAGGCCCTTTACACTTTGCTTTTGCCGCTTTTCTTCGCGGTAATAGCTTTCAACGCTTTTGGCAATTTTTCATCTTTTTTCCAAATAGGTATAGCCACTTTTTTAGATGGTTCCACTTACAGAATAAGACTATTGCCTTTTATGATTATCAATGTATTTTACAATGCTTTTTATTTATCCGACGGCTTTATCAATGCTTTTGCGAATCACTTTCTGGGCAAAGCTTCCACTTGGCAAAAAACCGAGAGGTTCAGAAAATCATGAAGAAAGCCATAATCATAATTTTAATAGTTCTTATTCTCTGCATTAATCTCGCTTTTGCCTATAATAATGCCTTATTGAAAGGAAACGCTGTTTTCATATTAACGGGACTTCTTTATGTCTTGCTTTTTTTCTTGCCTTTTGTCGCCGCTTTTTATGAACTTTTCAAACCAAAAGATGACAAACCTTTATTTATAAATCAAGCTTTTACAAAAGATCCTTTTTATTTTTACACATCATTTCGCAATCTCCTACTCAAAAACATCCAAAATCATTCCGCCCCCTCCGATAAAATTGAAATATTTCTATCAAAAAAAGAAACCCTTGAAATAAGCACCAATTTTAAAACCCCTAAAAACTCTATTTATGAAAACTTATTATGGGACAAAGACTCATTATCAACTGAAGAAGGCTGCGTTTTTTTAAAAGAAGTTTTTGTCGGCCAGGATGTTTCAATCGCGGCAAATAATACTTTTAGGGCATTGGCCGTTGAAGGCTCCGTCAGCGCAGGAGACGGTATTACCATAAAAAGATGGCTTAGCTCAGAAAATAATATAACAATAGGTAAAAATGCCAAACTTGGAATAAATTTAAGCAGCAAGGAAGCCATAACTCTAGGGGGAAATTGTGAATTTAAAAGCATCTATGCCAAGGAAATTATAACGGCTTCAAATATACAAACGAGCGCCGTGGAAAAACTTTTCTCCAAGCGCCTTGAAGATTTAAAACTTTTAAATGAAGAAAAAGTTTTAATCATAGAGGCTAAATCTTTGATTAAAGATGATTTAATATCGAGAACTGCCATTATAATTAATGAAAAGGCTGTCTTTAAAAAAAGTATCAAAAGCCATGCGGCTATCTTTCTCAAAGAAAACATTAAAGTCTATGGGAATGTTTTTTCGGAAAGCGACATAATCATCGGTCCAGATTGTGAAATTTATGGCAATGTATTTGCGCAAGGTGAAATTATAATTTCTCAAGGTTCCATTATAGGCCAAAAAGGAAAAATTAAATCTGTAATAGCAAAAAAACAAATCATTCTGGATACTAATGTTAAAATATACGGGTATATCAATACTGAAGGAAAAGGCCTGATAATATGAAAAAGTCCACTATAATCATTACTCTTTTATCTCTTTTGCTTTTTGCTCTAATTTTTAAATTTCAAGGTTTTCAAACTTATGAAACTCCCGTTTATCTTATAGCCGGCAATGATGAAATTAAAATAAACAATCTTGAAATAAAAGCTTTTGAAAGTGTTTTTAAGGAAGAAGGCTTTCCCTTTAAAACAATAACCGCCTCCCGCCTCTTAAGAAAAAATCCGAAAACCTTGGGTAAAAATCAAATAGCCTTAATTTTTCCCGATGAAGCGGCTCAAAAATTACATGATGGTTTTAAACTTTGGGCTAATGAATTCGTAAAAGCGGGTGGCAATATAGCGGTTATATATAATGGCGGCGTAAAAAATAAACAAGGCGCCTATTTGCCAAAAGATTTATTTTCTAAAATCACCTTGGTTAATACCAGCACTTATGGCAAATATAAAGCCAGAACCTATGTTTACGGCTATTTCAAATTTAAAGACAGAAAGTCCGCTGATTTTTTTGAAATAACTCCGGGAAAACTTGATAAAAATTTAATGTTAAGCGGTTATTCCTATGGTAAATTAAAATATCCCATAGCCCGAGTCGAGGCAGAAAAAGAACTCAAGGATGAACAGATTTATGCTTATGCGGTTAGCCAAGAGGGAGAAAAATATCCCGCCATAACCTTAAACCGTTTAGGGAAAGGGACTGCTCTTTTTGTAAATATACCTCTTGGAAAAGTAAAAATGTATTCCGATGACTTGCCTTTAAGAGCCATTATGAGAACTTTCCTTTTAAAGATAGTTAAAATCCCTCATTTATTGAATACTCCAAAAGGTATAGGCGGTATAATAATAAATTGGCATATTGATTCTTCCATAGAGCATGAAACTCTGCCTTGGGCTTTGAGAAACGGCTATTTTAATAAAAAATTAAAATATTCCATAGACATTACAGCCGGCACTTTTAATGACAAACCGGGAGATGGCCATGGATTTGACGCCTGCGGTAAAGGTAAAAAAATAGTGCGACAAATTATGCCTTATGGAGAAATAGGCTCTCATGGCGGCTGGGGACATAATTGGTTTGCAAAGAATATGGAAGAAAACAAATTTAGCATAGAAAAAATTGAAAAATATATAAGGATGAATAATGATTGTTTGAGCAGTGTTATGGGTCGGCCCATAAGGGAATATTCAGCTCCTGTCGGCATTCATCCTCCAACAGTAACAAAGATTCTTGAAGATATGAAAATAAAAGCTTATTACTATACCGGCGACACTGGCTCCGCTCCCAACAGAACTTTTCTTAATGGCAAAATGGTCTCAGATAAAGTTATAGCCTTTCCCGTAACGCCTTTTGGAAAAGACGCTTCATTTTATGAAATGCATAAAGCAGGTAGAAGCAAAAAAGAAATGCGCTCCTGGCTTTACTCCATGGCGGACTATGCGGAAAAAAACAGAGTAATAAGACTTATGTATTCTCATATATATGATGTTAGAAATGAATACCCAAAGGTTGTTAAAAATTTCCTGAATCACCTTATAAAAAGGCAAGATACGGGCCGTTTAAATGTAAATACCATGGTTTATTTTGCCGAATTTATTGAACGTTTTTTAAAAACCTCCTCAGAATTTAAAATCAAGAAAGACAGCCTATCTATTGAAGTTAAAAATAAGGACTCGCTTAAAGATATTTTTATGGCAGTGCCTATTAATAAATTTATTAAGCCAAAAGACTATTTTTCAAAAGATGAAAATTACTATTATATAGAGCTTAAGGACAAAAAGAATGAACATTTTTTCTTCAAACGCTCAAAAAATTAAAAAAAACGCGATAATAATTTCGACTGTTTTGATATTAATCCCTCTGAAAGGTTTTTCCACGCCAAATGAAACTCTTTTACCTCTTGACCGCGGTTTGGAATTTTCTTTTTCTCTTGAGGAATTACGCCCTTATAATGTTTATGGCGCCTGGAAGACAAGTTCTTTAGTCTATAGTTTTAAGCCGGAATGGTCGAATGCATCTTTCATTCAAATTGACCGCCTTTGGCGAGATTCCGGTTTATCAATAATTGCTTCAGGGGCGGCTTATAAAGATTGGAGTGATAAATTTTATACCTATTCTTCCCTGTCTTTCGGTTCAAATTCTGACTATACACAAAAAATACGCCTCGATAATAATTTCAATTTTAAAACCCTTGAAAACAAAAACCTTGTCTTAACCTTCGGCATTTCCTATATAAAATATCATGATGTCCACGAAGATAAATCTCTATCTTTTTCTCCCACTTTATACGCGGGCCATTGGATATTTTCATATAGATATGCCAGAAATAAAAGCAATCCCGGTTCCATATTTTCAAATTCCCAAACTCTGAGCGCGGGCTTTGGTGAAGAATATAAGAAATGGATTTTTTTAACACTTAATTCAGGCACACAATCTTATATGGCAACCTATCTTTTAACACCCGAAAAAATAGACCAATCATCCAAGGAAGTTATGTTAAGTGGAAGATATTGGCTAAAGCGTGATAGTGGCTTTAAAGCAAATATAAGCTGGATGGAACTTAAAGACGCCTATAAAAAACATGGGTTTTCTTTAGGCTATTTTTATAACTTTTAAACTTCAAAGAGGCTCTACTATGAAAAACAATGAAAATAAAAAAATAATGGTTATTATCGGCACCCGCCCGGAAGCTATTAAACTCGCTCCCGTAATTAAGGAAATAAAAAAGAATCCAAACTATACCGTCATTGTTTGCGCTACCGCACAGCACAGAGAACTCTTAGACCAAATGATTGAAACCCTTAAAATTAAAGTTCACTTTGACTTAAATTTAATGTCAAAGAATCAAAGCGTGACGGGTTTTTTCCAAAAAGCTCTTAAAGAAATAAATAAGCTTATGGTAAAAACAAAACCTGATATGACCATTGTTCAGGGAGACACCTCAACAGCCGCGGCCGGAGCTTTGGCATCTTTTTATAATAAAATTCCGGTAGCCCATGTGGAAGCGGGCTTACGGTCAAATGATATGAAAAATCCTTTTCCCGAAGAAATAAATAGAATCTTGGCGGATAATTTAAGCGATTTGCTTTTTGTTCCCACCGAACAGTCTAAAAAAAATCTTATTAAAGAAGGCTTTGGCAAAAGCAAAATACATGTGACGGGAAATACTGTTATAGACAGTCTTAAATCAAATGTTAAAGCCCTAGGAAGCAATAAAAACCTTTCCTGTTGCAATCTTGGAAAAGGAAATAAAATAATCCTTGTCACGTTTCACAGAAGAGAAAGCTTCGGCAAAGATATGCTGAATATATTTGCCGCGCTTAAAGATCTAGTTGAGCAAAATAAAAACGTCCTGATAATTTATCCCGTCCATCCAAATCCCAATATTCAAAAAATGGCGAAAGAAATATTAACCCATGGACAAATCATACTGATCGAACCCCTGCCCTATCTGGAATTCCTAAGTCTTATGATGCAATCAGATTTAATAATAACCGATTCCGGCGGTGTGCAGGAAGAAGCGCCGGCGCTTAAAAAAAATGTGATACTTGCGAGAAAGAAAACCGAAAGAACAGAAGGCATAAATAAAGGTTGCGTATTTCTTAGCGGCCCTTCCAGAGCAAAAATAGTTAAATCCGCCAATGACATAATTAGAAATCCAAAAAATTTCCCAAAATCTTGTGAAAATATTTATGGTGACGGCAATGCTTCAAAAAAAACAGCTGACCATATAGCATCCTTTTTCAAAAAAAACTCAAAATAGAGCTGGAGAGACTATCATGACAAAAGTTAATTGGGGTAAAATAAGAAAATTATTTCCGGCAACAGAAAAATACACTTTTTTAAACGCAGCCGGCGGCTCTCCACTTCCGCTTTCAGCCGCAAATGCTGGAAAAGATTTTTATCACGAAAGCTTGATGCATGGCGACGCCTATTGGGAAAATTGGCTCGCGCGCGTGAACGAAACCAGGAAAAAACTTGCCAGGTTTATAAATGCGGACACAAAAGAAATCGCCTTTATTTTAAACACCTCTCATGGTATGAATCTTATAGCGGATATCCTTAAAGGCAAAGGCGAAATACTTACAATGAATGATGAATTTCCCTCATCCACCTTCCCCTGGATGCATAAGGGTTTTAAAGTTAAATTCGTGAAACCCGAAAAGAATATTTACACCATTGAAAATATTGAAAAACATATCACCAAATCAACCAAAATATTGATTACAAGTTATGTCCAATACCGAACCGGTTTTAGACAAGACTTGGAAAAACTTGGAAAATTTCTTAAAAAGAGAAATATAATTTTCATAGTTAATGCCACCCAGGCCATGGGAGCTTTTCCCATAGATGTAAAAAAATCCTACATCGATTTCCTTACCTTTTCATGTTTTAAATGGACTTTGTCGGGTTATGGCATAGGCGGACTTTATATAAATAAGAAATGGCTGAAAAAATCCAATATTCCGCAAGCCGGCTGGCTCAGTGTTAAAAAACCTGAAAATATGGATAATAAGCATATCCATCTTAGAACTGAGGCCTCCGCTATTGAAGTTGGCTGCGGTCATTTCCCAAACATATTCGCTCTTGGCGGAGCCTTGGACCTTTTAATTAAAATTGGTAAAAAAAATATTCAAAACCGTATTTTGGAACTGGATGAATATCTTGAAAAAAAGCTGAAAGAATTAAAACTTAAAACAATAACCCCTCTATACAAGAAACATCGATCAGGTATTACCATAGTAAAAATCAAAAATGCCAAGAAATTGGTAGAACAGCTGGCCGAAAAGAAAATTATGGTTGCCGCCAGAGGCGAAGGGATAAGAATATCGGTTCATCTATATAATAATGAACGGGATATAGATAGGTTCGTGAAGGTCATGAAGAAACTTCTACAATAATTATTCTTCCATGTCATTTTCTGTTATTTCTTTATTCTTTTTGCGATTATAGGCCTTATCTGTCTTAAAAACCTTAGTAATAGGATTAAGGTTTCCCCATTTTCTTCTTACTTTTGGTTTTTTTATTTTCTTCTTTTTACTCATTTGTATTACCTGCCAATAATCAGCAAGGCCAAATATGGCACAAAGCAAAACACAATGATAAGCACTTTGTAAAATGCCATCAGCTTATAAACCATCGCAGGAATCTCTTCCTCTTTTAGGCCATATATTTTAGCATGCATTTTAGATATGGGTTTTCTAAATAGGCTATAAACGGCAAAGCTAAACAAAAGCATGCCAAAATTTATCAAACTGCAATACAAAAAAAAGCTGGTAAGTGTCTCAATAGTCATTATATTCCCCTTAAACATTATAAGCAATTATAGCTTGTTTTTATTTTATGCCTCATTCTTAGCTAACAAGTCTATGCCTCGTTGCCTCTGTGCCTTATTCTATATAGGTCAAAAGGCCCTATATATTAAGGGTCTATTGCCTCTTATTGGAATAAGCCGATTTAGATATAATTTAAGTACAGTTAATTATGAAAATAGCCTTAGCCATTATATTCGTAACCGTCTTGTTTAATTTAAGCACGGTGCAAAGCAAAATTCAGCCCTTTGATCAATTACATAGAATCAATGCGGATATTTTTGCCGCTCATTCCATGACATTACCCGAAGCCAAGCCTGAAAACATAAATAATACCGATATAATTAATGATTTGCCCAATACCCCTCTTTTAGATGAAATAGCTTTCAATGTACGCCCTAAAGCGGAACATGATAGAAATGCCTTTCTTTTTTATCCTCTTAAGATGAATTTTAATAAAAACATCTCCAAAGATTCAGATATTCCTTTCATAGTGACCGCCATAAAAGAATCCAAAGCGCAAGGCGTGGATTTGGAACTTATACTGTCAGTAATAGAAAAAGAATCTCAATTTGATCCTAAAGCCAGAAGCAGAGCCGGAGCAGTTGGCCTTATGCAAGTTCTGCCCAGCACAGCTAAATGGTTGGGTTTAAAAGATACATCACATCTTTGGACTCCTGAAGTCAATATTAAGTACGGCGTAAAGTACTTAAGATATTTATGGAAACAATTCGGTAAAGGTGATTTTTCACAACTAAAAGTAGCTGACTTGCAAACTGAAGGCCTTAGAAAAACCATAGCCGCTTATAATGCAGGCCCCGGCAATGTAAAAAAACATAATGGTGTGCCGCCTTTCAGAGAAACCCGAAATTATTTAAAAAGAATAAGCTCTTCCTTTAAATATTACGAAAATCTTTAATTCTTTTTTGTTCCCGCTCTATAAATAGCCTTATCCCCGAATTTTTTCCTTATATTCTCAATAGCTTTATGCGTTTTTTCACGCTTTTCATTTTCCGCTGTATCAAATAAAGATTCCTTAATTTCAGCGGCTATAAAATTTGTAACCTTTACGCCTAATAATCTTGTTTTTTTATTTCCCTTTTTAAAGGACTTATAAAGTTTCATTATATAACCATAAATAATATCGACATAATTTGTGGCAAAAGAAATGGTTATCGACCTGCTGAAAGTCGAAAAATCTTCAAGACGAATTTTCAAGGTTATGGTTTTTCCCTTTAAGCCCTCTTTCCTTAAACGAAAAGAAACCTTATCACTAAGCGCGAGCAAAGAAGCTTTTATTTTATCTTCATTCTCCGTATCACTTTCAAATGTAATTTCATTACTTATTGATTTAATTTCACCTTCACTTTTGACTTCTCTATTATCTATGCCAAGGGCAAGCTCTTTAAATTCCGAGCCTTGCCGGCCCAGAATTTTAAATAATCTATCTGAATCCATAGCCACTAATTGTCCTATGGTTGATATGCCTCGGCCTTTAAGAATATTTTCTGTTTTCAGGCCTAAACCCCATATGCATGATATATCAAGCGGCCTTAAAAAAGATTGCGCGTCTTTCGGCTTAACCACGACGAGACCATCGGGTTTTTCTAAATCGGAAGCTATTTTGGCAATGAACTTATTGGGAGCAAGACCGACAGAAGCTATAAGACCGGTTTCTGTTTTTATCCTTTTCTTTATTAGCCGACAAACATCCATAGGCTTTCCAAATAATTTATAACTGCGGCTTATATCCAAAAAAGCCTCATCAATACTTATGGGCTCCATATCTGGAGTAAAATCATAAAATATTTTTAGAATAACTTTAGAAACAGCTAAATATTTTTTTAAATTGGGACTTACAAAAATACCTTTCCGGCATCTCCTCCAAGCCTCGGATATGGGCATAGCCGAACGCAACCCAAATTTTCGCGCTTCATAAGAACAAGTGGAAACCACACCTCTCCCTTTACCTTTTTTAGGGTCGGCGCCAACAATTACCGGTTTGCCTCTAAATGACGGATTATCCCGTTGCTCAATAGCGGCAAAGAAGGCGTCCATATCTACATGCGCAATATATCTTTCATCCATATATTCATCCTATTAAAAAATCTTAGATTAAACCAAATAAATACCTTGCTATTTACCCCACAAAATTTTATATTCTCTATATAGAGATGTATTATCCCCCCTAAATTCCACAGGAATTTAAAGCTATGCTATGCCGCATCAAAGCCAATGGCTATCAGGCGGTGAAAGCAGGGGGGAATTTATAAAAGCAGAAGTTAAATTTATGTACCCCCTAAATTCCATAGGAATTTAAGGCTATGCTATGCCGCATCAGAGCCTCTGGCTGTCAGGCGGCGAAAGCAGGGGGTACTCCGCAAAAGCAAAAATGCTTTTGCTTCGGAGGTCGCATGAAATATATTCTATCATTACTTTTACTAACCATAAGTATTTCCATTGCCGGGGCGGCACAGCCGGCAGCTGAAATAGCGAAACGCCAAGAGATGCTGAAAATTGCAACTGAACTCAAAGAAAGCATAAAACAATTTAGTGGATTAGCTTGTCAAACCAGTTTTAAGTTGTTTTAAGGTGTAGTCGCT
>CAZHQC010000085.1:0-10382 GCA_964534135.1 uncultured Elusimicrobiaceae bacterium | reverse complement strand
AACACCGGCAGAAGTGTTTAATGGATTTGTTGCACTAGCGACTTGAATGTGCCGTTTCAGAATTCGCTTGACTTATCTCAACCCTTTTATTAGGATAACTTTAATGCGCAGTTTAAACCAAACAAAGATGTTAAAAGGAGGCCTTAATGAAGTCAGTTAAGTTAACCGGTATTTTGGTTGCGGTATTATTTTTTACAGCGAATACTTTCGCCTTAAATAGTAATATTTCATTTGACCAAAATGGAAACACAGCAGAAATAACCACAGAAATTAATGCAACAACCCCCGACGCGGAAATAATTCCCGAGCCATTGCTTGATAATAAAGCGGCAGTTCTCCCTACAGTTGAGAAAAAAGCGCTTAAGAAATGGACGGTTATGGTTTTTGTGAACGCAAAAAATAACCTTGAAAGTTATGGTCTTAGCGATGTCAATGAAATGGAAATGATAGGTTCAAGCGATGAAGTTAATATCGTTACCGAACTCGGAAGACTTCCGGGTTATTCCAGCGCCGATGGCGATTGGAAAGGTTCCAGAAGATATCTCATTGAAAAAGATGCTAATAAATATGCCATTACTTCTCCTATTTTAATGGAAATACCCAATAGTGATATGGGTGACTGGGAATATTTGGTTGAATTTGTTAAATGGTCCATGGAAAAATATCCGGCTGAAAACTATATGCTTACAGTTTGGAATCATGGCAGCGGTTGGAATAAGGACAATATGTTTGAGTCTTCCAAAGGACTTTCATATGATGACACAAGCGGTAATCACATGACAACTCCTCAAATAAGAATGGCTATGGAAAAAATAGGAAAAATAAATATTTTTTCAATGGATGCCTGTCTTATGCAAATGGCTGAAGTTGCTTATGAAATAAAAGATTATACCGACTATGTTGTGGCTTCTGAAGAAACCGAACCCGCCGATGGTTATACTTATGATACCTACCTCGGACCTTTGGTTAATAATCCTAATATGAACGGAGCTGAGCTTTCCAAAGCGACTGTTGATTCTTATATAAATCATTATGCGAGCGCCGGCAGAAGCGGTACCCAGTCATCAATAAAAACCGCAGCTTTTGATGGTTTTGTTTCAATGCTTAATGATTGGATAAAAACAGCTATGGATGCGAATGAAAAAGAAGCCGTTGTGACCGCAAAAAATGGGGCGCAAGACTTCTATTATTCCAGCAATAAAGATATTTATCACTTTATTCAACTTGTGGCTGAGAATGCCAAAAATGAAAGTTTAATTGCCAAAAGCAATGACCTTCTCAAGTTTATGAAAGATAATCTTCTCTCTTACAATAATACAACCGGTTACAACTATAATAATGCTTATGGCTTGGCAGTTTATATGCCCAGCTATTCAAGCTCTTCTTATAGCGTTCTTAAGTGGGCGGCTGATACACAGTGGGATGAGTTTATTTCTTGGTACAATAAATAAGCCTATGGCTTATCAAATGTCGGCAACGATGTGGACGACCAACAAATAAACTGAATTACCAACAATTAAGCGGCCCCCGCGACTATTATCGCGGGGGCTGTTTTTTTGCTTTGATTCTGAGTGTGATTTTAATCTTACTTAATAGAGAAAATTGTTACTTGGCTGTACATATAATTTTCCTCTGCAGATTTCTTCAAAATCTAAACCGCGAGGACAGAAGCCGGCACTTTATGGTCGTTCACATAGTTCACGACATCTGATGAACCAAAAGATTCGTGTTCCAAAACATAGTTTCGTTTTTTGTAACATTTTGTTCATTGCTTTATTGTAATATTGCTATATAATATAAGGGTGTTCATTGCGTAAATGGCATTAATAGTGTTTATGGAGTTAAAGGGCGTAATTTGTTTTTTCTACTCGCTTAGTTCATTATGACTAAATTGGCTAATTATAATTTAATCGGGTTTATCACAAAGCCTGTTTTGGCTTTGACGGTTTTTCTATGTCTGAACGGGAATATTTTTGCTTCCTCTTCCGTAGGAACCACTTCCGCCAATTTTCTTAAAATTCCAATTGCCGTTGTACCCTCTTCTTTAGGGCAATCTTATACCGCTATGATTAGTCCCGATTCCATATTATTTAATCCTGCGGGTCTTGGCCTTTTAACTTATTCATCTTTTTCCGGCAGTCATAATCAATATATATCCGGCATAACTCAAGAATATCTTTCAGCGGCTTATCGTTTTAAATTTGGCACCATAGGTCTTGCCTATTCTACTTTAAGCAGTGGGGATATTACCGCTTATGATAAAAACGATATGATGGTGGGTACGACAAATTCATCGCATAGATTTGTCACTTTATCTTATGCTCAATCTTTTCCTCATTTTCGGGAGGATATTGGCAAGCTTGATCCTATGGTAATTACGCCGGGATGGACTAAGGTAGAGGTTGTTCAGGATTATAGGCCGAAAGCTTATAGACTTTCAATTGGCGGCAGTGTGAAATATATAGATGAAAGATTGGATAATTTATCCTCTTCAGTTTATACTTTTGATCTGGGAGTTTTATTTGTTCTGCCTCATCATGTTCAAGTTGGAGTATCGGCTTTAAATATTTCCGGTGAACAGAATTTTTATAGCGATGCCGCTTCTCTGCCCAGTACTTTTCGAGCCGGTATTGCCAAGGATTTTCATACGCTCAAAGATATAATGGTTTTTACCGTTATTTCCGACGCGGTTAAAGAATCTGACTATGATTATTATCATAGCGTGGGAATTGATATGGATATTCTTAAGCTTTTTCAACTTCGGATGGGTTATAAAACAAAAAAAGATATCGGTTCTAAAGTTTCCGGAGGTATAGGAATGAATTTAGACAGATTTACTGAAAAAGGAAGTTTCATAAAAGGCGTTAGAATTGATTATGCTTATGTCGGTTACGGTGATTTGGGCGCAACTCATAGATTTGGTCTTCAGTTTATATGGTAATAATAGCGCGTCAGCGCACTCTCATCTCTAACCTTTAATCTCAATCTTAATCTGTTGTTTTTTGCTATAATTGAATAAATATGGATATTAAAAAGTACTTCATTAAAAGAACTTCTATCATAGATAAAGCGCTCAAGGTATTTATAAAAGCTTTGCATGATGTGCCGCCTATATTGCAAAAGTCGATGCTCTATTCTTTAAGCGCCGGTGGCAAAAGGCTAAGGCCCGTTTTATTGACTGCTACTTATGAAATTTTTGGCGGCAAAAAAGAAGATGTGCTTCCTGCGGCCTGTTCCATTGAAATGGTTCATACCTACTCTCTTATTCATGATGATTTACCAAGTTTGGATAATGATGATTTAAGAAGAGGCAAACCAACTAATCATAAAGTTTTTGGCGAAGCTGTGGCGGTTTTGGCGGGAGATGCTTTGCTTACCAATGCTTTTAGTGTTTTGGGCCATAATGCCGAAACAAAAAAGATAAAAGAAAAGAATGTTTTGGATTGCATGAGAATTTTGGCTAAATATGCCGGCGCCGGCGGTATGGTGGGCGGTCAAGCGGCTGATCTTGAAGCTGAAGGATTTCTTCAAGGAAAGAAGCGTTCTCTCAATTCGGACAAAAAACTCTTTAAAACCGCAAATGATCTTTTGAATTATATCCATTTGCATAAAACCGCAGATTTAATTTCAGCCAGTGTTGAAATGGGAGCTGTTTTAGCGGATGCTTCTCCTGAAGATTTTAAACATTTAGCCAATTATGCTCATTGCATAGGTTTGGCTTTCCAGATAGTTGATGATGTCTTAGATGTTATTGGCGATAAAAAGAAACTGGGAAAAAAGGGAAGCGATGTGAGAAACAAAAAACTCACCTATGTTTCTTTATTTGGTATTGATCAATCAAATAAACAGGCGGCTTTACTTATTTCCGAGGCTCATGACGAACTTGATCAAGTAAACGGAAGCATTAAAGCAAAAAGAGTATTACATGAAATAGCTGATTTTATTGTAAAAAGAGATAAATAAAAGAGGTCAAGGATAAGCTTAAGATTTAGAACAAAATAAAATTATATTTGATTTTGTTGTTCTCAATTTCGAACTTAATCTCGAACTGTCTTAATAAGGAGTCTCATCAAATGGAATTATTACCTAAAATTAAAAGCCCCAAGGATTTAAAGAAATTAAAAATTGAGGAGCTTCCAAAGGTTGCCGCTGAAACAAGAGGGGTTATAGTTGAAAATATAAGTCATTCAGGGGGGCACTTGGCTTCCAGTCTTGGCGCCACCGATTTAATTGTCGCTATTCACTATGCTTTCAATACACCCAAAGATAAAATAGTTTTTGATACCGGCCATCAAACCTATGCTCATAAAATACTTACCGGCAGGCTTAAAAAATTTAATACGCTTCGTCAGAAAGGCGGAATTTCAGGATTTTTAAAAAGAGATGAATCCAAATATGATTGTTTTGGAGCCGGACATGCTTCAACAGCTCTTTCCGCCGCTTGCGGTATGGCTGAAGCGAGAGATAGAGTTAAGAGTGATAATAAGGTGGTGGCTGTTGTCTCTGATGGTTGTATGACGGGTGGAATGTCTTGGGAAGCTATGCAGAATATAGGGCATATACAATCGAATATGCTGATAGTTTTAAATGACAATCAAATGTTTATTTCACGCCGAGAGGGGATGCTTGGCAATATTCTTGCGAAAATTATCGCTCCCGGGACTATCAAAGATACTGAAAAAAAACTTGAAGATTTTTTAAGCAGATTTAAATCTTTTGGAAAAACCGCTTTTAAAATAGCTAAACGCACAAAAGCTATGTTTTTTCCCGGTATGATTTTTGAAGAAATGGGAATTTCTTATTTTGGCCCGATAGACGGTCATAATATAAAAGAAATGGTTGAAGTTTTTAATCGTTTAAAAGAAGTTAAGGGGCCTATTCTTTTGCATATTGTTACAAAAAAGGGCAAAGGTTATGAACCCGCGGAAATGTCTCCCACTGAATTTCATGGCGCAGGAGCTTTTGATGTTGAAACGGGGGCGATTAATGGGAAAGGTGGCGCAGTTCCTTCTTTTACTAAAATTTTTTCCGATGCTATTGTTGAACTTGCCGATAAAGATAAAAAAATAATGGCTATCACCGCCGCCATGCCAGAAGGCACGGGGCTTGATGTTTTTAGAGATACATATCCCGGACGCTATTTTGATGTGGGGATAGCTGAAGGACATGCCATAACCTTTGCTGCCGGTCTTGCAGCCGAAGGTCTTAAGCCCATAGTAAATATTTATTCCACCTTTATGCAGAGAGCTTTTGATCAAGTCATGCATGATGTTTGTCTGCAAAAGCTTCCGGTTATAATGGTTATGGACAGGGGCGGACTAGTCGGAGATGATGGTCCAACTCATCACGGAGTTTTTGATATGAGTTTTTTGAGGATATTACCCAATTTGGTTTTTATGGTGCCTTCAAATGAGAATGAATTAAGGAATGCTCTTAAAACAGCTTTAACTTTAAATAAGCCCGTGGCAATTCGCTATCCCAGAGGAAAAGGGGTAGGCGTGGAAATAAATGATAAATTCAAGTCTTATAAACTTGGCACAGGTGCATGGTTGAAAAAAGGTAAAGATGTAAATATTCTCGCCATAGGCAATAGGGTTTATCCCGCTTTAGAGGCGGCAAAAGCCCTTAAAGAAAAGGGTCTTGACGTAGGAGTTGCCGATATGAGATTCTTAAAACCTTTAGATGGTGATTTAATTAGAGAAGCCCTTTCTCTTTCAAATAAAATTGTCACTATTGAAGATAATGCTTTAATGGGCGGGTATGGTTCTTCAATTCTTGAATGGCTAAATACCAATTCCGTTAAAGCTGATGTTCTTAATATGGGGATTGGTGATGCTTTTGTTGAACAGGGGAAACCGGAAGAGCTGTATAATGATTTGGGAATTTCACCGGATAAAATAGCTAAGAGAATTCAGGAATGGCTATAAAAAAGCTCAACTATTTTGCGGTCTTTGCGAGTATTTTGCGTAATCTGCGTACTAAATGGAGTTACAACTATGACTAAAAAAGATATGGTTTTAAAATTGAGAAATTCGCGCGCTTTCAAAAAAGCGTATGCCGATAATTCTTTTATGAGCGGACCGGAATTAAGACCTTTACGACTTCAACTTGAGCTTTTAAAAACCGAAGTCTATTTAAAGAGGCATGATATAGAATCTACCATAGTTCTTTTTGGAAGCGCCAGATTATATTCTAAAGAAGATGGGTTGGCAAAAATCAAAGATTTGGAAAAAAAGATTAAAAAGAGTCCTAAAAATAAAAGTCTTAAGGTTAAACTTGAAGAAGCCAAAGCTGCCGCTAAGAATTATAAATATTATGACATCGCTCGGGATTTTGCGCGTTTAGCGTCTGAAAAAAGTTGTTTGGGTGGTCACAAATCCGTAATCGTTACGGGTGGCGGTCCCGGCATTATGGAAGCCGGCAATAGAGGCGCTTATGATGCGGGAGAAAAAAGCATTGGTTTAAATATTACGCTTCCCATGGAGCAAGGCCCAAATCCTTATGTTTCTCCCGAATTGTGTTTTCAATTTCATTATTTTGCCGTAAGAAAAATGCATTTTGTTATGCGTTCAAAAGCGCTTATTGTTTCTCCCGGCGGGTTTGGCACTTTTGATGAATTTTTTGAAGTTTTGACATTGATTCAAACAGGTAAAAAAAGTATGATTCCCATAGTTTTAATAGGTAAAAAATTCTGGAATGATGTTTTTAATTTAAAAAACCTCGTTAAATATGGAGTTATATCCAAAGATGATATAAATCTTTTTAAATTTGCGGAATCAGGCCAAGAGGCCTGGGATATAATTGCAAATTTCTATGCAAAAAATCCTATTAACGAAACTGCGGACATTGATGAAACTGAGGATTAACCCCACCACCAACTTGCGAATTATAAGATGGCGCTTATAGCGCCATAAGCGGGTAGTAGGGTAATAATTTATAACTGATGAAAAAAAGGTGGAGAATTTTAGCGATTTTTATTTCCGGAATTTTTCTCCTTTTAAGTTATTCCGCTTCATGGCTTATTTCAAAGTATCAACCTCCCGGCACATTTTCGGAAATTTTTTCTTCAAGTAGTTCTCCCTTACATCAGGCTAAATTTTCCAAAAAAATATGCAATGGTATTCAATGCGAATTGTGTCCGCATAAGTGCTATCTTCCCGATGGCGCCAGGGGAAAATGCCGCGTTAGAATAAATTCCGGCGGTTCTTTGCTTAGTCTTAATTATTCAAAGCCCGTAGCTGTTCATATTGATCCTATTGAAAAAAAACCCGTTTATCACGCTCTTCCCGGAAGTCTTATTTATTCCATTTCCACCGCCGGATGTAATCTTAAATGCAAATGGTGTCAAAATTGGCAAATTTCACAAATTTATCCTGAGGAAGCGCCGGAGAAATTGCTAGCGCCAATAAATTTAAAGCTTTCATTTAATCCCTTAACCAAGCAGGTTTCAGGGAGAGTTAAACATAAGGAACTTTCGTCATTGACGCCGGCGCAAGTGGTGGATTATGCTCTTAAGAGTAGGTGTAAATCCATAGCTTATACTTATAGCGAACCGGTAATTTTTTATGAGTACATGTATGATACCGCCAAGCTTGCCAAAGAAAAGGGCTTAAAAAATGTGATGATTACCGCCGGCTACATAAATTCCGAACCTTTACGGCAGTTGCTTAAATATATGGATGTGGTGAAAGTTGATCTTAAAGGTTTTAATAAAAAGTTTTATTCGGAATATGTGGGTGGAGACCTTGAAAGAGTGAAAGAAACTCTTTTGGTTTTAAAGGAGGAAAAAGTTTTTTTTGAAATAGTAAATCTTATTGTGCCCACATTAAATGATAATGAGTCCGATATGCTCGCAATGGTTTTATGGATTAAAAAGAATCTTGGCCTAAATGTTCCTATTTTCTTTTCAAGATTTTCGCCAAATTATAAACTTAAAAATATTCCTGTTACACCTCTTAAAACTCTTGAAAGGGCGCGTGACATAGCTTTAAAAGAAGGTTTAAATTTTGTTTATATCGGTAATTTTTCAGGTCATCCGGGGGAAAGCACATATTGCCCCAAGTGCAAAAAAATGTTGATTAAACGGCATGGTTATGTGATATTAGGCGATTTGGTTTCACAAAACGGCGGTAAATGTCCTTATTGCGGCGCTAAAATACCAGGCGTTTGGAAATAGATAAACCATATTCCACCCCGTAGGTAGAATATAGCTTATAGCGCGACAGTGCGCCTCATTGTTTTATTTTTAAATATACCGTAAAATAAATATATATTTAGTTGAGCTTTTATTTTATATAAAGGAAAGGGGAAATTATGAACAAAATTTGGAAATTTTTATTAATTTGTGGCGCGTTGATTTTTACTTTAAATCCTTTGGCTAATAGTCAAATTAGAAAGTCTCATTTTGCCGGGCATTTTTATCCGGCGGACAAAGAAATTCTTATTAAAACGGTGGATAAATATTTATCCTCTACGGTAAAAACCAAAATAATGGGCGAAATAAAAACTATTATCGTGCCTCATGCCGGTTATCCCTTTTCAGCTCGAACGGCGGCAGCAGCTTATGCCACTATCAATGGTAATTATAAAACAGTCGTGCTCATAGGTCCTTCTCATAGAACTTATATTAATGGAGCGGCGATTTTTACTGAAGGTTCTTTTCAAACTCCTTTAGGTGATATATCTATAGATGAGAATCTTGCGCAAAAATTATTAGAGGCCGATTCCTTTTTTAAAAAAAATACTTTGGCGCATTTAAATGAACATTCTTTAGAGGTTCAGCTTCCTTTTCTTCAAAGAAAACTCAAAAAAGGTTTTAAAATTCTTCCCGTGCTCATTAATGAAGGCTCTCCCGAAGAACTTAATAGAATAGGGAGAATTATCGGTAAGCTTCTTAAAGGAAAAAAAGCGCTTATTATTATCTCGTCCGATTTATCACATTATCCAAATCATAAGAATGCCAAGCTCATAGATGAAAGCTCCATTTTTTCATTGTCCTCTATGAACCCGGTTTATTTTCTAAAAACTACGGAAATTTTATTGGAAAAAAATATTGCCAAAGTAGCCACTATCGCTTGTGGTAGAGCGGCTATCGCAGTTGGTATGGCAGCCGCTAAATCTTTAGGCGCGGATGAGTTTTTGAAATTAAAATATGAAGATTCTTTTGATTCAAATCCCTCTCAAAGTTCCTCTTCAAGTGTAGTGGGTTATCTTGCCGGAGCTTTTGTTCAAACCGGTAAAAAAAATAAACCATTTAAACTCAATTTGTCCGAGACGGAAAAGACAGAGCTTTTAAAATTCGCCAGATATTCAATCTTGTCGGAATTAATGAGAGAGGATCCAAAATTTGATTTAAGAGACAATAGTCTTTTTAATCAGCCTGCGGCGATTTTCGTAACTCTAAAAGATAAAGGAGCGCTTAGAGGTTGCATTGGCGGTACTGCTCCTCGTATGACGCTTTATGATGCAGTATTCGCTTTTTCTAAGGCGGCGGCATTTGCCGATCATCGATTTATGCCGGTTAAGCTTAAAGAACTTAAAAATATTGATATAGAAATTTCAATATTGTCGCCTCTAAGAAAGATAAAATCTTCTAAGGAAATAATTTCCAATAAACACGGAGTAATGTTGGTCAATAAAAATAAATCGGGACTTTTTCTGCCTCAGGTCTGGGAGCAGATTTCAAAGAAAGAAGATTTTCTTGATGAAATATGCACTCAAAAAACCGGGCTTAAGAAAAAATGTTGGTTAGATAAAAACACCGAACTTTATACCTTTACGGTTGATTCCTTCAAAGAAGCGCAGAGAACGCAGAAATAAAGCATAGAGATTTTTTATGATGGTATTTTTGGAGGATGTATTTATGAAGAAATTAATTTTGCTTTTTATTTTTTTATTTTTCTTTGTAGTGCATGCTAAGGCTTCAAGTCTAGATTTGGATTATTATAAGCCGAGTCCGACTAAAGCTTTTTGTCATTCTCTTTTCTTGCCTGGAGGCGGTTATTTTTATTTAGATAAATATGACCAAAAATATGAGATGAAAGGTTTTATGTTTTTGGCACTTACGGTAGGTTCTCTTCTTTACTTAAATAGTCAATTAAAAACAAAAGATTCTGGCAATATTGCTTTGGCTATGTTTCCGATTGTGGGTATAAGAATTTGGGAATTTAATTCTGTTATAGATGATGCTGAAAAAGAAAGATTTAAAAATATGCAGAAAATAAAATCCAATAAGAAGTAAAGTTTGGTTAGCGGGGCCTGTCAGTAAGTTTACCATCAGGGACGGGGTCTCTTAGCGAGGTCGCCCCTTGTATGTTATATTTTAGTACATAAGTATAATAAGTGTAGTAAGTTGTAGGATGTGGTAGCTCGTTCGCCCCTTG
>CAZHQC010000084.1:0-10557 GCA_964534135.1 uncultured Elusimicrobiaceae bacterium | reverse complement strand
AATGTCCCAAAAACTTATTTTGTTGCTAACATTGAAATTCCGTTACACTAAATTAAAACATTCTTGGCTAGGGCTTTTCCCATAAACCATTTTTTTTCTTTTTTTTTGGTCTGATGTTTGATGGTTTCTATTGTTTTAATTTTACCTTTTATTGCCACATTTTTAATTATATTCTGCGCGGATACTGGAGCTTGGTATATTAATATTGTCAATATAAGAAGGATTGTAATTTTCACCCTACCACCTCCTTGTCCCGCATAGCGGGATGATTGAGTTTTAAATTAATTTTTTTTCAAACATTTAAAATCTTTTGATATTTTTTTTAATTGCCCGTTGGGCAATAAGGGGGTGGTAAGGGTCATGAAATTTCCATAGAACTTTCTGTTGTTGGGGTTATGGGGTGTCTAAAAATATATTATACTTTATAGGGTAACTGATTTGTTATCATAGTAATATCATTTTAAAATGATATTAAAATAATGGAGGTTTTTATTATGTCTGAAGAAAAAGAACAAAAGCCTAAAAGCATGCAACTTCAAGTTGATGCTGATGATAATACGGCTCAAGGTATATATGCGAATCTTGCGGGAGTTACACATAGCGAGACTGAATTTATTTTTGATTTTTTGTTTTTACAGCCTAATCAGCCAAAAGCTAAATTAAGAGCCCGCATAATATCCAGTCCCGTTCATACAAAGCGTTTTATTGCGGCATTAAAAGAGAATATTAAAAGATATGAAGAAAGATTTGGCATTATTCCTGAAAGAGATGTTAATATAACTCAGGGGCATAGTTAAAATAGAGCGACAGTTCACAGCGTTGCAGTATACAAGAAACATGGCAAATATAAAAGAGGCGAGACTTATAAGTCTCGCCTCTTACTTATTGTAAATATGAAGTGTCTCCTAAATATGTAAAACATGTGGCCTGTGACTTGTAACTGGTGACTTACCTGCTTGCAGGCAACTATTTTCCTTCTAAAATGATGGGGTTTTTCTCTTGCGCTAGACGGCAGCGTAATTGATGGTTTTGGCTTATGATTTGAGTTTGCGCGGCTTGAAGCATTTCATTAAGTCTTTCATCAGGGTAAGCCATGTTTAAATGAAAAAATATAAGTTCTTTTGCCTTTGCCTTTTCTGCCGCAAAATCAACCACTATGCTTAAGCCGGAATGTCCGCGTTTTTTATAGGTTTCATAATCCTTATCATCATACTTTGTGTCATGAAGAAGGATATCGCAATCTTCACAGAAGCGTCCGAATTTTTCATCATAATCTTGGAAAGCGGTGGCATCTCCCCATATTTCACTGTCGGGAGCGTAAACTATTTTTTTACCCATGGTTTCAAAAGAATAAACCAATGTATTTGTAGGATGATTTGAATATATCGTTTTTACTTTAACGCCCGGCACTAATTCATAATTATCTTCAAGAATTTCATATAAATCAATTTTAGCTTTAGGCGTGGTTTCCGCTAAAGAAAAAGAACTGTAAAAAGCCTGCTGTGCTATTTCTCGAAGGCTTTTTTCAGGGTCATTCGCACCCACAAGATGTATGGTGAAATTAGGGTCCTGTATGGGTTTAAAGTTACCCAAGCTTATAATATGATCTAAATGAAAATGAGTTATAAAGAGCCATATTTGTTTATAGTATTGTTTTTTTTTAACTATTTCTTCGCCGAGAGCAACTATACCCGTACCGGCATCAAATATAAAAATATTATCTTTTGTTTCTATGGAAATGCACGATGTCTGTCTGCCATACTCTGAATATAAATTGGGAATTGAATTGGGCATGCTTCTGGCGCCCCAAATAGTAAGTCTTATTTGTGTTTCACTTAAATCGCTCATTTGCTCTGCTACCTCATCTTGTATAATTGCGGCTTTTATGGGAGCCGATGGCGGGGGGGTGGGAGCATCTCCGGAAGAATCTTCAAGAATGCTTTTTACTGTTTTTGAAAAAGTTTCAACATTATAAGGTTTTTGAAGGAAAAAATCCGCGCCAAGCTGAAAGGCTCTTTGTTTTTCAATATCATATGATTTACCGGATACGACTATTATCTTGATATGTTTAAGCGCAGGGTCATCTTTCATCGCTTTACATAGTTCCATACCGCTTATGCCCGGCATCATAATATCTGTTACTATCAATTTGGGCATATTTGCTTTGATGGCAGCAAGGGCGTCCATGGAGTCTTGCACAAGAACAACATTATAACCTTCATCTGTTAAAAGGTCTTTTGATAGCTCTCCCACCATAGGGTCGTCGTCAACTATTACAATTTGAGTGTTTTCTGTAGTCATGGCTTTTATTCTATAATACATTATATATCTTTTAGAGTTAAATTTATATTACAACAGGATGACATTATTATGCGCATAATAGCTGGCTCGAAAAAAGGCAGAAATCTATTCTCTGTTTCAAAAACTAAAAATGTTAAGCCCATTTCATCAAGGATAAAGCAATCTTTGTTTGATATTATAAGGCCGCATATCATGGGGGCAATATTTCTTGACTTATATGCCGGAGTTGGCGGCGTAAGTATGGAAGCTCTTTCAAGGGGGGCTATAAAGGCTGTTATGGTGGAGTATGACAGGGCATGTTTAAAGGTTATTGAAAGGAATGTCGAGCACCTTGATTTTAAAGATAAGGCAGTAGCTTTAAGAGCCAATGTTTTAAGCGGTGTTGAATGGCTTGAGCATTATTCGGGCTATGAGGGTTATGACATAATTTTTATGGGTCCGCCATATCGAGATAGTGAAAATCTTCCTCTCGCTTATTCCACAAAGACTGTGGAACTCGTTTTTTCCGCCAATATTATGTCCGACAATTGCATTGTTATAAATCAAAGGCATAAAAAAGAACCCTTGCTTATTCCCGAAAATGCCGAGCTTTATAAAGAGGTTAAGTATGGAGATACTCTTTTGAGCTTTATGAAAAAGAAAAAATAATTTATGGCCCTACCACCTCCTCACAAATTTCCAAGGCTATGCCGGGTTGGCTATGCCATTGCCGATTGCCCTCGCGGTTTTGTTTCCTCTGGAAACAGCAGAGGGTTTCAAGGTGCTATGCGCATCAGACGGCCAATTTGTATGCTTTCGAGTCCCGCCATGGCGAGACTGAGGGGGTGGTAGGGTGGCGCATTCAACCGATCCTTTTGAACTTAATTATTCCAAAATAATGGCGTATAAAAATTGTCCGTTTCTTTATGCTTATATATATTTGGGTAGCCATTATACTCCCTATTCCGCCAAGTCTTCACTCGGAGTTTCGGTTCATCGCGCTTTAGCCAAATATGCCAGGTATGGCGGAGATTTAAGTGATTTATTTATTTATTATGATGAATGCTGGAAGAATTCCGGTTTTGCCACGCCTCAGGAAAGCATGGAGTTCTATAATAAAGGCAGCCGAATGCTTGAAGATTTTTGGCTTAATAATCAGGATAAAAAATCGCGTATAATTTACTCTGAGCGCACTTTTGAATTTAAATTTGAAAAGTGGACTGTAAAAGGCACTATTGACCGTCTGGATAAAAATTCAGATGGTAAATATGAGCTTATTGATTATAAAATAGGTTTTGAAGAGAGACAAAACTTCGATCCTCTTAAGAATCTTCAGCTTGGCATATATGCCATCGGCCTTAAGGAAAATTTTAATATTGATATTAGTTATCTGACGTGTTGGTTTTTATTACGCTCAGAAAGAGTAACAGCTGCTTATGAGAAGTCTGCGAGTGCTTTTGTTTTTGATGAAATTAGAAATATTGGTGAGAAGATAATTAATGAGGATTATTCTTCAAAAGGCAATTGCCAGAAATGTTCCATTAAAAATCTTTGCAGACATTCTGAAATAAAAAAGCAAGAAAGTGATTAAGTAAGTAGTGATTTAGTGATTAAGCTTTTTAAGGAAACTCCTTAATAACTTAATCTCTCACTCTCTTAATCACTGTTTTTTAATTCTTTCCGTTACTGTTGCTGAATCCCCATTTTATTGATATTTCTTTTCTATATATTTCAAGAAAAACAATGAGGCAGGATATTAAGAGAGGGCCCAAAATCATTCCTATCGGGCCATAGACCATTAACCCTCCGAATAAACCAAGAAATAATAAGAGTATGGGCAGTTTTGTTTTTTTACCTATAAAGATGGGGCGTAGAAAATTATCCGTGAGTCCTATAACCAAAGCTCCCCAAAAAAAGAGGAAGATTCCCGCAGTTTTACTGGTGGTTACAAACATTATTATTGCGATTGGAGCCCAGACAAGCGTTGTTCCGCCAAAGGGTATAAGGGCGGCTATGGATGTTAAAACTCCCATAAGAATGGGCGAGGGAACGCCTGCCAGCGAGTAACCTATAAGTCCGATAAATCCTTGAATGGCGGCGGTTAAAATAAATCCTTTTACTATTGCCAATATCATAATATAGAGACGACTTGCTATTTTATGTTTATGTTCATTGTCCATCGGAGCCATTTCGATAAGCCAGGAGAGCCATCTATCTCCTTCTTTAAAGAAAAAGAATAAAGTCAGAATAATGACAACAAAATCAACAAATATAAATACAGTGTTTTTTAAAATGCTTCCGCCAAACTTTATTATTTTTTTTTGTATGCTCTGAAGATTATTGGATATTATTTCCCTAGTATCTATATTCTTTATATAGGGCTTTAATTTTTCAAATTTTTGAGATTTGAAAGAGAATTTCATTTCCGGAATGCGGGCGAGCCACGCATTTGTTTTTGGGTAAATGGTTTTTGTTTCATTAAATAGAAGCCAGCCGAGCAGAATCATTGGGAGTATCGCAGTTATAATAACAACCAAAGTTGAGATTAAGGCGGAGGTATTTCTATTTTTGGAAATATGCTTTTTTATCCATAAATGCAGAGGGTAAAAAGTGAGTGTAAGCATTAAAGATAATAGCAAGGGGCTTGCGAAAGGGGATAAAATTTTTATCAATTGATAAATTAAAAATAAAAGTATGCCAAGGAAAAATAAATTAAATATTTGCCCTTTATCCAGTTTTAATAGTTTGCTTGAAGTATTCATAGACTTTGGCATATTATATAATAAATGACATATGATAAAACGCAATGTTAATTTTGACACCACTACTTTTTTTCCAAAAAATACATATGAAATAGTCTTCTCCGTTTTTATGGTAGCTATCGCTTATTTATCCAGATATAGTGAGCAGGTGGTTTATCCCAGAATACTTTATTTTTTCCTTTTCTTAATGTTTTCCAATTTGGTTTTTAATTGGCTGGTCTCTCAATATGGCAATGTTAAAATAGGTTATCTAAATTTGCTTGTTCTTTTAAATATAGTGCTGATTACAGGAATACTGATCAATTCCGGGGCGGCTAATTCTTATTTTTGGGTTCTTTTTCTTTTGCCTCTTTTCACAGTGGCTCTTATTGTTGATTTATTGGAAATCAGTCTTGTCTTGTTTTTGATAAGCGTGATATTGGCTTATTTTCACTCCCGGCTGGATGTGGGGCTTATAGGTTGGGCCGGATATTTTATTAAAACATTGGTTCTTATTATGTCTTCGGCGGTTATTTACAGAACCGCTATGGCTAATAAAAAATTGGAAGCTGAAATATCTTTGAAGCGGGATCAGATTGATAATTTAAATATAGAAATGAGGGCTAAAAATATTGAAATTATTCAAGTTGAATCCATGGTTGAGATGGGTAAAATTATTTCAGGCTTGACACATGATTTGGTAAATATTATGACTGTGATATTATTAAGTTCTGAAATAGCTTATAAAAGTGATAATCATTCAAAAAAAGATATATTCAAAATAATAAAAGCGGCTGAACTTGCCAAGGGAATGCTTGCTAATGTTATGCAAATTGTCAGAAATGAAAATTATAAATTTCTGATAGCTGATATTAAAGAACCTGTGGAAAGAGCAGTGGATATTTTGACACATCAAGCAAAAGTAAAAAATATAAAGGTAGATGTCTCTTTTGATGAAAATATTCCGCTTATTAAAATAAGCTCGATTCATATTGAGAGGATTATTATTAATACGGTGCTTAATGCAATATCATTAATGAGCTCTGGCGGAACAATAAAAATAAGAATTTATTCTGTTGATGGCTTTGTTGTTTTGCGAGTTCAAGATGAGGGGCCGGGCTTTCCCGAGGATGTTTTAAAAAAGGGAATAAAAGTTTTTAATACGAATAGAAAAGATAAGGGCGGAACAGGCCTGGGACTTTTTGTGTGTGATCAAATAGTGAGAAAGCATGATGGCACGATGAGAATAAGCAATGGTGAGGATAAAGGTGGTATTTTGGAATTTAAATTTCCAATCAAAAGCGGAGAGGGCGCAAAAGAGTAAAGCGATGTCTAAAGATATGTTGATTCTTGAACTTCAAGATTTGAACATTGAGGGGTGTCCATAGTAAACCTCTGAAAGCAAAGTCTACTCCCCGACACTCAGACTTGCAGTATCGTAAATACTATTATGCCGGCGAGGATAAGTCTGTAGATTACAAAGCTATGCTGATTGTCGTATCAGGACGCTATGCGCATCAGACGACCAAAAATATTTACGCTTAAGAAGTCCGTCTTCCACAGATATACTGTGGCTTCTTGCCCCGTTAGAAATTTCCATCTTGAAATATTTTATAAGTTTAATTTTTATCCATATTTTCAGTTTTAGCAAATATTTTTAATGGGGCCCGCTGGGTCGTTCGTATAACTCTCGACACCTGATGAGCCATAGGCTCGTTATTCCGGAAGTCGGATTTCCGAATATTGTTCATGGTTTGTGTATTTATTTTAATATTGTAAATACTATTATGCCGGCGAGGATAAGTCTGTAGATTACAAAAAGATTTACGCTATGGGTTTTTAGGAAAGTTAGTAGGAACTTAATAGATAGCCAACCTGAAACAAATGATACAAGAAGGCCTATTATAAAAGCGGTGTTTATATCCACTATTGCAAAGTGACGGCTTTCAACAATTCCCGCTCCAAATATTATCGGCATGGCCAGAAAAAAAGATATTTTGGCCGCATCTTCTCTTTTGAAACCCAGGAAGAGCGCGGCTGTTATTGTAATGCCGGACCTTGAAGTTCCGGGCATTATGGCCAATGCTTGAAAAAATCCTATTAGCAAGGCTCCTTTAAGGTTTAAATCATGAAAGATTTTTTTTCTGGCGGATTTTTTGTCCGCTATAAAAAGAATTATGGCGAAAAATGCCAAATTAAAAGCTATCCATAAAGGGTCTCTAAAAGTTGTTGCCGCTAAATCCTTTAATAATAAACCGGCAATACCCGCGGGAAAGGTTGCTATTACCAAAAGCCAAAAGAATTTTCCATCTTTGCTTTTTGGTTCAGTTAGCCCTTTCCTTATAAAGATAAGCCAGTCCTTATAGAAGTAGAGAACAATGGCAAGCAAGGTTCCCATATGAAGCATGACATCATAACTTAGGCCTTGATAATCCCAACCGAATAAAAAGGGGAGAATGACTAAATGAGCGGAACTGGATATGGGCAGGAACTCTCCTATGCCTTGTACGATGCCAAGAATTGTTGAATGTATTATAGTCATTGTAAGGTTATTCCTTTAAATATTAAAGAATTCTATGAGATTGCCGTAGTTTTTTGGATTTTCAAGAAAATCTTTTGTATTAATTTGTATATAAGCAAAGCCTGCCGGATTAAAATGAAAGGCGGTTTTTGGAATAATAAGTTCAGCTAATAAATTTACAGTAGGCATATGGCCTATGGCGATAAGTGATTTTCCCGCTTTTCCTTTTTTTAATAATATTTCCAAAAGGCTTGAAATTGAGTTTGGCGTGGCAAGTTCATTTAAAATTTGTATTTCCTTTTTCTTAAAAGTGGCTGATACAATTTCCGCTGTTTGAACGGCTCTTACAAAAGGACTTGAGATAATGGAATCAGGAGAGAAATTTAAAGATTTAAGTTTTTGCGCTGAAGTAAGAGTGTTTTTTTGCCCGAGGGGAGAGAGAGTTCTTTCGGAGTCAAAAGAAACTCCGTTTTCGTGTTTTGAAAAAGCGTTGCCATGTCGCATGAAGACTATATTAGTAAGTTTAGTAGTCATTGTTATCTATTTTATAAGTTATTACTCTTTTTATCAAATTTGATTTTAAGCAAGGTTCATTGCGAGGATTAATTATAAATTTTTCTAATATTCAAATTTTAGAATAACTCCGTATTTTGCAATTGGCTTGATAGGTGTTTCTCGTGTCACTTAAAAAGTCACTATAAGTTTTTCTTATAGTCGTATCTTGCTTGCAATATATATGACTGTGAAGCTGATAAAAGATTTAGTTATAATGATTAGGTTCTCTGACATAACTAATTCATCATTTGGAAGCTCAGATTTAAATTGAGTTTAAGACGCAACGAATGAGAAGGCTTTTTGCCTGTGAATGAGGAGCAACGAAGAAATCAAATAAAGATGACCTTCCCCAGAGGGGCTGTTTGATTTTTGACTGCAACTTCGTCACTCATCGCTTACAGACTGCACAGAGTATGCTCGCTCTTTGTTCCTTGTTTCGATCAAAAATCAAGTAGCCAAATGGTAAAGTAATTATGTTAGAGAGCCTTTTGTAAAATTTTGAGCACACGAGGTTAAGAATGAAACAATTCATATTAAAGAAAAAAGACCTAAACGCTTTTATTGGAAAATTATCGGAAAAAATGAAAGTTGTTGCTCCGGTTGCAAAGGGCGCAGGCAATTTTGCTTTTGATGAAATTTTATCAGCGGATGAGATAGTTCTCGATTATATTCCTACTATCTTGCCACCCAAGAAATATTTTATGCCTCAGCGCGAAAAAGTGCTTGAGTTTGATATAAGCGGTGATATGCCTAAAGATACTGTTGTTACGGATGCCGAGCCAGTGGCTATATTTGGCGTTCATACCTGCGATTTAGCTGGCATACAATGCTTAAATGGAGTTTTTTCCGAGGAGCCTGAGGACGCCAACTATATGGCTAGGAAGAATAAAATATTCCTCATAGGTCTTGAATGCAATAAATATTGTGATGAGCATGCAACTTGCGCTTTAATGGGTACTCATTTGCCTAATGGCGGCTATGACCTTATGTTCACGGATTTAGGAGAAGAGTTTCTTGTTGATGCCGGAACCGATAATGGAGAAGAATTTGTCAAAGGCTTGGTTTTTATGCCTGAGGCTTCTTCTGAAAACACGGTTGAGCTTGATAAGTTAAGAGAAGAAAAAAAGACTATCTTTAAAAATGAAATTGGAACGGATTTGAAAGAACTTCCTGGAGTTTTTGATAAAGGCGCTGAAAGCAAAGTGTGGGGAGACCTTGGCGAGAAATGTTTATCTTGCGGTAATTGCACCAATGTATGTCCGACTTGCTATTGTTTTGATATGTCTGATACCATTAATTTGGATATGAAAACGGGTGTTAGAACGCGGACATGGGATTCTTGCCAGTTTGAAACTTTCGCATTGGTAGCCGGAGGTGAAAATTTTAGAGCGGAAAGAGCTGATAGGCAAAAACACAGATATTACAGAAAATTCAAATTTCCATATGACAAATACGATAGGTTTTTTTGCACGGGTTGTGGCCGCTGCACCAGAACATGTATGGCGGGAATAAGTCTTAAAGAAACACTAAAAACTTTAATAGAGGAAAATATATGAAACAAGAAATTGAGAAATCTCATTGGAAATCTCGAAAGGGGAAAATAATAGGAGCTAAAAAATTTACTTCCTCCGAAAAATGGTTTGATATTCAACTTGATGACGGCGAACTTGGTCATAGACCGGGGCAATTTGTTCAAGTTGAAATTTTTGGGGTGGGAGAAGCGCCCATATCTGTTTCTTCAAGTCCAACAAAGAAAGGTTCCTTTGAGCTTTGCGTGCGAGCCGCGGGAAAAGTAACGACCTATATGCATAATTTGGCTGTAGGCGATTACATAAGTATTCGAGGGCCTTTTGGCAATCCTTTTCCCACTAAAAGAATGCGCGGCAATGATTTGTTTTTTGTAGCGGGCGGTTTGGGAATCGTTCCCTTGAGATCTATGATAAATTATGCCATAGACCATAGAAAGGATTATGGTAGGATAGACATAGCCCTTGGTTGTAAAACGCCCGCTGAATTTCTTTTTAAAGAAGAAATGGATGCGTGGCAGGAAAGAACGGATATAAAATTTGCTTGTACGGTTGATAAATCCGATCCCGATTGGAAGGGAAATGTAGGCCTTATAACCAATCTTATACCGGGCGTGACCATAGATATTGAAAATACATACGCGATAGTGGTTGGCCCGCCAATAATGTACAAATTCGTTATTGCTGAACTTTTGAAGAAAAAAATAAGCGATAAGAGAATTATTCTTTCTCTTGAAAGGCATATGAAATGCGGTATGGGAAAATGCGGCCATTGTCAAATTGACCATCCAAAAAATTATTATTGCTGTACAGACGGCCCGACTTTCACTTATGAACAAGTGAAAGACGCAAAGAAACTTTAAGTTTGAGAGGATTAAAAAATGACAAAACCCAAAGTAGCTTTTTTTGACTTTGCTTCCTGCGAGGGATGCCA
>CAZHQC010000083.1:0-10612 GCA_964534135.1 uncultured Elusimicrobiaceae bacterium | reverse complement strand
ACCCTTCGCGCAGGCATTGATTAATGTCTCTGTAATAAATAGAATGAAACTATGAGTGAATCAAAAATTAAAATAGTAGCCATTGATGACGATGATGTTATACTTGATATATACGAGACAGGTTTATCCGCCAAAGGCTATGAAGTAAAAACTTTTTTAAACCCTAAAAAAGCTAAGGAATATGTTTTAAATGAGAACACCGCTCTTCCTGATGTCATACTTATGGATATTATGATGCCGGGCATAGATGGCATAAGCTTAATGAAAGATATTCACTCAAATCTTAGAACAACCCATATTCCCATTATTGCGGTAAGCTGCTTAAATGATGCCGCCACACTGAATGACGCCCTTTTATTTGGCGCCATGGATTATCTTGTTAAACCCGTCGCTATTGATTCCCTTGAAACTAAAATAAAAAAAGCCTGGGAATTAAACAAAAAACGCTCCACTGAAAAATAATTATCCTTATTAAATTTCTTACAAAAATCCTTTAAAACCGAAGTTTGCTTTCTATTGTCATTATTTCTTATTATATCATTAGGTATTACAACCTAGGAGGATTTACAGCATGTTCAAACCAATGGCAGTTTTTCACAAAACACATGAAGGAACATCCGAAAGACTTATTCAATTAGCCGCGGGTTACTTCACTACATATGTAATAACGGGCAGTTTGGTTAAATTTTTCATGGCCTCATCGGAAAAAGGCGGCATGGGAATGACAGGTATAGAATTTCTCGTATATTCTACGCTTATAAGCAGTCTTTTCTGCGTAAGCTTGGTCATATACTGGAAATGGTATAAATTCAAATCCACAAATTACACCACTTTCTTGGGCATACATATGCCGAAAGAATTTCTATATATAATTCCTTCTGGAATATTGACGGCCATAATTATTCCGACCACAACCTTGCTTTATACTTTTAAAGGCGTTTCGGTAATGGTCGCGATGATTATAATGAGAGGCAGCGTTATAATAGTCAGCAGAATAATAGACTCCATACAAATAAAACAAGGAATATTAAAGAAAAAAGTTTATTGGCAGGAAAATGCGGGTGTTGTATTCGCTATTTCAGCCATAGCTCTTAAACTTATATTTGTAAAGAAAGGTGATTTTGATTTTATAAATAACTTTGCCTTTATGGCCATCTTCTCCTCTTACATAGTTGCCTATGCCATAAGAATTTACATAATGAACTTTTATAAAAACACAAGGCCAAAAAACGCCGTTTATGATTATAAAGGCTTTTTCGGAATAGAGCAAATATCCGCCAGCCTTACCATAATTATATCCATGATTGTCATTCTTCTTGTAACCTCCACTAATCCGGAAACCGTTATAGGTCAATTCCAGCAAGCTGTCAGCCAACCTCATGAGAAATGGTTCTCAGCCGTATGGGCCGGTATCCCTTACGGAATAGGAGCTTTCTTCTCAGTCTTCCTTTTTATGTTCCAGGGAAGAACCGCAACCTTCGCGGGCTTAACAAACCGATTAACATCGCTCATCGCCGGCACCATCGCCACTCTTGTAGTTTGGCAGTGGATTGGCAATAGAGCTCCCAATTGGCTTGATTGGGGCGCATTGGCCTTCATTCTCATCGCCGTCTATTTCTTAGGGCTCAGTGAGAAGAGAAGAACAGCCGCACTCTTGAGAGCTCATGTAATCGTTCAAGAAAAAGGTTAAAAATTAAATTAAGGACAAAACACAATGATAAAAAGCTCTGATAAAGTTAATATTTGTATAGTTGGAACCGGCTATGTAGGTCTCGTTTCCGGAACTTGTTTGGCTGAAATAGGTCATAGAGTTGTTTGCGTGGATTCAGATGAGAAAAAAATAAATCTGCTCAAAAAAGGCATTATGCCCATTTATGAAGATGGCCTTAAAGAACTTGTTCACAAGAATGTAAAAAAAGGCAAACTATTCTTCGCCAAATCAATCAAAGAAGGCCTTCATCATAAAGGCCACAGAGCTGAAGCTGTTTTCATTGCGGTTGGAACTCCTCCCAGACCCGACGGGTCAGCGGATTTATCCGCTATTGAAAAAGTAGCTGAAGAAGTTGCCATAAACATGTCGGACTATACGGTGATTATCGAAAAATCCACCGTTCCAGTTGAAACCTGCCATCGTATTGAAAAAACCATGGCAAGATTTAATAAGAAACATATTCCGTTTGATGTAACCTCTAATCCTGAATTTTTAAGAGAAGGTTCTGCTGTCAGTGATTTTTTAAATCCCGACAGAGTGGTAGCCGGCGTGCCAAGCAAACAAGCGGAATTTTTATTTAAAAAAATCTACAAACCCATGATGAAACACTCACAAGTTATCATAACGGATGTTAAAAGCGCCGAATTGATAAAACATGCTTCCAATTCTTTCTTAGCCACAAAAATATCTTTTATTAATGCCGTTGCCAATATATGCGAAAAAACAGGCGCCAATATAGATGATGTATCAAAAGGCATGGGGTCGGATAAACGCATAGGAGCTAGTTTTCTAAACGCGGGCATAGGTTTTGGCGGCTTTTGTTTTCCTAAAGACCTTGAAGCCTTCTATTGGCTAAGCGCGCAGAAAGGTTATGATTTTAAGGTTCTCAAAAATGTTCAAGAGATAAATGAAAACCAAAAAATGTGGATAGTCAAAAAGGTTGAAGATGAGCTGTGGAATTTAAAAGGAAAAACGATTGCCTTACTTGGTCTTGCTTTCAAACCCAATACTGACGATATGCGTTTTGCTCCAAGCATAGATATAGTAAAAGCCTTAAAAAAACTCGGCGCCAAAGTGAAAGCCTATGACCCAATTTCTATGGATAATGCCAAACAAGTAATCAAAGGCATTGAATTCACAAAAAATCCTTATCAATGCATAAAAAATGCCGATTGTGTTTGTCTTATAACGGAATGGGATGAATTCAAAAAACTTGATTTTAAAAAAGTATTATCCCTGATCAAGCATCCTATACTCATAGACGGCAGAAACCTTTATAATCCCGCTAAAATGAGAAAACTGGGTTTTACATATAAATCATTGGGAAGACCATAAAGGCTCAAAAACGCGAAAAAATCGCAGATTACGCGAAAATATTGAATAACTAATAAAACTGAATAAATGGGAAATAATATATGAGAATAGTTATAACCGGAGCTGCCGGATTTTTGGGTAGTCATCTTTCAAGATATTTCATAAACAAAGGCCATAGCATAATTGGCATAGATAATTTAATAACCGGCAATATTGATAATATAAGCGACCTTTTTAAAACCAAAAAGTTTGAATTCATAGAATATAATGTAGTCAATTATATTCATGTTCCCGGTAAAGTTGACGCTGTCTTGCATTTTGCCAGCCCCGCAAGCCCAATAGATTATTTAAAATTTCCCATACCCACACTTAAAGTCGGAGCTCTTGGAACTTACAGAGCATTAGGTTTTGCCAAAGCTAAAAAAGCTAAATTTATGATTGCCTCAACATCGGAAGTCTATGGAGACCCTCTTATAAATCCGCAAGTTGAAACCTATTGGGGAAATGTTAACCCCATAGGCCCGCGAGGAGTCTATGATGAAGCTAAAAGATACGCCGAAGCTTTGACTATGGCTTATCATAGATATCATAAAATGCCTGTGAGTCTGCTTAGAATTTTTAATACCTATGGCCCCAATATGCGCCTTCAAGATGGAAGAGCGGTTCCTAATTTTATGGTGCAGGCTTTAAAGAATAAACCCATAACGGTTTATGGGAAAGGGGACCAAACAAGAAGTTTATGTTATGTGTCAGATTTGGTTAGGGGCATTTATAAATTGCTTCAAACAAATATAAATACACCGGTAAACATCGGCAATCCCCATGAAGTTTCAATACTTGAACTTGCCCAAACAATAAAAAAATTAACCAAGAGCAAAAGCCGCATTATATTTAAAAAACTGCCGCAAGATGACCCTCAAGTCAGAAAGCCGGATATATCCATAGCTAAATCAAAATTAAAATGGCAACCTAAAGTAAATCTTGAAGAAGGTTTAAAAGAAACGGTTAAATATTTTAAATCAGCGCTATAACCCTCCTACACTAACAAGCTTCCCAAAGGCAAGATACACAAACTATCCCAAAATAAAAAAGGATTGCCTAAAATTCAGGCAATCCTTTTTTATTTAATTAAGACTTTGAATTTATTTCTCTATATGCTTTTCACCTTTTGTTTCTTTTACAGGGTTTTTTCTAAATTCCAGATATAAAGCCAAGCTGACGGCAGCCAATAAAGGTTGAACTATCGCACTGGCAAAACCTATAAACTCACAAGAAGAACATCCCATCTCTTGAACAATCTTACTTAAGATAAGGACAATTATCGCCGCTAAAAATATCGGTAAAATAATAATCCTAATTATAATCCAAACCTTTCCCTTTGTTATTTTAAAACTTTCCTTAAGAGCTAAAATAGGATCTTTTATGGAATTTACAATTATCACTTCAAAATAAAAAAACAATCTCAAGGAAAGCCAAATGGCAAAAGGCAAAATAAATAAAAGAAAAATAAGCAGCAACAATATAAGCCAAAGAACTCCGGCTACGCCTTTATATAAATTAGACATCTCTGAAATTATACCTATCGAAAACATCGGCACCAATATTATTAAATTAAGAATCAAACTACCGATAAAAACCGGTAAAATATATGGTTTTACTTTATTAAAAATCACAAAAACATATTTTTTTTCATTTTCACCATTATAAATATAATTAAGAAATTCCAAACCTACCCAAGCTTCAATAAACAAAGCCAAGAAAAAAACAATAATTCCATAGAAACTAAAATATCCGGGAATAAAAACACTATTAACATCAATACCAAAATATTTATTTATAAGTTTTTTACTTATCTCTAGAAACAAATATACCAATAAAACCAATATTGCCCCTTTGCCATATTTAAAACACCAGCTATAACCTGTTTTATACATTTCCTTTAACATGACTAAATCCCCTGTTTAATTAAATTGCCAAAAACATTCTATCAAATAAAAAAAGAGGCCGCCTGAAATTTCAGGCGGCCTCTTTAAATTTACTAATACTTTATATTTATTTAGCGTCTTTTGCTGTATACCATTTAACAAACTCATCCCAATTTGAATACTTGGCGAATTTAAGTTCATCATAGTTGCTATTATAAGAATAGCCGGGCAAATAAACCGCAATACCATTAGAGTTTGAATAATCCTCAGGACCATACCAACCGCCGCTTGAACTATTCCATCTATTATGACCAACCACGCTTCTTTTAATATAAGTCATAAGCTCTTCGCCTTTTTCTTTAACGCCGGAATTGGCGGTTTTCTCACCTACAAGACTTACAAAATGATACAAGTCCTTACTATCGGTTAAAGCATAATTTTGCGCACTTGAAACAGCGCTTTTAACTATAGTCTTATCACCGGCTTCAGTTACTGCATAAGCCCATTCATTCATTAAATTAAGAAGTTTGGGGAATGACGATGTTCTAACCATACTTTGCGTAAAAGCGGATCCTTGATCCATATAATGATCTGAATAAGCGTCTACAACAACTTTTGCCGCTTGATAAGCTGTAATATCAGGATTGGAAACTATAGGTCCAAGCATTGTGTCGTAAGTATAACCATCACCAGGCTCGGTTTCTTCAGAACCAACTATATAAGTAACATTATCTTTGATTTCATAATCAACGGAAACCATTTGCATTAAGCAAGCATCGGAACTGTAAATATCAAGTCTGCCGATTTCATTAATAGCCATACCAAGCTGCGGGGTATTCATATGATTTCCCGTTTCCTCGTCATAGGAAATTCCTTTAGTTGTTTCAATACTCTTTTCCCATCCGCCGCCATGATTCCAAACTGTAAGCATATATTTCTTAGCGGGATATTTTTCCTTCGCCCATTTTGCAAATTTAGCCAATTCTCTCCAATCACCCATATCTGTTTTACCAAGATCTTCAACCACAGGTGAAGTTACAGAATTGATATTGTCATCTTTTTGAATCAGATATCTTCTGGTGCCTTTCCAGTCACCTTCGGAAGAGTCATAACCGGACATTCTGCCCATTTCAACAACAACATTTACTTTATCGGAAGAGCCAATCATTTCCATCTCATTAACATCTTTCAAGCCATATCTTTCCAAATTGTTTTTTGAATTAACAAAAATCATAATAGTCCACTCTGCTGAACCTTTAGTCTTTTTGTTTAGGGTTTCCATTTCGGGAACTTCAATCTCAAGGTTGGCTATTTCGCTTGTTATTCCTTCTGAAAGCGAAGATTTTTTTATATCCTGTATATCTGTTTTTCCATCAAAATCAATATTTTCTGCTACAACACAAACTGAAGACATTGATAAAACAACTGCTGCGGCCATTATTTTCTTTAACATAGACTCCTCCTACTTTTAATTGGCAAACTGATACTTTTAAGGAAACATCAGCTTACTATTAAAGTTTACAATATTCCTGATATTCATCAAGGGACATTTGGCCTATTAAAAAGCACCCGAAGGGCCTATGCCAATATAGGTCTTTAGTCCTATTATATTATATACATTTACCTATATAGGAAATCCTACACACTATTACAAACTACAAAATTATCAGAAACCCAGACCTATGTCTAATAAAAAGGACCTATACCAAATAAACATAAGCCCCCCTTTTGTATTAAGGGTAAAAAACACGCATACTATAACCCTCTGCAGATTTCAAGGCTATGCCGGGTGTCGTATCAAAAGTTATGCTCTCAGACGACCATTCCCAGTGTCCCGCATAGCGGTATAATCACTGGAAATAACCTAGGCTATGACTTGTGTCGCATCAGAGACTATGGCTATCAAGCGACTAAATCTATCCCCTGAGGGTAAAAAACCACATAATTATAAACCCCCCGTAGATTCCATTCCCCGCTAATTCCAGAGGAATCTTAACGCGGGAAATAATATAATCTAAGCACGGGGGGTAAAAAATACGCAAGTATTTTTTAAAACACAACCACTACAATCGTAAAAGCAAAAACCAAAATAAAACAACAGAACACAAACCAATTCCCATATTTTGAATAGAAACTCATGCCATAATCTTTATATACCGGCGCTTGAATATTTAAAACCGCATACTCATTTAAATCAAGTTTCTTTATAGTTCTACCCCAAGGATCTATTAAAGCCGATATTCCATTATTGGCAGCCCTGACAACTGAACGCCTGTTTTCAATAGCTCTAAAAATATTTACCAGAAAATGTTGATGGGGCGCCGCAGTATTTAAATACCAACCATCATTTGTAATATTCACAAATATATCAGCCCCACTTAAAACATCTCCCCTAAAAAAATAAGGAAAAATGGATTCATAACAAATGGTATTGGCAATACGAAAGTCTCCAACTTTAAAAAGATTTTGTTTCATAGCGCCCTTTTCAAATTCACCAAGCTCACCAATTACGCCTATAAAATCAGACAAAACCGACCTTAATGGCACATATTCTCCAAAAGGCACTAATTGCCTTTTGTTATAAGATGCCTCTATCTCCCCGTCATCACTTAGAAGAAAAGCAGACACATATTTACCATCGGATTGTGACGGGGAACCGACTATGCTTTGAGTTTTATATTTTAAAGATATTTCCTTTAGCCAAATTCTAAGTTCAAAATCATCTATCCAACCGGGCAGTGAATTTTCAGGCCAAACAACAATACCTCCGGTTTCCGTTTTCTTAAGCAAACCTTCTATTCGACTCTTTATCCATAAAACATATTTTTCATCCCATTTTTTATAAAAATCTATATTTGGTTGAAGAACAGAAAATTTGATATTTTCAGAGGCATACTTATGGCTTTTCTTGAGTTCAAAACTACCATATAAAAATAAACCCGCTATCAAAAGTAAACCCGGCGAAAACCTTAAAATCCTTACCGGTATTTTTTCTTTATTTATAAAAACCATTCCCGCCAAAACTCCGCTTAAACAAACAGCAAAACTTAAACCATAAATACCCGTAATGGACACTATTTGAGATATCTCAAGATATTGCCATTGAGTATAACCCAGCATAAACCATGGAAACCAGACTAGCTTGGAAGTTAAATATATTTTAATCCACTCCAGCAATACCCAGCCTGCAGCAAAAACATAAGGAAAAGCCGAAGGCCCAGTTTTTTTAAGATAAAAACCCAGACCTGCGATTAAAATAAATTCAGAAGATAAAACAAGACTTAAGGCCAACCAGCCAAGTAAAGAAATTGGGGAACTTACCCCTCCGGCTATCATCGTTATATAAATCCAATATAAAATTCCCGCGTAAAAACAAAACCCGGTTATTAAACCGGCTATTAAAGAAGATTTAATATTTTCAGATTTCCATATTGAAATTGTAAAAGGAGCAAGTGCGAGCCAGGCAAGAAAACCAAAATTAAATTTAGGATAACTTAAGATTAAAAGCAGAGAAGTAAGAACGGGGAAAACAAATAAGGTATAGAGATTTACCCTATTTATTCTTGCCATGACATTTCTTATATTTTTTTCCACTACCACAAGGGCAAGGATCATTTCGGCCTATCTTCTGAAGAACGGCCGTTTTTTGTAATTTGGCGCCCTCAGAATCGGATTGTGCAGAAATAGCATTCTCTCTTGTTTCCTGCATTTTTGGGCGATGCACGACCCTGGGAGGAAGTTGAATTCTAAAAACATATTCAACCATCTCATCTCTCACTCTGGTAATCATCTTCTCAAACATTGAATATGATTCTTTTTGATACTCTATCAAAGGATCTTTTTGGCCATAAGCTCTTAAGCCAACTCCTTTTTTCAAATGATCCAATTCAAAGAGATGATTCTTCCAAATATGATCTATAATCTGCAATAAAAGAATTTGCTGCATTTGGGCAAAATCAACATCTCTTTCGAGAAAATCAGGAAACCTATTTTCGTAAATTTTTATAGCCCTATCGGTTATCTCTTTTGTAAATACTTCATATTGAATTTTGGCCAATTCGTCTTCATCATAATCAACTGAAAAACCAAAGTTTTTTTTCAAATATACATTAAGTTCTTGCATATTCCAAAGCTGATAAGATTTATCATGAGGAGTAAAAACACTAAATTGATCTTCCAAAGTTTCCGCTATCATTTGCTTAACACGCTCAGTTACATCCTTACCGTCAAGAATGGCGTTTCTAAGCCCATAAATAGCCTGACGCTGTTTATTCATGACATTATCATAATCCAAAAGCTGTTTTCTGGAATCAAAATTCATTGATTCCACCCGCTTTTGAGCGCCTTCAATTTGTTTGGAGACAAGAACGGATTCTATAACTTCCCCTTCCTGCATACCCAATTTTTGCATGACGGAAGAGATTCTATCGGAACCAAACAATCTCATTAATTCATCTTCCAAAGAAACATAGAAAACTGATCCGCCGGGATCGCCTTGACGCGCGCAACGCCCTCTAAGCTGATTATCTATTCTTCTTGATTCATGGCGTTCGGTGCCTATAACCTGCAAGCCACCAGCGCTTATAACATGCTTCTGACCCTCGTCATCAAGAGGGATACCGCCAAGAACAATATCCGTTCCACGGCCCGCCATATTGGTAGCAATTGTAACTCCGCCTTTTTTACCGGCTTGCTCAATAATTTGAGCTTCCATTTCATGATATTTGGCATTTAATACCTGATGTGGTATTCCTTTAGTTCTAAGCATTGAGGCAATTTTTTCAGATTTATCCACTGACCGAGTGCCTACCAAAAGAGGCTGACCCTTGCGCCATCTAGCATCTATTTCTTCTACCAAAGCATTGTATTTCTCACGCTCAGTTCTATAAATTCTATCGGCGGAATCTTCTCTTAAACAAGGTTTATTGGGTGGAATTTCAACGGCATCAAGGCCGTATATCTCTTCAAATTCTTTAACTTCTGTCATTGCCGTTCCGGTCATTCCGCAAAGTTTTGAATAAATTTTAAAATAGTTCTGAAAAGTTACAGTCGCCAAAGTTTGATTTTCTTCTTTTATTTTTAAATTTTCTTTAGCCTCAATCGCCTGATGAAGACCGTCTGACCAACGTCTGCCCGGCATAAGCCTGCCGGTAAATTCATCGATTATTACAATTTCACCGTCTTTAACAAGATATTCATCGTCTTTTTTAAAGAGGTGATAGGCTCTAAGGCCTTGCGTTAAATGATGCGCCCATTCAGAACCCACATCATCGTACATATTGCTTACATTTAATATTTTCTCAGCTTTATCTATGCCTTCTTCGGTCAAGGTTGCGGTATGACTCTTCTCATCAATAATGGCGTCATAGCCCTTCCCTAAATCTTCTCCTGTTTTTTTGGCATCCAATTCTTCTTTGTCCGTTATAAATCTAACATTCAAAAGAGGAATAACCTTATTGACGGAATAATACTTATCTGTGGACTCTTCCGCGGGGCCGGAAATAATCAAAGGAGTTCTGGCTTCATCTATAAGTATGGAATCGACTTCATCAACAATCGCATAATTTCTAAAACGCATAACCCTGTCATCTTTATCCATAGCCATATTATCTCGCAGATAATCAAAGCCTATTTCATTATTTGTCACATAGGTTATATCACG
>CAZHQC010000082.1:0-10764 GCA_964534135.1 uncultured Elusimicrobiaceae bacterium | reverse complement strand
AGTATGACATTTCTAAAAAACTAAGACTATGACATTTCTAAAAACTTGCAACAGCCCCGTTAGAGATAGGCCGCTTTAAGCACCTTTCTTTATACTACAGCTATACATATGTTTCCATCCTTAATTCTTTCAGCGCAGATATATAAATCACAGGCCGTTATATCTCTAACGGGGCAAGAGAATAGAGAGCAGAAAGCAGAAAATGTTTATGCTTTGAAAAAAGCTTTATGAAGGAGATTGAGGAGTTTGTCCCCTTGAGAAAATCTGGTTGTGATTTCAATTTTATGGAAAGATATTTTTATTTTTTTAAAAGTTATTTTTGCTTCTTTAGCCAGTTTATTTATAAGTGGAAGAATATCTTTATTGTTATTTAAATCCTGCCCTATAATATAGACTTTTGATAAATCTTTTTTTCTTTTTAAAGTTATGCATGCGGGAATATTTTTTTTGCTTAAAGTTGGTTTTTTAGAACTTACAATGGTTCCCGTTTGATTGTGGAAGGCAGAGCGTATATGGAGCTTTATTTTATGTTTTTTGGCGAAATCAATAGCTTTTAGTTGTCTGACTTCTGCGCCGCAAGATGAAAGTTCTTTAAGCTCCGTATAGGTAATATATTTTATTTTTTTTGCTTTTGGATTTATTGAAGGGTTGGTAGTGTAAATTCCTTTGACATCCGTATAGAGTTCGCAAATTTCCGCTTTAAAAGCGAGGGCTAAGGCAACCGCCGTTAAATCCGATCCGCCTCTGCCAAGAGTGGTTGCTTCACCCAATTTATTTATTCCTTGAAAACCGGCAACTACGGCAACAAACCCTTTGTTAAGGGCGGTGTTTATATTTTTAGTTTTTATTTTTAATATTTCCGCTTGGGTATGATTTTCTTCCGTAATTATTTCCGCTTGCCAAGCATTGAAGGAGGAGGCTTTTGTTCCCTGTTTATTTAAAAGCATAGCCATAAGAGAAATGCTTATTTGTTCCCCCGCGATTAGAAGAGCGGATAGCTCCCTTTTAATTGATTTTTTTATTGGCTTGTTTGTTCCAAGAGCGCGTGTTGCCAGTTTGTTTAAATCGTCAGTTATATCCGCTGGAGCGGAGAGGACAAGAATTACAGGATGACCTTTTTTTCTTGCCAAAGAAACTCTTTCTGCGGCAATTTTAATTTTTTCAATTTCAGCAAGAGAATATCCGCCGAATTTCATTATAATTGGTTTCATAAAGGTGCAGAATACGCAAAATATTCGCAAAGACGCGGAGAATTGCACGGAAATGGAAAGAATAGAAGTTAAAATTGATAAGGCATTTTCTGTATTTCGTTAGTCCCTATTGTTTCTTTCCTCTTGCTTCTTGCCTCTTTTTTACACCATAGTTGCGGTTACTCTTATGATTTCAGAGAGAGTTGTAACGCCATCTCTGGCTTTTATTATACCGTCCATAAGGAGTGTTTTCATTTTACCTTGTTCTATGGCAGTTCTTTTTATTATATCGGTTGCGCTGTGATCAAGTACTTGTTTTCTTATTTCCTCATTCATCAGCATAAGTTCAAATATGCCGGTTCTTCCGAGGTAGCCTGTGTTTCTGCATTTCGGACAGCCTTTTTCAACTTTATAGTTTGCGCCCGGTTTTAGAATCATTTCGGTAATCAATTTGGCTTCAACGGAATCCATATTTTTAACAAATTCTTTTACCACTGTTTCTGAGGGAGGCGCAGCTTTTTGAGCGCAATGCGGACATACATTTCTTACAAGTCTTTGAGATATGGCGCCCAGCATTGAAGAAGCGATTAAAAAGGGCGGTATGCCCATTTCGAAGAGTCTTTCTATTATGCTGGGAGCGTTTATTGTGTGAATTGTTGTAAAAAGAAGATGACCGGTGAGAGCTGATCTTAAACTTATTTCAGCTGTTTCATAATCTCTTATTTCTCCCACCATTATAACATCGGGGTCCTGTCTTAATATAGTTCTTAATCCTTCGGCCCAGGTAAAACCCGTTTTTTGGCTTATTTGAGATTGATTAATTCCCTCAAGTCTATATTCCACAGGATCTTCAAGAGTGATAATATTTATCATTGGAGTGCTTATGTTTTTCAATAAAGCATAAAGAGAAGTGGTTTTTCCACTGCCTGTTGAACCGGTTATAAAGAATATGCCGTAGGGATTACGGATAAGTTTTTTAATAACGGTTAATGTGTCTTTATTCATACCCAACTGTTCGATGTCCATACCTAAGCCTTGTCTGTCCAATACTCTTAAGACAAGTTTTTCGCCATTAACGGTTGGAAAGGAGGATACTCTTATTTGTATCGCTCTGTTTGTAATCATTTTTTGAAAACGGCCTTCCTCATTTCTAAAGGATTTTGGCGGCTCGGGATCAAAACCGGCTAAGACTCTTATTCTTTGTGTAAGGGGTATGTCAGTGCTTTTGGGTGTTGTCAGCATATCTTGAAGTATGCCATCCACTCTAAATCTTATGCGTAAATTTGCGCCTTGATTTTCTATGTGAATATCACTGGTTCTTTCTCTTACAGCATGTTCAAGTAAAAGATCACTTAATTTTATGGCTAAATCTATAGCGGGAGATCTGCCTTTTGTTTTAATTAAATTTTGGTAATCATCTGCCAATGTTCCCTCGACAGGCGGATTGGCGGCAGCTTCCGGTGAAGAAGATTTATTCTCCCCTGAAGTGTTTCCTTCCGGTTTATTTTGTCCCCAAAATGCCATATACTCCTCCTTAAAAAGCGTTTCTTTTGCTTAAGTTCATTATATCTTATTTATATTCTATCTTTGTAATGAGAAACTCCATTTTCGCAGCCGGAAGCTGTATTTTTACAGTTGAATCTTTTGTAGCTCCAAGAAGTCCTTGGGCTATGGGAGAATCTATTGATATTTTTCCCTCCAAAGGTTCTGCTTCATCAGAGGTGACCAATGTATAAACATACTCTTCTTTTGAATCATTGTCTATCATGGTTATTGTGGCGCCTATGCGAGCGCTATTTTTATCAATTTTAAGTTCGTCTGTTAATTTGGCCGATTGTAATTTGTTTTCAATTTCACCTATTCTCTCCAAAATAAGAGCTTGTTTTTCTTTTGCCGCGGTATAACCGACATTTTCCTTGAGATCACCTTGTTCCCGGGCTTCCCCAATTTCGCTTGCAACTTCTACTTTTTTATGATTTAATTCGACTAAATCTTTTTTTAGTTTTTCATAGCCTTCTTTTGATATATAAAAATCTGTCATAAAATTCTCCTAATCTTCCTATTAATTGAGATACTATATTTGTATTTTTGTTTGGAATGTGTTGCAAAGATAAGATTTTTAAAACTTGATTCCCCACACTAATATAAAATAATTTTAAAATCCACCATACACCTTTCGGTGTATGGTGGCACCGGGTGGAATTGAACCACCGACCTAGCGCTTATGAAACGCCCGCTCTAACCACTGAGCTACGGTGCCACATTGTGACGGGCAGGTTTCCCCACCGGAAGATATAATCTTTCGGGTGGTTAATCTAGATTTAGAGTATACAAAATAAGGATTGTTTGGGCAAAATTAATATTCTACAATTACTTGTAAGTAAAAATTAAAATGAGGAGTCATAATGTTCACTAATTCAAAACCGGAAGAGAAAAAAAATTCAAAAGAAGAGCTTTTAAAAAAAGCTCTTAAGCCTGGGAAAGACGCCATGAAACTTCATCCTTTTTATAAAGGTAAGATAGAAGTCTCGCCTAAATCTTGTGTAAGAAATATTGATGATTTTGCCATATGGTATACCCCCGGCGTAGCCGAAGTTTGTAAAGATATACATGACAATCCTGAGAAAGTTTATGAGCATACCAATAAAGGAAATATGGTTGCGGTAGTGTCTGACGGAACCAGAGTTTTGGGGTTGGGCGACATCGGTCCTGAAGCGGGATTACCGGTTATGGAAGGAAAAGGACTTCTTTTTAAATATTTGGGCGGAGTTGATGCTTTTCCCATATGTTTAAATACCAAAGACCCGGATGAAATAATTAAAACGGTTATGCATTTGGAACCTACATTCGGAGGTATTAATCTTGAGGATATAGCTCAGCCAAAATGTTTCTATATTCTTGATGAATTGCGTAAAAAAATGAATATCCCCGTTTGGCATGATGATCAACAGGGAACGGCAACCGTATGTTTGGCGGGCTTGATAAACGCTCTTAAAATAGTTGGTAAAAAAATCGAAGATGTTAAAATAGTATTAAACGGAGCGGGGGCGGCCAATATTAGAATTGGTTTGCTTTATATGGCTTATGGCGCCAAGCCGGAGAACATGATATATGTAGATTCGAAGGGTACTCTGCATAAAGGCAGAACAGATTTAAAAAGTCATAAGCAAAAGTGGAATATGTGTGAGAAAACAAATAGCGCCGGCCTCGTGGGCAAGCTGGCAGATGCCTTAAAAGGAGCGGATGTTCTTAGCGCGGCTTCCAAACCCGGCCCTGATACAATCAAAAAAGAATGGATAGCTACTATGGCAAAGGATGCCATTGTTTTTGCCACCGCTAATCCCATTCCTGAAATTTGGCCTTGGGAAGCGAAAGAGGCGGGAGCTAGAGTTGTTGCGACCGGTAGATCGGATTTTCCCAACCAAGTAAATAATTCACTCGGTTTTCCCGGTATATTTAGAGGGGTTCTTGATGTAAGAGCGAGTAGGATTACCGATGAAATGTGTATCGCTGCTGCTGAAGAGTTAGCTAAATATGCTGAGAAAAAAGGCTTGAGTGAAGATCATCTCCTTCCTGAAATGAATGAGCCTGGAGTTTTTATTGAAGAGGCTGTTGCCGTTGGCATGAAAGCGATAGAGCAAGGCGTAGCAAAGCTTAATCCAACTAGAGAAGAACTTTATAAGATGGCGGAGTTCGCGATTACAAGATCGATGAATGAAACCAAACTCAAAATGAAAGAGGGAATTATAAAGTTGCCCGAATAATAGAGAATAGAATAGAAAATTATAGAATAGAGGGTGATAAAAATCACCCTCTATTTTTTTTATTCAATACCTTTACTTTCTTTTAATTTTTTAATTATAGAAGGAAGAAATTCTTTAATATCCGCTTCAATAAAATAATCTGAAATATCTTTTATAGGCGCAGCGGTATCTTTATTAACGGCGATGATGGTCTTAGCGTTTAAAATTCCTTGTGTGTGATGAGCTTTTCCCGAAATGCCCAAGGCAATATAGAGTTTGGGTTTTATAGTTTTTCCTGTGATGCCTATTTGACAGTTTTCATTGGCAAAGCCTGCGTCTGCCAATGGCCTGGTTATTCCTATTGCGCCGTTTATTAATTTTGCAAATTCTTTAACCATTTCAAATTCTTCTTTTGTTTTTATTCCTCGTCCCGCTGCCACTACAATTTCAGCTTGGGCAATATCTTCATCTTCATCTTCAGGTTTTATTATAGATTCAATTAGTTTTATTTTGGCGTTTAACTGAGGTAAATCTGATTTGAAATTTATAATTTTTCCGTCGACGGGTGAATCCAATAAATCAGCTTTTTCATAAAAACCTTCTCTAACGGTTATCATTTCCACTTGTGAGCGGGATTCTATTTTAGCCATTAACTCTCCGCCGAAGGTGGGTTTTATGGCGGAAGTTTTTCCTGAGATTTCATTTTTAAGTTCTATGGCGTCCGCTATAAGGCCCATATTAAGTTTAGCCGCAAGTCTCGCCGCTATTGTTTTTATTTCTTTTGAAGCTGGGAAAAGAATTTTAGCGGGATTTTCTTCTAAGATTAACTGAGAAAGAGCATCGGCATAAATTTCTTCAATTAAATTTTTATAAATTTCACCTTCTACAATATAAACTTTTTTAATTCCCCTTTTGAAAAAATTATCGGTATATTTTGAGGCTTCATGTCCTATTATTACGCAGGACAAATTTTCCATTGAACCATCTGAAATCTTAAGGGCCGCCGTAATAAGCTCATATGCCGATTGTTCAAAGCCGGGGGCGTTTGAGACACTTATAATCCATGTTGATCTGTTTTTTTCTATCATAAAAAATTTAATTCTTTCAATATTTTAACTGTGGTGTCCGTTTTTTCGCCAATAGTCTCTCCATTTATAATGGAAAATGCTCTGCTTTTTTTAGGCGGAGTAAAAGATTCACTGACAACTGTAGGTGAGCCATTTGCGCCTATTTTTTCCTGCTCACAGTTTATGTCTTTTATTATCCAGACAACCGGTTTAAAGGATCTGGATTTTAAGCGGCCCTTGATATTTACAAGTCTTGGACAATTAATATTTTTTTCAAAGGACACTACGGCCGGCAATTCCATTTCAAGGGTTTTGATATTTTGAAATTCTTTTTTCTCAAGGAGAATTGTTTTTTCGCTTAAAGATAAAATACCTGACGACAGTGATATGTTTGGAAGATTTAAATGAACCGCTATTTGAGAGGCAATATGTCCCGTATCACTGTCATTAGAGCCCATACCACAAACAATAAAGAAAGATTTTTCAATTGAATTTATTTTTTCTATAGCTTTGGCGAGAGCATAGCTTGTCGACCAAGTATCTGAGCCTTTTAATAATATATCGCTTAGAAGATAACCCTTATCACAGCCTTTTGAAATAGCATATCTTAGAACTTCGTCGGCATTTGGCGGTCCCATGGTGAGAACAGAGATTTTTGTTTGTGGATTAGCGTCTTTTATTTTAAGTGCTTCTTCCAAAGCATATTCATCAAAAGGATTAATACCGGATTCTATATTATCGCGGATAAGATTGCCATCTGAATCAAATTGGACTTTATCTGTTAGCGGTGTTTGTTTTATACAAATGATTATATGCATAAGTAGGTCACAAGTTACAGGTTGCAAGTCACAGGCGACAAAATCACTTTCTCCTTAAATCAATGACGTCAAAGAGTCCCGGTCCATAAGATATGATGGATAATTTTGGATAGGGATACACTTTTGATAGCGTATTCATTTTTGTTATAAATTGTTTTGCCTTTCCTTTAAAATCCTTTAATTTTTTAGCGTCTTGACCGCCGCTTAAAATATCAATATGAGTAATAACAAGTTTTGTGGCTGAATTTACACAAATGGTTTTTATTGCCGTTTCCGTCTCAAAAGCGCCTATTCTTCTAAAGCGGCCGCTTACACTTCCAATTTCTCTTCCCTTAGTATGATGGCTATGCAGATCGGCTTTATTTTTTACTTCATTTTTAATGGGGCCGGGGCCTGTGCGGGTGGTATAAGGCTTAAATATGGCATAAATATCTCTAACATATTTGGGGCCTAAACCAGTTTCAGCCAGAAAGGTGGAGGCGGTTGTGTCTCTGGATGTGACATAAGGATATTCTCCGTGCAGAAGAGATAATTTAATTCCTTGAGTTCCTTCCAAAAGAATTTGTTTGTTTTTTGCAAGAGCTTTATTGAGGAGAGAAGGAACATCTTTTATAAATTTTTTTAAGCGTGGTTCATTTTTAGCGAATTTTATTTTTTTTCTATCAATTCTCTCTCTTACAGCTTCTCCGAGGCCTGTTCCCACACTGCCGATGGTTTTCATCATTCTTGCATTGTTTCTTTCAGCTTTCATTTGTCTTGGTTCTATGATTACCGCATTGGGGTCTATAATAATTCTGGACTCGCAATTTGTTTCTTTCATTTCCCGCAAGAGCCAATCAGTGATAATATAGGTTCCGGAAACTAAAACCAATTTGGTTTTTTTGTTTACAAAGCCTGCCGGTATATTTTTTAAGGCAAATATTTTATCTTCAAAAAAAACGGTATGGCCGGCATTCGGTCCTCCGACTTTTACGCAATAGTCAAAATTATTTTTATAAGCTAAGTAAGCTGAAATTTTTCCTTTTCCTTCATCTCCGGCTTGTCCTCCGACGACTATATCTACAGGCATTAGCCCTCCCAATATCAATTTTTAGCTATCTTGTCCGCTATTCCAATATAACCAGTATTTATGGAACTGATTATTTCTTTTTTAATTTTTTTGCTTACTTTCAGGTTTTTTACAAATTTATTTAATTTGATGCGGTTTATTTTACTGCCGCGTGTTAAAGTTTTTAAAAGTTCATAAGGATTTGGAAAATTCTCCCTTCGAAGAATTGTCTGAATGGTTTCGGCATATATTTCAGGATGCTCCGCTATTTGCTGCGCGGCTTTGGCGGGATTAACCTTAATTCTTAAAAGGCCTTTTAAGATGGAATCATAGGCAATTAAAGAATGAGCAAAAGCGACGCCAAAATTTCTTTCAACGGTGGAATCGGATAAATCCCTTTGAAGGCGCGATATCGGAAGCTTTAGGCTAAAGTGCCGGAAAAGAGCATTGGCTATGCCGAGATTTCCCTCCGCATTTTCAAAGGATATGGGATTTATTTTATGCGGCATGGTGGACGAACCTATTTCCCCTTTCGCGGCTTTTTGGGTTAATAAATCGTCGCTTATATAGCGCCATATATCCTGGCACATATCGGTCAAAATTATATTTATGGCGCATAAGGCGTCAAAAAGTTCGCAATAGCTGTCATGCGGTTCTATTTGTGAGGTTATTTTATTTGTGGAGATATTTAATTTAAATTCAGTATTGAGATGGTTTATAAAATTTTCTGAAAATCTAAGCCAGTCGATTTTAGGAAATGCCGCTATATGGGCATTGTAATTGCCGGCAGCGCCGTTTAGTTTTGAAAGAATTTTAATTTTATTTACTCTGTTTAATTGCGTTTTAATCCGATTTTCATAAATTCGAAATTCTTTGCCAAAAGTAGTGGGAATGGCGGCTTGTCCATGGGTTCGGGCAAGCAGAATGGAGCCGGAATATTCCTTTGAAAGGTTTAACAGATGTTTTTGAATGGTTTTAATTTGGGGTAATAGTACTTTTTTAAGAGCAGAACTAAGCATCATAGTATAAGAAATATTATTGGTGTCCTCGCTGGTTAAAGCGAAATGCAGGTATTCGCTAAAATTTGAAAGTCCTTGCTCGGCAAACTTTGATTTAAGATAGTATTCTACGGCCTTAACATCATGGCGCGTTGCCGGCAAAGAAGGATTTCCTTCGGTTTCTATTTTTTTTACTTCTTTTATATCATGAGAAGAGGGATTTTTTAAACTTTTAATAAAATTAATATCGGAAGATTTGAGCTTTTTAATTTTAACACCTTTTTGTTTGGCTAAATATAGAAAGTATTCACACTCAACAATAATTCGATATTTTATTAGAGCCGCTTCACTGAAATAGTCCTTAAGCGGCTTGGTTTGTTTTGAATATCTGCCATCAACGGGATTTATAAGAGATAATCTTTCCATAGAAATAATGGTATCAAAATATTAAAATTGAGGATAGGGTAAAAGCATAAGGTCTTTGATTTTACTGCTCTATGCTATTGAATAAACAAGACAAATATACATGTGTTTTTTAAAATTTGCTATAATTAGAGTATATTCTTCAGGGCGGGGCGCAATTCCCCACCGGCGGTGATTCTGAAGGCTCTATGACAAAATTAATTCACTATTTGGAAGCTCAGCTTTAAGCTGAGTTTCAGGTGCAACGAATGAGAAAGTTTTTTACCTGTGAATGAGGCGCAACGAAAAAATCAACAAAAGATGAGCTTCCCCAGAGGGGCTCTGGTTGATTTTAGACTACAACTTCGTCACTTATCGTTTACATACCGCAGAGGGTATGCTCACTCTTCGTTTCTCGTTTCGTTAAAAAATCAATCAGCCAAATGGTAAACTAGTTTTGTCATAGAGCCTCTAGGTAAGTCCGCGAGCCATAAGTATAAAGGCAGGATTTGGTGAAATTCCAAAGCCGACAGTTATGTGCCGTAGGCACTCAGTCTGGATAGAAGAAGAATAAATAGTTTGAAGATTTAGTATTTCTTAATTCTTTAATCTAATTTTATATTTAATGCCCTGAAGGAAATAACTTCAGGGTTTTTTTATTTAGGAGATAAATTAATGAGAAAAAAAACAATTTCACCGGTTGAAGATTTAATAAAGGATATTAAAAAAGGAAAAATGGTCATAATTGCCGACGATGAGGGTAGAGAAAATGAAGGCGATATAGTTATGGCAGCCGAGTTTGTTAAGCCTGAAAATATAAATTTTATAATAAAAAATGCTAAAGGATTGTTATGCGCGCCTATGGAAGAAAGTTATATAAAGAGGCTGAACCTTTTTCCTATGGAGCGCGATAATACTGACCCTTTTAAGACTGATTGGATGATTTCAACCGATGCTAAAAAAGGTATAACTACGGGAATATCAGCTTATGACCGGGCAAAGACATTGAGGGTTCTTGCCGGTAAAAAGTCTAAGCCTGAAGAGTTAACAAGACCCGGACATATGTTTCCCCTTCGCGCCAATAATGGCGGAGTACTTGTGCGGGCCGGACATACTGAAGCATGTGTGGATTTAATGAAACTCTCAGGTTTGAGCCCCGTAGGTTTGATCTGTGAGATAATTGATGAAAATGGAAAGATGGCAAGATTTGCTTCACTTGAAAAATTTTCAAAAAAACATAAAATTAAACTCGGCACCATAGCGGATATAATTGCTTATAGAAGAAAGAAAGAATCTTTTATTGAAAAAGTGGCATCAGCCAATCTTCCTACAAAATTCGGTTCATTTGATTTGCGCATATATAAAGATACTTTATCAGGTTTGGAGCATATTGCTTTAACTTTAGGTAAAATTAAAAATCCATGCTTAACACGGATACATTCAGAATGTTTAACGGGAGATGTTTTTGCTTCCATGCGTTGTGATTGTGGCAGTCAGC
>CAZHQC010000081.1:0-10963 GCA_964534135.1 uncultured Elusimicrobiaceae bacterium | reverse complement strand
TTCAAAAAAGAAAGCTGTAACTACAGTTTGACAACACAGTTGCTGTGGGTTTTATAATTAGGTGATAAAATCCAAATAATTATCTTTGTTTATAACTGAATATTTTGAATTCGCGTAAGTTTTAAGGAAATCTTTCGGAGAACGGGATTTGTTCGCTCCCCATTTGAATTCATATCCGAGTAAGCGACCGGAGCGTTCTTCTACAAAATCTATTTCTTTTTGATCATATGTCCGCCAAAAATATTTATTATGCGATATTTTTTTATAGTTCAGTTTTTTTATTCGCTCAACAATACAGTAGTTTTCCCATAATTTTCCAATATCATCGCGCAGGGCGGGTGCGTTAAAGTTTGAAATAATAACATTGCGTATGCCGTTATCCCAGAAATAATATCTGGGTGTTTGGGTGTATTCTTTTCTTAAGTTTCTGCGGAAGCCTCTGAGAGAGAAAAGGATATAAGTTTTTTCAAGGAGTTCCAGATAACGAATGACTGTTTTTTTATTAACATTTAGATTAACGGCTAATTCGGAATACGAAATGTCATTTCCGATTTGAAAAGCTATAAGCCGCAGGAGTTTTAAGACAAAAAGTGAATCTTTAAGATTGTCCAATGTCAGGATATCTTTTAAAAGATATGTATCGCGAATAGATTCCAATTCTTTGCGTTTTCTCTCGGATGTTTTGGCGGTAAAAACTTGGGGATAAAGTCCGTAAATCAATTTGTCATTTAGAATCGCTTTTGTTTTTAAAAAATCTTCAGTTTCTTTTAGTTCAATCTGGGACAGCGGATAAAGATGGAAGAAATATATTCGACCGGTAAGCGGTTCGCCTATTTTGTTTTTTAGGTCAAATGATGATGAGCCTGAAACCATTATTGAAATTTTCAACTTGGAATCGGCAAGGAGTTTAAGGCTTTTTCCTATATTTGGAACATTTTGCGCTTCATCTACAAAAAGAGTGTCATAACCCTCAACAAGTTTTTCCAGAACGGAAAGGCGTTGGGAAGCCAATATTTCGGCCACATCAAGATTATCTCCTGTTACCATAAGGATTTTTTTATTTGGCAAATCTTTTTTTATTTGTTCCAGGAGAACGGTTTTGCCTGTTCTTCTTGCTCCGAGAATTGCCACTACTCTGCCCGGTCTAAGATAAGATAGTATCTGTTTTTTTATTAATCTGGGTAGCATGGTATCCATATTATAGGGCATTTCTTGTGTTTTGGCAAGTGTTGAATTTAAACTTTGGTTAAAAAATAAGGTATGCAAAATGAATATAAAAAAGTGATTTTACCTAAATATAGTGAAGTCCGACTTCAATATATTTGGCAATATTTTCAGCTGACATAGGGAAATCCCCGATGAATTTGATATATTGTTTTTAAGGAAGCTGAGATAATCAAGAAATAAAGCTATGTGTATAACTTATGACTGAAGATAAATCCAATTTTCCCCCAGTTCCTGGCTCTTTTGAAGAAAAATTCATCAGGGCTGGTGGGCATGGAGGACAGAACGTAAATAAAGTCGCCACCGCGGTGCAGCTCCGCTTTTTCCTCCGCTTGTCCGGCTTGTCCCGGGCAACACAGGAACGGTTGAAACTTTTGGCCGGCGCGAAGCTTACCACGGACGGGGACATACTGATCATCGCCAGCGAACACAGGACGCAGGAGCAGAACCGGCGGGCGGCGCGTGAAAGGTTATGCGAGCTAGTGGAGCGCGCGGCGCGCCCTCCTAAACGCAGGACGCCGACAAAACCCTCTTACGGCTCGAGGCAGCGCCGCCTTGAAAGCAAAAAACGCAGGTCCGACGTGAAGCGGACCCGGCGCGAAACGGATTCTTAGATATCATATAAAGACTCAGGTTGTTCCGAAGAAAAAAAGAATAATATATTTATAACCCCGTAGGTGGCTGCGGAAACATCTTGGTTGCGTGCCATCTAAGGACTCCTGCGGGGTTGAAATAAAACAATAATCAATCAATAATTATTCAATAAATTGTAGCCGCGGCATTATATGCCGCCTGTAGGGAAATGTCAAAGTTTTACTGTGTTATAATTGTTAGCGGTCCTGCCAGCAAGTTTACCATCAGGCATGATTTAAAGCCTGTGAGTTTGCAGAATCGCTCATGATGAGGTTTTTACCGCCGTAATAACCATAGGTTTTGATGCGGTATAACATAGTTCGAAAACGCCGTTGCTCACTTCAATTTATTCGGCGGCTGCGGAACTCGTGAAAAAAGCAAAGTTTTTTAACTCAGACATCCTCGCCGTTTCAGAGAAATCCCCTCATAAACCTTGCGCGCAAGGCTAAACCTCAGAAATCGCTCCCTAGTAACTCACAGGCTTTTTTTAGCTTTGTTTTTTTGTTTAAGGTTTTTATTAGGGAGATAGGCCCACCTGTAGAATTGAATCCCACCCTCAAGGTAGGTCTTTATAATAAGGAAATGTCCGATGAAATGATTAAAAAGGTAACAGGTGCCTTTTTGACTTGTATTTAAGATAAATCTGAATAACCCCCAGACCGACATAATGAAATTCCTTATAGTTCAAACAAGGGAAATATCCAAAGAATTTGATATATTGTATAAAGAAGCGGGGGGAAACAAAAAAAATGGAAAAAATAACTTTAAATCTGACAATTTAGTTATGTTGCAAGTTCGTCATTGACTTACAAGTTATTTAATTTTAATATTGTAAATAGAGATATAAGTGTGTTTGCACGATGAGGTGATCGTATATAGTTGGGGCTACAAAAAATGACAATGAACTCCAGGAATATAGCGGGCTTTGGAAAAAGAATTGAATATGGGCTTCTTGGTTTAATGCTGCAAGAAGGGCTTGATGTTTACGAGCCTTTAATAGATTATCACGGAACCGATTTAGTCGTAAAGAAATCCAACGGAACATTTATTGAAATTCAAATTAAAGCCAGCTCCAAAACAATCGTCACGGGTTATAGCGGTCTTTTCGGAAATATTCCACATAAAGCCCAAAAAAATTATTTTTATATTTTCTATTCCGAAAAATTAAATATTATTTGGCTTATGTCATCCGCGGAATTTATAAAACATTCAAAACAAAACAAGCGGGGCAAAAACATTGCCAGAAGAACCATTGAGCTTACGGGAAAACGCAAAAATAAAACAACCGGTAAGCGCGAAGAATATGTTTATGAGCGTTTCAAAAAATACATAGTTAAAGACTTTTCAAGATTTAAGTAAAAGCACAGAGGCACTAAGGCACAAACAGAAAAAACAATGATAACTCACAGAAAATTAACCGGATTTGGGAAACAAATGGAATATTGGATTATTTCATTAATGATAAAAGAGGGGCTTGATATTTATGTGCCGTTTGTTGATGATGACGCGATTGATTTGATTATAAAAAAAACCAATGGGATATTTATTGAGATTCAAATTAAAGCCAGGTCCAAAACAGTCGCCATGGGACATGGAGCCAGTTTTGAGATGAGCTATCATAAAAAACGGAAAAATTACTTTTTCGTTTTTTACTCTGAAAGACTAAAAACTTTTTGGATTATGTCATCCGCGGAATTTATAAAACATTCAAGTCAAAATAAAGCAGGCAAATATATCGGAAGAAGAAAGATCTTCTTTAACGGGAAATATAAAGACGTGTCCTTCGACTTGTCCCACCGAAGCCTTGGCGAAGGGGGAAGCGCAGCGAAGAAGGATAAAAAACCAGGCAAGTATAAAGAACTTATTCTTGACCGTTTCAAAAAATACATAGCCAAAGATTTTTCAAGATTTAAGTAAAAACAGAGGCACCAAGGCACAAAGAAACAGCAATCAGCTAGACAGCTCGGGGATAAATAATTAAATTATAATTTCAGTAATTAATGAAGGGGAAATAATATGAAATATAGATTGGGTATAGATTTGGGAACATCTTCAATAGGTGTGGTTGCGTATAAATTGAGTAAAGACAATGAGATTGAAGGCATTGCTCATATTGATAGTTATATCTTTGGGGAACCTGTTCAGCCTAAAGATTTTATAACTAAAAATTCCGGGCGCAGGGAGGCAAGACTTATAAGAAGACAGGTGCAAAGAAAAGCGAAAAGATTGAAAAAAATATCATATATTGCTCAGTCAATAGGTATAAATGAAAAAGATACTTTTTCCATAAAGGGAGATAAAATTCATGAATTAAGAGCAACAGCTGTTTCTCAGAAAATTGAATTGCCGGAGCTTGTAAAAGTATTTTTTCATATTGTTAAAAACAGGGGCTATAAAGGCAATTTAAAAAGAAGTGGAACCGTAAATGAAAATATAGAGGAATTAAAAAAACAGTTTGCGGGAAAAAAATGTGAAACTCTTGGTCAACTATGGTGGAAATTAAAGCAAGAGGCAAAACAAAAAAATATTCCTTGGAAAAATGTAAGTGATAATGGGACATACATTGAAAGAAATATTGTTGAAAAGGAATTTGATTTGATATGGGATAAGCAGGAGAGTGAACATAAGGTTTTGAAAGGTAATTACAAAATAGGTTATTCCAAAGCTTTTCCCGAATTTGAAGGTAAAAGTGAAATCAGTTTAAAGGAAGCTTTTAAATCCGCCATGTTTTATCAAAGGCCGATAAGATGGGATTTGGAAAGTGTTGGCGATTGTCCGTTTGAAGAAGGTGAAAAAAGAGCTTCAACTTCTCAAATGATTTTTCAAGATTATAGGATAGCGGATATTTTGGCCAATATAAGGATTATCAGCAAAATTAAAAGGGGAGAAGGAAGAGTTTTATCCAAGGATGAATATACTCTTTTATTTTCTTTAATAAATTCCTCTTTTGACAAGTACAATAAAAAAAATGAATTGCCTTATGACTTTATCTACAAAGAAATGGGCATAAATAAGGATATTGAAAAATTTAATATAGATAGAAGAATTACGCGAGCGGATGGCGGGATAAAAGGCAATTCCACGGCAAAGATTTTCTTTGAAAATAAAGTTTTGCCTGAATGGGAAGTTTTGAATGGAAAAGCTCAAGAGATAACTATAGAGTTTTTGGCTTGTATTACGGATTTTGGCGATATTGAAGACAGTTCTGAAGAACATATAAAGAGTTCAATAAAAGAATTGACGGAAAATATCAACGATAAGCAAAGTGAGGATATGAAACAAGCTTTTGAGTTTATTAATCTTCTTAAAAACAAAGAAATATTTTCCAAAGGAAAATTTAATTTGGAGCAAAATAGAGCGGAATATTCCGTTAAGGCTTTGAAAAAAATCACCGAACAGATGAGGCGACAAAAAGAAAGGACACAAATAATAAAAGAGTTATATCCAAAAAGCAATGAGGAGAGAAATAGGCTTAGAGCTTTTAAAGATGTTAAAACGGGAAGTCCGATTGTTGACAGGGTATTGAGGGAATTTAAAAGAACCATGGATTATATAATCCATAAATTGGGAGATAAGCCTACGGAAATAACCATAGAATTATCCCGGGATTTAAAAAAATCGCTTAAACAAAGACAATTTATTGAAAACCAAAATAAGGAAAATCAAAAAGAAAGAAACGAGGGTATTAATGAATTGCTTAATTCTTCAATATCGCCTACGGGTAAAAATATTGAAAGGTATTTGCTTTGGACGGAACAGAAAAACGAGTGTCCTTATTGTGGGCAAAATATAAATAACGGTGATGCTTTTAATCCAAAAATTACGGAAGTGGACCATATTATTCCTCAAACAATTGGCGGGCCTAATATTTATTCCAATAAGGTTTTGGCTCATACCGAGTGTAACGCGAAAAAAGGTGGAAACACTCCCTATTTGGCCTCAAAGAAGAATAATCTAAATTTTGGCGCTCTTAAAAAAATGGTGGATGATAAATTTCAAAAAGATGCTAATGCTATAAAAAAGCGTCCGGTAGGGACCAAATGGGTAAAACCTCAAAAAAAGAAAAATCTGGAACGAAAAATAGAAAATCTTTTGACTGAGAAATCCTTGGAAGAAATTGAAAGGAATTTTTCCGAAAGGTCGAATCAAGAAACGGCATGGATTGGAAAAATAGTTTTAGCTTGGTGTGCGGACATATCCGATAAGGTCAATCCTTCGTTTGGAGGTTTGACCGCTTATTTAAGGCATATATGGAATTTTAAAAATATTCTCCCTGAGATAAGAATAAAAGAAGAAAAATCTATTTTCAATAGGGATAATAAAGAAATAGATAAAGAAAGATGGAAAGAGCTTTTTTTAACGGAAGGTGTTTCATATAAAGACACTTTATTTAAGAAAGAATTTGAAGAATATGTCGGTAAGCTTGAAGAAAAACCTTTAACCGAAAGTGATTGGCAAAGAACTTTTTGGCATTTTCTCGATATGGTTAGAAGGGACTATATTTTTAATAAACGATGCGACCATAGACATCATGCCATAGATGCGGCAATTATCGGGCTTTGCGACAGAAGTTTGGTTCAAAAGGCAAATATTCATAATGCCAAAAACGGGACATTGCAGGATATTGTAAATAAGCAAACGGGAGCGGTAATAAGATGTGGTTTTTTCCCTGAACATCCTTTCTCAAAATTAAGTAAAGAATTAAAGAAAAGATTATTTAATTATACTGTTTGGCATAAGCCCGACAGATATCCAAATAAGGAGTTTTTTCAAGAGAATGCCTATAATGTGTTAAAGAAGGAAGATAAAACAAGATTGGTAAAAAGATTTGGTCTGGATACTTTTCTTAAAAAAAACAAATTGGAAGATGTTGTAAATAAGCTTGAAGATGTGGTGGTTGGAGATGAGATAAAAAAAGAGATTGTAAAACAATTAAATGATAGGGTTCAAAACAAGGGAATGTCAGTTAAAGACGCTTTGCTAGGAGAGGATGAAAATGACGGCATTTTTTATAAAGGCAATAAAGTGAAAAAAGTAAAAGCGATGTATAAAAAGAAATCCTTGATTGAATTTAAAGATGATATTGATATTAAACTTCCCGTTGTTAAAAATAAAAATGGAGAAGTGAAATACAAGGCTTATTTAAACGGAGGTTTTGCCTGTATGGATTTTGATAAGAAGACAGGTAAGAGGCTCAGGCTTATTCCCATTTGGAAATATCAACAGGAATATAAAAACAAGCCGATTGATGAAAATATTATAAGAATTTTTGCGAGGGATACCGTTTTTGATAAAAGAAAGAAAAGATTTTTTACAGTTATTAGTTTTAGAGAACAAAGTGGTTTTGTGTTTTCAGAAACTACCGAGTCTAAAGAAACATCTAAGGAAGTGGTTTCAAATAATTTTAAAGATTTTTTACTTGTAAAAGACAGAAAAGATTTATCTGAAATAAAAAATGGGAAATGATTATATAATAAGCATTGAAAAGGAAGCCCGTCTTTCCATAGATACGGAAAGACTTAAGGTTTTTTTACCCTTAGATGATAAAACTCATTATATCGCCGTTATGGATATAGCGGTTTTAATTTTGGCGCATCCTTGCATTTCTTTAACGGCTCCCGTAGTGCAATATTTATCTAAAAAAGGGGCGGTTATTTTAAGTGTTGACGAAAAATTTATGCCGACTGCTTTGACTTTCCCAATCGGTTATAATATTGATGGAGCTAAGAGACCTCATCAGCAAGTAAAGATTATAAACAGCGAGTATCAAAAGAAATACTTGGACCAAATAATAAAATCAAAAATATTAGGGCAAGAAAAAGTATTAAGGCTTTTAAACAAAGAAAAAGCTGACTATTTGATTAAGATTTTAAGTAGGGTGAAAAATGGGGATAAAGAAAATATTGAGGGTTTGGCGGCCAAAATTTATTGGGAAGTGTATTTTAAGGCTTTTGATTCTATAGACAAAAGAGAGAAACAGGGCGCGACCGATATAATAAATTCTTGTTTAAATTATGGTTATGCGGTATTGAGAGCTATAATAGCGAGAAGTCTATGTTCCGCGGGACTTTGTTTAAATTTTGGTTTGGGGCATTACAGAAAAGATAATCCTTTTAATTTGGCGGAAGATTTTATTGAACCGTTCCGTTATATGGTTGATGCTGTTGTTTTGGAAATTTTAAAAACAAAAGATTATAAAGAATTATCATCACTTTTAAAAAAGGAAATTATTTTAAATATTTTAAGTTTTAAAGTGAAAATAGGCGCTAAAAATTATCGCCTCTTCCAAGCGGTGGATGAGGCTATTTACAGTTTTTGTTCTTGTCTTGCGGACACAAGAAAAAATCTTGTTTTACCGAATAATTATATATCGCGAGGCGCTAAACGAAGCAAGTGTTCCTCGCAACATATAAAATATGAGTCTTAATAGTTGGAGAATAATGTGGGTCATGGCTATATTTGACCTTCCCACTCAAACGAAAAGAGAAAGGAAGGCTTATTCCATATTTAGAAAAACTCTTCTTAAAAATGGATTTATGCAGATGCAGTATTCCGTTTATATTAGAAATATGCCTACTTTTAATAAGGCCAAGGCTATGGTAAATATGCTCGGTCCTTGTACGCCTCAAAAAGGGGTTTGCTCTTTTATTTTTCTAACCGATAAACAATATGGTCTGACAAAGAATTTTTACGGACGAGAGCTTGCAAATGAAAAAATCCCCAAAAAGCAGGAACAACTTTTGCTTTTTGGGGATTTTTAAAAAGTGGGAAACACTTATGTTTCCCTTCCACGGATTTTTAAATCCTTGTTACCTAAGTTAGCGCACTAAATTTGAGAATGTGTTTTAAATCTTTGTGTAATTGATTTTCAAAAAACCCTTAAAATTCAAGAGAATTTTTAGGTTATTAATCCTACACATTCTCCCTGGGTGCGCAATAGGAACATTGGATACGTTGTCCACATAAATAAAACAAATCCTACACATTCTCCCTGGGTGCGCAATAGGAACCTTCTGGCCGGACTTTGTCCTCGATTGTGAAATCCTACACATTCTCCCTGGGTGCGCAATAGGAACGTAATTCAGTGTTTTGTGTACTGTTTTTTGAATCCTACACATTCTCCCTGGGTGCGCAATAGGAACAGTGTAATCAGTGTGATTCGTCAATGGGAAAATCCTACACATTCTCCCTGGGTGCGCAATAGGAACGGGATAGAAAAGCGGCGGCGATTGAAGCTGAATCCTACACATTCTCCCTGGGTGCGCAATAGGAACATCGCTTTATACACGGCTTCGGCTTCGGCTAATCCTACACATTCTCCCTGGGTGCGCAATAGGAACAAGCAATACTCCTCATCCTTTTTGCCAGTCAATCCTACACATTCTCCCTGGGTGCGCAATAGGAACTTGGTATTTTCAGTATTCTCTGCCATTTTCAATCCTACACATTCTCCCTGGGTGCGCAATAGGAACTGGTCCAATCCTCGGTCAAAGGTATTTTACAATCCTACACATTCTCCCTGGGTGCGCAATAGGAACAGCGCGCATTATAGCGTTTGAATTTCCTAAAATCCTACACATTCTCCCTGGGTGCGCAATAGGAACTACACGAGTATGATGTACTCTCTGCCGTATAATCCTACACATTCTCCCTGGGTGCGCAATAGGAACTACGCTTTACCTGCAATGGTGTCCATGGCTAATCCTACACATTCTCCCTGGGTGCGCAATAGGAACAGCACGGTATCAGAGGTCATCTCCCGCATGAATCCTACACATTCTCCCTGGGTGCGCAATAGGAACCATTCTTTACGATATGGCACAGAATCACATAATCCTACACATTCTCCCTGGGTGCGCAATAGGAACTAATGGTTTATTCAATCGCCAGAGCAATAGAATCCTACACATTCTCCCTGGGTGCGCAATAGGAACTGGCATATTCGCCTTAATTACCAATTTCACAATCCTACACATTCTCCCTGGGTGCGCAATAGGAACTACCGAAAGTGTATGTCCGCCTTAAAAGGTAATCCTACACATTCTCCCTGGGTGCGCAATAGGAACTTCCCTCACGGCTTCTACAAACCAACTGGGAATCCTACACATTCTCCCTGGGTGCGCAATAGGAACTCAACGTCCTTGTTATGTTGAGCCGATATAAATCCTACACATTCTCCCTGGGTGCGCAATAGGAACAAGACATACCAAGCCATATCCGGTTCTAACAATCCTACACATTCTCCCTGGGTGCGCAATAGGAACTATAAGGTACGGAATCGCATCTGCAATTCAAATCCTACACATTCTCCCTGGGTGCGCAATAGGAACTAGGTAGGGATTGCCTATAGGCTGACATAAAATCCTACACATTCTCCCTGGGTGCGCAATAGGAACTTATGATTCCACCCAACCCAACAAGCATTAAATCCTACACATTCTCCCTGGGTGCGCAATAGGAACTCAATTATTGCTCTTGCTTCGTGAACAAGTAATCCTACACATTCTCCCTGGGTGCGCAATAGGAACCAAAACCAACTGCTAGGCCACCTATCACTCAATCCTACACATTCTCCCTGGGTGCGCAATAGGAACCTGATAATTACTGTGATGGAGTAAGCGATAAATCCTACACATTCTCCCTGGGTGCGCAATAGGAACCATCCGCTGTAAACATAGCGGGCACTGTGGAATCCTACACATTCTCCCTGGGTGCGCAATAGAGAAATCCTACTGTGCTAAATTTTCAAAGAACTATAAAAGTATACTAACATATTTTTGTTTAAATTTTCGGGAATTTCATTATTTAGGTTGGGGTGATTCAGGTTTATCGAAATTAGGGTGGGACATATTTAACTAAGGAAAAGGAATCTGGTGGACGAGTGGCAGTAAGATTTGCCACTCAGGGATGTTCGGAATTCGACTTGTGCTTGTGGGAGAATGAGAGGCATAGCAACTATGTTGTCAAGCCCGTATTAACTGTTCTTTAAAACTCCATTCAGTCTTTGTTTTGCACATAGCATTAAGTGTGACAATTAATTTTCTCATACAGGCTGTAATAGCTACTTTTTTAGGTTTACCCTTTGATACTAATCTTTCGTAGAATT
>CAZHQC010000080.1:0-11014 GCA_964534135.1 uncultured Elusimicrobiaceae bacterium | reverse complement strand
AAATTACCGTCGGGGAGAGATTTTTTTATCTGAAAAAGTGCGGAAGTCGGGAAAAGCAGAAAACTTCAAGAACAAAATATCTGTTTTAAAAGCATCTTATAATAGTTGGAATAATGATATAAGCGTGCCTGAATGCCGCATAGTGGGTTTTTCTTTTAACTCGGAGATTATTCAATCGGAAAATATTCTTTTAAAAAGCAGAGAACAGTGGCAATATTGCGCAGAAGGGAAAAACGGAGTCACTTGCGAGGATTTTGCTCTGGGAGCTTTACATCAAAAAGATGTCAGAATTTAAATTCATCCCGCCCCCCGGATGTATCCTTGGGAATATAATAGATTTAAAGTTTGTCTTAAAGGCGCTAATTTTTCAATTAAGCAAATTAAAACCGCTTATAATTATAATATCTCAAAGAGCCATATTGGCGGTATAACTTTATTTATTGTCAAACCCGGTCAAAAAATAAAAATGGACCCCGATATAAATGGTTTAAGTATTAATTCCATAGAACATAGAGAAGATATTATTGTTTTTAAATTAACTGATAAATGGAGTAAGTACTATTCCGGCAAAACCGAGATAAACTTATCTTTATTTAAAGAGAATTTTTGGCTTTTAAAAGATAATTATATAGGTAAATATTCAGCCGCTGAATTTTCAAATAATGAATATGAAGTAACTCTTTCCAAAGAAATTACAGGGGAATTAAAATCAGGCAACTATTATTTCCAATGGAGTTTTAGGCGGCTTGATGATAATATCTCCAATCCCATATTAATTGATAAAGGCGAAACAGAATTGTTTAGCCTTTAAAAGGCACCTGTTACCTTTTGACTTATTTTATTTGTCCGGGCGGGTTTTTTATGTTTCTCTTTGGTTTCCATAATTAATATAATAATTTACAGGGTCATATGATTGACTAAAATTTTTGTAATGGAGAGTAAAATGAAAAAGATACTTTTTTTAATGATTTCATTGTTTGTTTCATCAAATGCTTTTGCTTATTTTGACGGTGGCGTGGTTGCTACTATGGGAGAAGCCGGTTACAGCGGCGGCAAAGTTTTTTTAATTGTCGGTTCCGATAATATGTGGCTTAAGCCCGCTTTGGATTATTATAAATCGGACACTTCTGACGGAACTTATAAAACCTATTCCTTACGCGCGGGTCATGATAAAGATCTTTATTCTGTTGCCGGCAGTCTTGGCTCAACACCTGAAGTAAACGGTTATAAAAACACCTATATTGAAAGTGATATAACTTTCACGCTTACTTCCAATGGTTCCAGAAAAGGAAGACTTGCCGGCCCTCAAAGTTCTCACGGCGCTTCCGGCGGTAAAGGTTTAACCAGAATTGATATTGGCGGAGCGGCCAAACATATTATGCATAAATACAATGCCTCGGGTGTGACTTATTCTGCGGCAAGATCAATTAATCAAACCGATTTATCCGCCTTTGCCGGTTTAAAGGTTTTGATGACTCGTTTAAGTATTAACTATACGGCATCTTCTTATGATAAAACTTTGAACTCGACTGACCGCCAGCCTCAGGCAGTCAATGTTATGGGCCTTAATTCCATTATTCAGGGTTTGCCCGAAACAAGCGTTAATATGAGACTTGATTGGTCTAATATGCCTTTTGTGGCGCCCTATATCTCTTATACTAAAACAAAATTTAAATTAACTGCTGCTGATTCAAAGGCTTATTGCGTAGGCGCTAATATTGATTTAACGATGCTTGATGTAAATGTCGCTTATCAAATATATGACAATGGCACTGACAAAGATAATTTTCTTACTTTAGCCGCGGGCTTGAAGTTTTAGAAACGCAGAAGCACAGAAACATCCTCCTTCACTAAAGTTTCGGAAGGACAAGTCGCAAAGGACATAAAGATTTTGTAGGGGTAGGCCCCTGTGTCTGCCTGACAGCAGTCAGGCGCTTTGCGCCTTTAAGGAAATTTATATGTATGAAAATTTTGCGACTAAGTATCGGCCCCAAACTTTTGAAGATGTTATAGGGCAAGATGCGGTAATTAAAACCCTTACAAATTCTTTAAAGATGAAAAGAGTGGCGCATGCGTATTTGTTTTTTGGCCCGAGAGGTTGTGGCAAAACTTCAGTGGCCAGAATATTTGCCAAAGCTCTTAATTGTCATAAACCGCAAAATTTTCAGCCTTGTAATAAATGCGCTTCCTGCATAGAAATAGCTGAAAGCAGATCTCTTGATGTCCTTGAAATTGATGCCGCCAGTCATACAAAGGTGGAGCAAATCAGGGATACGATAGTGGAAAGTGTTGATATCACGCCTTCTCGCGATAAATACAAGATATATCTCTTAGATGAAGTTCATATGCTCAGCAAGGCTTCTTTTAATGCTCTTTTAAAGACCATTGAAGAACCGCCTGAGCATGTTATTTTTATAATGGCTACTACCGAGCAAAGCAAAGTTTTGCCTACTATAATTTCAAGATGCCAAAACTTTAGATTTAAACTTATCAATCAAGAGATGATAAGCGAGCGGCTTAAAAATATTTTATCCAAAGAAAAAATAAAAGCCCCGAAAGATTCTTTAAAGCTTATAAGCGAAGCTTCCGGCGGAGCTATGCGCGATGCTCTTACCATATTGGATAGATGCGCTTCTTTTGCCGGCGGCGATATAGATTCTGAGACAACCAGGGATTTATTGGGTCATGTAAATGAAGTTTTAATCAAAGATTTGGCTTTTTCTCTTTTAAATAAAGACGCTTCTTTGCTTCATAAATCATTTATTGAAATTACAGCTGAAGGTTATGATACGCAAGTTGTTTTAATGAATTTAAGATCTTTGTTTGCGGAAGCATTTTTATTTAATCAGGGTTTTTCCAATAATTCCGGCGCTCTTGTAAAAGAGATTTCCACAACTCAAACCCCCGCTCTTCTGGCTAAAATTTCAAGACATCTTGGAATAATAATAGATGAAGTGCGTTTTTCAGATGCTCTTAATATTGCGGCTGAAATGGCCCTGTTCACTCTAATAGAAAAAACGGTCGACTTTCAGGCGATGATAAGCCGTTTGGAAACTTTAGAGGGCGCGTTGGCTTCTTCCGGGCAAATAGCTGAAACCTCTTCTTTCACTGAAGCTAGTTCTAAAAAAAAAACCGTTTTAAATCCTAATCCTTCTTTTGTAAAAAAAAATGAAGCTCCTTTAGATAATTTAAAGAACGAATCGGTCGCAAAAGAACCTTTCAAACCCTATGAAGGCTCTCCTTTTGTCTGGAAAAAACTTCTCAGTAAAATCTCATCCAAGAGAGCCATCTTATATAATATTTTAGCTTCGCTTAAGGTGGTTTTTAAAGACGAAAAAACATGGAGTTTAGTTTCTGATAATGAGTATGAGCTTAAAACCATTAAAAGAAGTCAAAATGAATTGGAAGAAATTCTTCAAGAAATTGCGGGCATTAAAATAACGCTGTTCATTGGTCTTAATAAATCACAAAACAAGGTAGAGTGTTTGGAAGAAATATCCAATACTCCAAGCAGTGGAGAAGTAGCGGTTGCAGTTGATAATTTAGCCGAAGAAGTTCAGCCCATGCTGCCTCCGGAAATTGAAGAGGACTTAACCGCTTCTTCCATGGCGCCTGTGGCGATTGAGGGGGACTGGGAAGAACTATCTTCTGAGGATAATTTTGATTCAGCCCCTGAACTTAAAAATTTGAAAAAGATATTTAAAGATTTAAAGATTAATAAAGTTAGCCGTATTAAAAAATAAATGAAATCATTGGAAAAAATAATTTCTCTGTTTAGAAAATTTCCCGGCATTGGCCCCAAACAGGCTGAAAGATTTGCTATGTATGTTTTAAAATCCGATTTAAGCGAGATAGAAGAATTATCTAGGGCGCTTAAAGAAGTTAAAGAAAATATTAAACAATGCCGGCGCTGTTATAATTTTTCCGAAGAAGAATTATGTTCCATATGCTCAAGTAGTCAGAGAAATCAAGCTTTGATTTGTGTTGTTGAACAGCCTCAAGATGTTAATGCCATAGAAAAAACTAAAATTTTTAATGGAGTTTATCATGTGCTCCATGGCGCTATTTCGCCTTTAAAGGGGCATTCTTTTTCTTTTCTTAAAATTAAAGAGCTTGTGGAAAGAATTGAAATATCTCCCCTAGGAATTTCTGAAATAATAATTGCCACTAATCCCGACTCTGATGGAGAGACGACAGCAATTTATCTCAAACAAATTCTGCAAAAATATGTCCCGAAAATAACCAGAATAGCTTATGGGGTTCCCTTGGGGGGGGATATTGATTATATGGATGAACTGACTTTGGGTTATGCCATGCGTGGCCGAACCAAAATCTGAATTATAAAGAAAGACGTCAGAGATAAGAAATAAGATAGATAAGGAAGCTCCATTAAAATCTTGCTTCTGGCATCTTGCTTCTTGTTCCTTTATATTGCCGTATCTTTATTTCTTATGCCTCTTTCCTATTATAAACGAATTTTATTTATTGCTTTTGTATCTTATATCCTGCTCATAATTTCATATAAAGCGGTTTCAGTTGATAAGAATCCGTTTTTTCAATCCAAATCAAATATTTCATTAAATTTACCTTTAAAATCAGCTGAAGTTGAGGGTATTGTAAATTCTTATTCTCGCCTCTCCGGAAAGAGATTTAGGTTTAGTATTCTGGTGAGTAAAATAAACGGCGAGAAAGTAAAAACCGGCATTATTGTGTATTTTCATAAAAGCAATTCGCTTAATTTTAGGGATAAGGTTTTATTAAAAGGGAGGCTTGGAAAAATTTATAGTGATAGTATGCCCGGTAATCTTAATTGGAAAGAGTATCTTAAAATAAGAGGCATAAATGCCAGGATGCTTAATCCCAAGGTGGAGATATTGCAAGAGGCGGGTTTTGTTTTCAGATTATCAAGAAATATTCATAAGCATATATTAAAAGTTTTTAATGAAGAGTTTGATAGAGACCATTCCGCCATTTTAAGCGGGATAGTGATTGGGGAGAAAACAAATATACCAAAAGGTTTAAAACGTTCTTTTCAAGATTCGGGAGCTATTCATTTGCTGGTGGCTTCCGGTTCAAATGTCGGTTTTATGGCTTTTATAGTTTATTTTATATGTTCTTTAATGCGTTTAAAAAAAGGTTTGATTTATTTTATTTCCATTGTGGTTTGTGGGATATATGTTCTTTCCGCAGGTTTAGATCCTCCTTTGGTAAGGGCCTATATTATGTTTATGTTCGCTTTGGCGGGTTTTTTAATAAGTAGGGAGTCAGGTGTTTTTCAAGGGCTCGTGATGTCGGGTTTTGTCATACTTGTTTATCAGCCCAGCGCTTTATTTGATGCCGGTTTTCAAATGTCTTTTATCGCGACTTATGGAATAATTGCCGGTATGGCAAGTTGGAATAAATTTATAAAAGGAGGTGTTTTTTCAAAAGCGATTATGGGAATATTTGCGGTAAGTTTATTTGCGCAATTGGGTTTATATCCTTTGATGGCGGTTTATTTCCATAGGATATCTCTTATTTCAGCTTTTTCCAATATAATATTTGTGCCGTTTTCCGGTATTTTAATGACCTTGGGTTTGATGACTGCCGCTTTTTCAAAAATCCCTTTAATCGGTTATCTTATTAGTCAAATAACTTTATATTCTTTAAAACTGTTTAAGTTTTTTGTTGTAACCTTGGGCGGTTTTGATTATTCAGCTGTTTTTATTTCTTCCCCGTCTGTTTTTTTAATTCTGGCGGCTTATATTGTAATCTTTGTTTTTTTGCATATGCCTGTTTTAGGTTTTAAAAATAAAAAAATGTATATAGCGCTTACAATGGCCTTATTAATTTTTATCGTAGGGTTTTTTATACGAAAAAATAGAGAGATTTCAATTTTTTATCAAGGCAAATACTCTTGCGCTTTCTTTAAGCATCCCGATTGCGGTTTAATGGTTTTAAACGCGGGTATTGCCGGAGATAAATTAACCCGGGCGGTTCTTGACGAAGGTTACGGGGAAATTGAGATTTTAATGTTATCTTCTTTATCTTCCTCTTATATGAATGGCTTAAAAGAGCTTTCGGAAAATATCAATATCAAAAGAATTTTAATTCCCTTTGGCTATTGTGAGAATAAAGAACGCAAACTTCTCAAAAGTTTGAAAGAGAAAGGGATTATTATTGAAGAAATGTGGCCGGAAGATAAAAAAGATTTTTCAGGCATTAAAATAGGGCCGGTTTGGGGTTTGCATTTAACTGCCGGAGGCAAATCCTTTAGAAATGAAGGCTATAGCGGAGAGCCTTTTTTTGATAGGGTGAGCTGGCATTTTAAAAGTGCTGAGTTCGATTTTGAATTCTTGAGTTTTGGCAATGGTCTGCGCATCTATGAGACCGCCGATAATATTAAAGATATTAAAGCTCGCAAAGGAAAGATATTAAAGATTGAGATATAAAAAGACAATTATCGCTTTTTTAGAAATCAGAGATATATGGAATATTCGTGCCGCTATTACGGATATAAAACGGACAAATTTGATATCTTGTTTGTTTTTTCTGTTGTTGTCATTTTCTAACCTTTATCTCTGACTTCCGGCTTCTTTTTTTATATGATATTGTTATGGCTAAATTTAAGAAAATAGTCCTATTTTATAATTCCAAAAGAAATACCAATAAATTAACGGCTAAAGCGGTGGAAAAACTTTTATTATCTAAAAAAATTAAAGTTGAAAAGATATGTGTTAATAGTTTTTTGAAAAGAAAAATTAAAGCGGATGCGGCAATTGCCTTAGGAGGAGATGGAACAGTTCTTTATGCGGCAAGATTTTTGGTGAATAATCTGGTTCCTATTTTAGGTGTAAATGCGGGCGGCTTAGGTTTTTTAAGCGGTATTGAACCAAAAGAATTTAAAGATTTCTCTGAAGATTTTATTAATGGTCGTCTTAAAAAAGATAAAAGAAATTTATTGAGTGTTAAGGTTTTAAGAAATAAGAAAAAAATATTTGGTCCGTTTCCTGCTTTAAATGATTGTGTTGTGAGGACTTCCGAAGCAAGAGCTTTTTCTATTGAGGCAAATTATGATGGAGAATTTTTAACGGAATATTTTGGTGACGGCGTAATTGTTTCAACGCCTACGGGTTCTACAGCTTATAGTTTAGCGGCTTCAGGCCCCATAGCTTTGCCGGGACTTAATATTTTTATTCTCTCTCCGATATGTCCGCATACCTTAAGCCATAGACCGATAGCTTTATCCTCTGATAAGAAAATATCTTTGACTCTTATAGGCAAACATAGGCAAAGTCATATTATTGCGCTTTGTTTGGACGGACAGGAAAATTTTAAGCTTCATATTGATGATGAGATTATCATAGAAAAACACCCCAGCCGGATTTGTATGCTTGTCCCCGATAATTTTTCTCATCTTAAGGTTTTGAGAAAAAAACTTAATTGGGGGAAAAGATAAAGAGCAATGCTTGAAAAAATTCACATTAAAAATTTCGCTTTGATTAAAAACTTGGAAATAAAACTTTTCCCGGGTTTAAATGTATTTACGGGTGAAACCGGGGCCGGAAAATCCATTATTATCGAGTCGCTTGGCTTTATTCTTGGCGGACGCTCAAGTGCGGATATTATCAGAGAAGGTGAAGAATTGGCCGAAGTTAATGCTGTTTTTAATATAGAATCTTTTTCATCGGAATTTTTGGAAAAATATTCTTTAAAAGGACCGCAGCTTTTTATAAAGAGGCAATTATCGGGAAAGGGAAAAAGCAAAGCTTTTATAAATTCTACTTCTAATGAACCGGCCAAACAAATTTCAATTTCCAAATTGGCGGAAATAGGCGATAGTATTATTGATTTTCATGGGCAAAATGATCATCAAAGTCTTTTAAAATCTTCAGTGCACAGAGAGCTTCTTGACCGCTATGCTAAGCTTGAATCTGAGGTTTCCAAGCTCAAGAAAGTGAGGCTTGAAAAAAAAGTTTTAGAGCAAAAAAGCTCAGCCTTAAAAATGTCCGTCCAAGAGAAAGAAAGGCTTCTTGATCTTTATAAGTATCAGCTTAATGAAATTGAAGAAGCCTCTCTTTACCTTGGAGAAGACGAGGAACTTAAAGCCACCTTTCCAAAACTTAAAAATGGCGAAAAATTATTATCTCTGAGCAATGAAGCTTATCAATCTCTTTATCTGGATGATAATTCAGCTTCCGTTATGATTGAAAGATCTTTTTCTTGCTTTGAATCTTTGGCGGAAATGGATGAAGCGCTGCTGGAGCTTAAAGATAGGCTTGAGAGTGTTAAAATTAATCTTGACGATATCGCAAGTGAAATGAGAGTTTATTCTTCGTCAATAAATAATGATCCTGATGAACTTGAAGATTGTCTTAAAAGGCTGGATATAATAAGCCGCCTTTCAAAAAAATATGGTGGTGAAATTAAAGATATTTTAGCTTTTGCTGAAAATCTAAGAGATAAAATAAGTGATCTTGAAAATACCGATATCAAACAGAAGGATATAAATTCAAGGCTTGAGACTATAAGTGGGGAGCTTCAAATTAAAGCCGAGTCTCTCCATAAAAAGAGAATGATTTTTGCTCAAAAACTTTCAAAGGAAGTCAAAAAGGAAATAGCTAGCTTAGGTTTTAAAAATGTCCGTTTTTCAGTTTCAGTTCAAGCTGATGAAACAGATGTCGGTCCCAGCGGTTATGACGATATTGAATTTCTTTTTTCTGCCAATGCGGGGCAGTCTCTTAAGTCTTTAAAATATATCGCTTCGGGCGGAGAAATGTCCAGAATAATGTTGGGGCTTAAAACCGTTTTTTCTGAGTCCGACAAAGTGCCAATTTTAGTATTTGATGAAATAGACACCGGTGTTGGTAGCGTAGTGGGCAGATTGGTCGGTGAAAAACTTTTTTCTCTTGCCGCCGATAAGCAGATTTTTTGTATTACGCATATGGCGCAGATAGCTTCTTTTGCGAATACACACTTTTTTATTGAAAAAAAGACCGAGAAAAATACAACGGAAGTTTCCATTAAGCTTCTTAATGCCGTCCGCCATAAAAGTGAAATAGCCAGACTTTTGAGCGGGAAAGTTGAATCTACTTCTTTAGGTCTTAAGCATGCCTCGGAACTCATAGACGAAACCGATAAAATCAAAGGCGCAAAGAGCGCAAAAACATCGCAAGGTGCGGCAAAAGCGTAAATTCCAATAATTTTAAAAACTTTTATATATTTTCCTAGCAGAAACTCTTGGTTTAGATGAGGTTTTTTTGGCTTAGCCCAGGGCCCTTGACAAGTCAAGTGTAGGCCCTTATACTTTAGGTATATACTTAGTTGGGAGTGGTTATGAAAAATTTAAAAAAATACATTGTCTTGCCATTATTAGTAATCTTCTTTTTTTCTCTTTCTACGGTTTATGCCGATGATTTTGGATATATTAATATTCAAGACCTAAGTTCTGTTGGAGATGTTCCGGAACCTGTCGGTGTGGCTCCGGCTCCTTCCGATGTTGAAATTTCCGATATTGGAGCAGAAACTAAAGTTTTATCGATAAACACGGAAATTACAAAGTTAGGCACCTTTATTTATGAGAATATGAAGAACTGGAGAAGTATGACAGCGGCTAGTCTTTTGCCGCAGTTTATTGATGCCAATAACCGCAATCAGTGTGATGTTGGTTGTTGTCATGCATTTGGCGGCATAGCTATTCTTGAAGCGGCTTATTTTAGGGCTCACGGAATTTCTATACAGCTTTCTGAGGCGGATATATTTGTGCGTAAAACGGTTCTTACTCAAAAATGGTATAACGATTTTTGTTCGGGTAATTCTTGCAAACTTAACGAAGGCAATAATGTGTTTGGAGATCTTAAATACGCTCAAAAAAATGGCGTAGCTACTTCCGTTGGTTATAGTAAGTTTTTGGAGAGGTATCGTAAATATCGGAAAGCGGAGGAGTTCACTTTAGAGGGGATAGCAAGGGAAGAAGAGGAGATGGGTTTTTTAGTAAGATTATTTTATAATCCGCGGAAACATTGGGCTAAACTGCAGTCGCAAGAAATGCATGCTCGCACAACACGAATGTTTCTTATTGGCAGAGATAAAAAAATAGATGCCGAACGAGCTAATATAAAGAGGAAAATAAAAGATTTTCGTATAAAAAATAATAGGTTTACTTATGTGGGAGCATCGGCTAATAAGCGTACTAAGGTGGCGAATAAAAAGAAAGGTATAGCCCAGGAAAAACTAATTATTTCCGAGCTTTCGGCAGGTAGACCAGTAGCCGTTTCTATGAGTTTGTCAGGTTTGTCCGCTTGGGGGCAGTATGATGGAAAGGAGCATGCTAATCATGCTTTTCTTTTGATTGGATTTAAAAAAGTTAATGGAGAAACCGTGTTTCAAACCCGCAATTCATGGGGTGGAAAAAATCCGGATATAAAAGAAGATGAGCTCTGTCGAATTTATGGCATTATCACAATAAAAGTTAAGGGTGAATGATAATTTTTTTATCGGGTCTATTTTGGAGAAATAAGTAAGTTTAGAAAATCCCCAATCTCTTCTTTGGAAGAGGTTGGGGATTGTTTTTGTTTTCTATATTTTTTGCATGGAAAACTTTTTATTAATCTAGTTATTAATGGGTGGGTAGAACATCCGCTATGGTAAGGGTGTGGATATTTCTTTTAAAACAAAGATGACAAAGTTATGGTAAAGATTTTGCGGTGAACGATATTAGGTTTTTGACCGAGGATTTGTAGCGAATTCTACTATGAACAGCGAGGATGTCTGAGGTCAAAAGCTATGTCTTTTGACTGAGTTCCGGAGCTGGCGTAAAATCCGAAGGGCACATAATTATAAAACCTGTAGAGAGTGATCGTAAAAACTTTACCATGAGTATAAAAATTTAAAGTAGTTCCTCCTTAAAGCTGTATTTTCTAATTTGCTATCATATCACTATGAAAACAAGAGTCAGATTTGCTCCATCACCTACGGGTCATTTACATGTCGGCGGCGCCAGAACCGCCCTTTTTAATTATCTTTTTGCCAAAAA
>CAZHQC010000079.1:0-11055 GCA_964534135.1 uncultured Elusimicrobiaceae bacterium | reverse complement strand
TTTTATTGAGCTTAATACCACTTATTTCAAGTTTGGCCTCGGGCAAAACGGGGTTTTCAATTCCGATGGAAGATTTCTCAAGCAAATGCAAAGCACTATTTTCCCCCGCCCACACTGTGGAAAGAGAAAAAGCCAAAACAAAGAACAAAGCCAGTTTAAATTGTGTCTTAAGAAATCTCATACTTAGATAGGTTAGTATATCAATAGAAACTTGACGAGGGTCAAAGGGCCTATATAGCATAGGTCCTTTTAAAAATAAATCAGTCTTTTTTAACTGATTCAAATATTTTAAGATATTTTTCAGCAGATGCGTCCCATGAATAATCGCCATTCATAGCATTCTTTATCATAGTATTCCACAATACCTTACGCTTAAAAAGAGCCACAGCCTTACCAAGAGTGGACCGCAAAGATTTTTCATTGGCCGCCTCTATTAAAAACCCGTTGGAATCTTTCGGCTCACCCGTACAAAACACTGTATCTTTAAGACCACCTGTTTTAGTGGCTACCGGCAAACTTCCATAAAGCATGGCTATCATTTGCGAAAGTCCACAAGGTTCAAATCTGGACGGCATAATAAAAATATCTGAAGCCGCATATATTTTATGAGCCAGGGCCTCATCAAAGCCGGATTTAAAAAAGATTCTCTTAGGATAGGTTTTAGCGAGTTTTTTTAAATCATTAGAAATTTTTTCTTCTCCCGCGCCTAATATGATAAATTGCATTTTATCTATAAGTTCGGGTATTACCTTACAAAGAATATCCAATCCTTTCTGATTATCAAGGCGGGAAACCACCCCGGCTAAAATAACTTCCTTATTTTCTTCAATTGAGCATTCCTTCAATAAAACCATTTTACACAAAGCCTTTCCTTTGACAAATGTCTTCGCGTCATAGCCGCGCTTTATAAACATATCGCTTGCAGAATCCCAAATTTCATCATCTATGCCATTTAATATGCCGGAAAGTTTTTTTGACCTCTGCTTAAGAACGCCCTCAAGACCTTTGCCGAATTCCCCATAAGATTGTATTTCTTTTGAATATGTGGGGCTTACCGTGGTAATTAAGTCTGTAAAAATAATACCGGCTTTCATAAAATTCATCCCGCCGTAAAATTCAAATTTATCTGGGGTGAAATCATTCCAATTAAAACCGGCTTTAAGAAAAGATTTTTTGGCAAACATTCCCTGATAAGCAATATTATTTATAGTAAAGACAGATGCCGTCTTAACAAAAAATGAATCAATTTGATAAAGAGTTTTCAGATAAGCGGGAATAAGACCTGTTTGCCAATCATGACAATGGATAATATCAGGCTTAAACCCTATAAACTTCGCGCCTTCAAGAACCGCCCTTGAAAAAAATATGAACCTTTCATCATTATCTTTATAATCGCCGTATTTTGTTCTGTACATGCCCGGCCTGTCAAAATATTTTGAATTCTCAATAAAATAAACCGATACCTTTCCCCATTGCACATGGGACATTGAGGCTGTTTCAACTTTATCCGCTACGGGAATAAGAAAATTACCGCTAATCACTCTCAAAGAAAAAGCTCCGCGTTCGATATTTCTATATTTTGGAAGGAATAAAACCACCTCATGATCGTCCAAACGGGAAAACATTTGTGATAAGGAACCCACAACATCGCCAAGTCCGCCCGTTTTACAAAAGGGAAATGCTTCACTGGCGGCAATAAGTATCTTCACTCTACCACCTGCCTGCAGCTATAAGCAGGTTTAAATTTTAAATCAACATTCGCAAAGAACGAATAGGGAGGTGATAGGGTCATATCTTCTCCCCTTCTACTTTATCTTTCTGGTTATATTTTTTTCCTGAATTTAAAATCTCGGCCGCTTTCTCCGGCGAAACGGTATTAATATAAAATCCTGTTCCCCATTCAAAGCCAGCCATATGACTAAACTTCGGCATTATTTCAATATGCCAATGATAAAAAGTCGATTCCTCTTCCTGCACCGGCATGGTATGAATTAAAATATTATAAGCGGTTTCACCCAAAGAATGATTTATTTTTTGAAGAGTTGCCTTTAAAATTCCAGCCAATTCTTGAAAACATTTATCTTCAGTATTTTCCAGATGACTTAAATGTTTTTTGGGCAAAATCCAAGTCTCAAAAGTAAATCTGCTCGCATAAGGATTTATCGCTATAAAAGAATCATTTTCTTGGACAATTCTTTTTTTAAAAGCTATTTCCTCTTTAATTATATCGCAAAAAACACATGTTGATTTTTGAGAAAAATAGGTTTCAGCTCCCTCAAGTTCAGTTGCAACCCTTAAAGGAACCATAGGCATGGCAATCAATTGCGAATGCGGATGAGCGAGACTCGCTCCCGCATGACGGCCATAATTTTTAAAAATCATGATATACTTTATTTTTTTATCTTTTTTTATTTCTCGAATTCTCAAGGAAAAACACTTAAAAACCTCGGCTATATCTTCTTCAGCCATTTCATGAAGCTGCCGGAAATGATCCGGAGTTTCTATTATAACTTCATGAACCCCAATACCTTCCATTTTTTTATATAAACCTTCAGAAACCAAACAATCTCCGTTTAAAGAGGAAATGAGAGCCGGATATTTATTGGCTACTACACGCAATTTCCAAGCATCTTCTTTTGAGGATTTAACGGAATATATTTCGGGAGGGGTTTGGTCTTCATTACCGGGGCAAAAAGGACAATTTTTCTTGGATTCCGATATTTCACCGGAGGCAAAATCACTGGGCCGTTCATTACGCGTGGAAGCAACGATAGTCCAACGGCCGGAAACGGGATCTCTTCTTATTTCGGGCATAGATTATTCTTTATCTTCATCAGCCGAATCATCAATAATATCGGCAGGCTTGTCATCCATAGCTTGTTCAGCGACGGGTGGCTTGTCATCCATAGCTTGGTCACTGACGGATGAATCCTCGCCAACAACTTCTTCACCGGAGAATGATTCATTTTCAGAAGAAATATTTTCTTCATCGGAAATATCGGCTTTTTTCTCCTGAATTTCCACAATAGCTTCATCAATTTTATTTTCAAACTCACCGGAAACCGGAGAGTCTTCTTCCACCAAATCTTCAATAACCTCATCCTGCGAAGAAACATCTTCTTGTTCTTCTTTTTCAACTTCAAGAGTATTATTTTCAGTTTTAACATCTGTGTTATCCTCTTCAACAACTTTCGCACCGGAGTTCTCATCCGTCACTTGTTCAATATCCGAGGATAAACCATCCATACTTTCTTCACTTGAGGAAGGCTGACCTAATACAGTTTGTTTAGGCGCGTCTAAAACTTCCTTATCCACCAATGTATTGATATCGGGGAGATTATCCAAACTGTTTAAACCGAATTGCCTTAAAAATTCTTTTGTAGTGCCATATAATAAAGGTCTTCCAACAGACTCCTTTCTACCCACCGTTGTAATCAAACGTCTTTCGAGCAGGGTTTCAAGGGGACCTATAACCTCAACGCCTCTTATAACTTCCACTTCAGCTCTTGTAATAGGCTGTTTATAGGCTATTATGGATAGGGTTTCAAGAGCGGCGGCGGACAACCTTACCGTCATTCTATTATTGTACAGCCTTCTAATCCAAAGACTATACTCTTGCCGTGTCGCCATCTGATAACCGCCGGCAATATTCATAATCTGAAAAGTTCGGCCTTTATAATCTTCTTTAAGTATCTCTATGGCTTTTTGAATTTTGTTTTCTTTTAAATTAATTATTTGAGAAATTCTCTCTAATGGCAGCGGTTGATCCGATATAAACAAAAGCGTTTCAACTACTTTTTTTATTTCAATCTCATCCATAATTCGCTCCTAATTTATTCGTTTGAATCCGTTTCCGGTTCTTTGGGTTCGGGCCTGCGGTATATTCTTACCTCACCCAGATTATTATCTTGAACAACAATTATCGTTCTTTGCTTAATAAGTTCAAGCACAGCTATAAAACAAGTAATTACACCAAGTCGAACAGTTTCCGTTAAAAATATATCATCTAAAAAAATCCATTCCCGATTGCTTAACATGGTGTTTATTTTTTCAATTCTGGGCTCAATGGGAAAACTTTCACCCTCTATCAATTGCGTTTCGGCAACTTTGCCAAAAGCGCGTTTCACAGCGCTTAAAAGCGCGAACATATCAACATCAAGAAATTTATCCTCATTTGCAAACACGGGCGAACCGCGATAGAAGGCATCTTTATATTCAAGAAAACTTTTCTCCAAAATTTCAGACGCTTTTTTATACTTTTGATATTCTTCAAGCTTATTAATAAGGTCTTCCCTCGGGTCCGGACCGCCTTCAGCTTCAGCTTTCGCTACGGCAGGTAAAAGCATTTTGGCTTTAATCTGCATCAAAGTGGTAGCCATGACTAAAAATTCTCCGGCAAAAACCAAATTAAATTCTTTCATCATATCCAAATATTCAAGATATTCCTTTGTAATCTCGGAAATGGGAATATCATAAATATCCAAATTATTCTTTTTAATTAAATGCAAAAGAAGATCCATCGGACCTTCAAAAACATCTAAATGCACATCTATAGCGCCCATATATTTTTTACCCTATAAAAAAACTTACTTACTCCGTTCGCTAAATTATAGAAATCACCCTTAGGAATCTGGTCGTTCACAATAGTTTACGACACTTGATGAAGCATAGCTTCCCTGTTCCGAAAGATTCCAAGGCTATGCTGGGTGTCGTGTCACGGACTATGTCCATCAAAACGACCCAGGATGTTAGTCCTGTGAACAAGGTTACACAGGAGATCAGATATCAGAAGCCAGATAGATAAGGAGCTTCCTTAATTCTTGCCTCTTGTCTCGTATCTCTTGTCTCTTAATTTCACCGCTCTATTTACTTTGCTTAATATTCTTAAAGACATTTTTCTCGCTCTTTCAGCTCCATCCTTAAGAATTTTATCCAATAAAGTTTCATCTTTTTCGAAAACCGCGCGTTTATCGGAAAATTCTTTTATTGACGGCATAATAAATTCAAATAAATTATTTTTGCATTCGGCGCAGGCTATGGCACCCTTTTTGCAATCTTCTCCGCGCTTGATAAAATCAGCATTATAAAGTTTATGAAAAGCATAAACCACACAGCCATCGGGATGACCGGCATCATCAGCACGTAATTTTTTGGGATCCGTGAACATTCTATTTATTTTCTTTTTCAAAGTTTTTTCACTTTCGGCAAGTTCTATGGTATTGCCATAAGATTTGGACATTTTTTTTGAATCCAAACCCGGCACCAAAGGCGCTTCCGTTAAAAGGGCTTTAGGCTCCTTAAAAATATTTTTACCGGTAACATGATTAAATTTTCTGGCAATTTCTCTTGTAAGTTCAAGATGAGGCAATTGATCTTTTCCTATCGGCACTGCATCCGCATTGTACATCAGTATATCGGCAGCCTGAAGAACAGGATAACCCAAAAAACCATAAGTTGAAAGATCAGAATTTATGGCTATATCTTCACTTTCATCATTATGAGATTGGACAAGTTTTTGCGACATGCCTTCTTTAGTTTTTATACTATTTTCTTGGCCTTTATATTTCTTTTTATAAAGCTCAAGCAATTGCTCTTTAAATGTGGGATTTCTCAAAAGCCAACTAACGGGCGTAAACATTCCAAGTAAAAGATAAAGCTCTGCATGCTCCTTAATATCCGATTGTCTGAAAACAACACATTTCTCAGGGTCCAAACCGGCGGCAAGCCAATCAATAAGCATTTCTCTGGAATCTTCCATTATATTTCCGGTTTCGCCTTGACCGGTAGTTAAAGAATGCCAATCGGCTATGAAGAAAAAACATTGATACTCATCCTGGATTTTAATCCAGTTTTTAAGCGCGCCCCAGTAATTCCCCAAATGAAGCCTGCCTGTCGGGCGCATACCTGAAACAACTATTTTTTTATCTTTTAAATCATCCATATTTTTTCTTTTTCTGACCTCTTGCTTCTGACTTCTATCCGTTGTTACATTAAACCTAACCCCATTTTTGAAAATACCCTAAGAGCAAAATATATGGGCGGCACAATAATCACTTTCAATATACCGCTAATCATCAAAAATAAAATTATATACATGCCATATGGGATATGTTTCTCATAAACACCCAAATATTTATCTGGTAATAGCCCTAACACTATCTGACTTCCATCAAGAGGAAAAACCGGAATTAAATTAAAAAATGCCAAAGCTAAATTTATTATAACCGCAAAACTGAAAACCATCATAAAAGTATTTGTTAAACCGGCGCTTGCGAGCCCGCTCAAGGCTACCATCTTAAACAATAGAAGCGAGATAAAAGCTAAGGTTATATTTGACGCAGGGCCGGCCAAAGCCACCAAAGCCATATCTTTTCTTGGCCGATTTAATCTTAAGGGATTTACCGGCACAGGCTTGGCCCAGCCAAAAACAGGCATACCGCTCATTATGCACATAATGGGCATTAAAATACTGCCCGTTATATCAATATGCGGCAGAGGATTAAAAGTTAATCTTCCCGAAAGATAGGCGGTATCATCACCGTTTTTTAAAGCTACATAGCCATGAGCATATTCATGCACTATTATGGAGAGGAAAAGCACAGGTAATTGTATAATCCATTGCATAGTTATCTATTATATTATTATTTTACCTCTCATGAAACCCCAAGTTTTGTCCAACACAGGATGAGCCTGAAAATAATACTGTTTCCAATATAAATGAGCCTGAAAATTGGGCTTATTGCATTATTTGGTTGATAACGACATAATTTGAATTATGACAATAATAATGGATGATTCAAAGATAGTTAACTTACAGCAAGTAAAGATCTTTCTTAAGTCTTCGAAAAACATTCAGTTTAGAGGCTTATTCAAGAAAAGTCAAATACTCATGGATAAACAAAATACTGGGTCGTTTCAAATATTACTCTTTATCTAAGAAAGACAAAGGTTTTGTCAGAAAATATATTATGACGATAACAGCTCTTTCAAGAGTGCAGGTAACAAGGCTCATTGCTGTATTAGAAAACACTCTTATGATTAAATGCTCAGGCATTTTATTTGGGAAAATATTATCCAGTTTAAAAAAGATGGATTATACGGGCTATTCGGAACAATATTCTCCTTTCGGCTCATGTCCGGATTTAAAAAACAAAAACAAAACCCTGATTGACGCGTGGACAAGCGCAATAAAAGACAAACACAATCTTGATTTATTCGTAAATGTGCCTTTCTGCAAAATAAAATGCTCTTTTTGCTTCTTGCCCGTAATCTGCACCGGACATAATAAAAAACGCATAGATAAGATTTTTGATACTTATTTGAAATATTTGGAAAAAGAAATATCCTTGCTTACTCCCATTTTCAAAGAAAGAACTTTTAACTCCATTTATATCGGCGGAGGAACCCCCTCCATGATGAGCGTAAAACAAATAGAGAGTTTTTTTGTTCTTCTTCGGAAAAATTTTAAATTTACGGCTAAAGCGCAAATATTAGCCGAAATAAGTCCCGAAATAGGCTCAAAAGAGCTTAAAGCTTTTAAAAAATCCGGCGTTAACAGATTATGCATAGGCGGGCAAACAACGAATCAAAAAACCTTGATTGAAGTTCAAAGAACGCAAGAAGACAATTCTTTTGAACAAACATATAAATTGGCGCAAAAAACCGGCATAAAAAAAATTAATGTTGATTTAATCTGCGTCCTTCCCGCCAAAGCGATGAAAGTTTTATTCATGATTCAAAAACGGTAACCTCATTGAAACCGGATCAAATACATTTAAATATTTTCGCCGCCACACCCTATACAATTTATTCAATAAAAGGCGGAAAACCCATAAATGAAGAGAAAATAAAAAAACTCCGGGCCAGGGGATTTAAAATATTATTCAAACTCGGCTATAAAAAAATGGATTCTGACACCGTAAGACTGACTTTAAATTCCAAAAATTTTCAAACCGCCGATTTAAGAGATAAGAAATCTCTTCTCGGCCTCGGGATAGGTTCTGTTTCGCGCGCATGGGGCCGCCTCAGATATATAAATACTATCGATTGTCCGCAATACAGAAAAGATCCCTTCTCAAAAACACTGCCTGTAAAAAAAGGCAGGCAAACTTCACAGAGAGCTGAAATGATACATTTTGTGATTGAAAGCTTAAACTTTGAACCTGCCATTTTGCTTTTTAAAGATTTAAAAAAAACATTTAAAAAAGATTTGTCGACCATATTTTTCCGACTGAATTGAAAAAGATGAAAAGACAAGGCGTTTTTGTTGATGACAAATCAATAAAAATGGACAGAAATCAATGGAGCCTGATAAGAATGATTTTTTTCAGCCTGAAATAATCGGAAATTATTGCAAACTGACAAAAAACATAGCTCGCCAAACAATAACGCTTTGTAAAAAGTCCGCGGCCTATATAAAAATAGTAACAGTTTAGTCTGCTACCACCTCGTTTGCCCCGTGTAACGATGTTCACGGGACCAACATTCTTGGCCGTCTTGATTGCATAGCTCTGATACCCTCTGCAGATTCCAAAGGAATCTAAAATGCGAGAGCAGGGACGGTGACATAGTCAACCCGGCATAGCCTCGGAATCTTACAGATTCCTAAGAGCCCAATTCGTACCCAATCCATTCCTATCCAATACACTTGAACACTAATGGGTGTCCGCAATTGTCCTCTGAAAGCCCAGTCCACCCTCGAATAAGAATTTGGTTTTCAACCAAATTCTTATTCAGGAGAGCGATGCGGAAAAGTGCTATAATTTACCCTTGAGGTTTACTTACCCAACCTCGGGGGCAAACTAAACTGTTACCGAAAATATATAAAATGTAAAGAGCGCGAAAATTTAGCGTGTTTTGCAATTAGTAAAAGTTTTTGCGCAATCTAAGGAAACAGAAGAAACAATAATGATTAATGCAAACTCAAAAGCTGAAAATAAATTAAAAAAACCTTTTAATTTCAATAAGCGCAATTTACTGCCTCAGGGGCTTGAAATATTTACCACAACAAAATGCAATTTGCGCTGTAAATATTGTTCCGCGAGAAAATTATTGAATGATAAGCATCCTGTTTCGCTTTCTTTTGAGCAGATGAAAAAAGGAATTGATCTATTCGCGTTTATTCATAAAAATGACAAAACACTCAAAACAGTGGCGTTTACGGGCGGAGAGCCTTTTCTTGAATTCAACAGGCTTAAAATGATTATTCTCTATATTCGCAAAACATATAAGAATTTCCAAATAACCATATCAACGAACGGCACATTATTGACTGAAAAAAAAATAAATTTTCTTTTCAGTCAAAATGTGTGTTTAAATGTCAGTATTGACGGAAATAAAAAAGCTCACGATGAACAAGCAAAATTCGTTCATCATCCTGAAAATTCGGTTTTTGATAAAGTGATAAAAAACATATCCCATTTATGCCCGTCAATTAAACACATGCTCTATATACCGGTAACCGTAATGAAACAAAATGCCGGATATATCCATAAAATCGTAAAAAATCTGGAAAATCTGGGTTTGGAAAATATAGAAATTCATTTTGACATTTACGCGAGATGGGACAAAAAAAGCACAGCAAAAGCGATTAGCGGCATGAGACTACTTAAAAAACATTTATTTAATTCTGCGCTCTCAAATCTAAAAAACCAAAATGCCGTTTTTTTAAAATCCTCCATTCATAATGATTTAGATAGCAGAGTCATTTGCCTTTCGCCTCACGGCAAATTCTATCCGTCGGACTTTCTTTGCGTTTATTCAAACGGAAACGCTTATCAGGTAGGCGAATTGAATAAAGACGGGATTGATTTAAAAAAATATTTACATATTCATGAAACAGCTCAAAAAACGCTTAAAAAAATACTCCCTTCAATAGACGAACTGCAGTTTTTGGATCGTTATTTTTATTCCGTCTTCAATGGCTTGAACACGACAAAATCAATTAAAGCTACTCAAAAAGTGCTTTCTGTACTGGTAAAAGAATTTGAGCCTATTAATAAAGCGAATGAAATATTTCAAAAGCTTTCCGGTTATTTCAAAGATGAACAATATTTCCGGCGCCACTGCGAAGATGAAAATTTAGACGCTTTAATTATTAATATGAACAATATTTCATATCCTCAATATCTTGAAGAATTAAAAAAACCGATTGAAAAACTGCTTTATTCAAAAGGCAAAAATAAGAATCTTATTCTTCGCTCGGACACAAACAAATTTAATGTTTTTTTGTCGGCCTTTTTATATTCGTTTCAACTCGCGAAAAAATCGGACAAAAACCTCAAAATATCGCTTGAAACCTCCGCCTCAAACTTAAACAAAGAACAGATATTTTTCTTAAAAAAATTTGGAATTCATCTTGGAATAAATGATTTTGACACGCTTGAAAAAATAAAAAAAAGATATGATTTTTCCAAAATTTACGCTTTGGCGGAAAAAATAAATATCTTAAATATGAGCGATTTTTTTAAAAAAATGCGGACGCTAAAATTAACATATTTTAGAATCGGAGAAAAAAATCGCGGAAAAAAATATTTTGATAATATTGAAAAAAATCTGATAAAATCGGCAGCTCGCAGAAATTTCATCTACTCCGCGCATTTTTTAAATGATATGCGAAACGCAAACGCGAAATTTTTATCAGCGGAATTTATAAATAACAAATGGCTTTATTTTCATGATAAAAATGAAAAATTCCGCAAACAAATGCTTTTAAATTTAGCCAGAAAAATAAAAAATGAGAAATCAATTAAAAATTACTTTTTAAATCTCCGTAAGATTATTGCGAAAAATTCCCCATAATATTCCTAAGGCTCTGAAAAGGTAATTGTTTTACAGAGTCCTAATTAGCTTTCCCTTAACCAGGCAAAATTTACAAAAATTTTCCTATGCTCGCGTAAAAAGCGGTCGCTTTAAGCAAATGATCTACAGGCATATTTTCTTTAACCGTATGCGCGTAAATTTCATCTGAATGGACAAAACCTATTGACGGTATTTTTAAGCGTCCGGCGCTGGCAACGCCATTAGTGGAAAACACCCATTTATCCACTACGGGTT
>CAZHQC010000078.1:0-11056 GCA_964534135.1 uncultured Elusimicrobiaceae bacterium | reverse complement strand
GCGACTACACCTTAAAACAACTTAAAACTGGTTTGACAAGCTAATCCACTAAAGACTATGACATTTCTATTTAACGCATATATGACATTTTAAAAAAATTACTACATGTTTCTTTTTCTAATTCTTTGATATAGGTGGAAATGTTAACATCATCAGTTTCCTGTAAATCTATAAGTTTTATAAAGGAAAAATACTGTGTCTTGGTATGCTTATAATTTTCTTCTAAAGTGAATTTTACTCCAGTTTTATCTTTATGAGCTTTGCAGTTAGAAATCCCTTCTAAAGATTTTTTTAATCTGTCCCGCATTGGTTCGGGGACAGAATAATGAATATATTTAGTGGACATAAAAATTATTTAGTTTCACTTTTTTTTGAAAGCTCTTCGTCTCTTATTTTTTTAATTTCAGCTTTTGCATCTTCTAAACTTATTCCCATATCATTATCCCTTTTCAATGTAAAACCTTTGAGATTTCCTATTTTGCATACCATGTATGATGCACCTGTATCTGAATTGCTACTCAAAGTTAAAGGTTTAGAATGACAGAAGCATAGTGGAGTAGGTTCAGGGTTATTTAAATCCCATTGAGCATTAAATTTAGTTATTATGGGAAGTCGTTTGTTGTTATTTTCAGCGACTTCCTTTAACATTTTTCTAGCATTTTCTAGATTTTTTATCTCGTTATCTTTTTGGATTAATATTTTTTTGTGATTTTTTGTTAATTTCCATATATATATTAGCATTGCAAAAATTATGGTTATGAGTAGCCATCTAGGTATCCATGAGTAAGATAGTTGAATAATTTCTGAAAATTCAATAATTTTGTTGGAAAAATATTCGTATGTTTGTTTTGGAATTATTCGTGATAAAATAAAACTCAAGAATAAGAAAACACCTCCTACGATATATTTCGCAGTGTCTTTAATTATCTCCTCATGGAGTTTTTTAAAATTTTCACTAATATAATTCATAACATTTCCCCCAATAAATTAGCCCGCCTTAGGCGGGAACTTTTGCTCACAGATTCACACGGATTTAAGGTATTTTTTAATCACTATCCTTGTTATCCTCGTTATCCGTGAGCGATAAATTTGTGCATTCTGTGCCTTTTGTGGCCAAACTACTAAAGCTTTGGCCGTTTTGATAGACATAGTCCGTGACATGGCACCCAGCATAGCCTTGAAATTCCTATACATTAAATTAACTCTACAAACTTTGTTCTACTTTATGCGAGATGTGGGCTTTTAAACCTAGAAATGGAATTAAAAGCATGCCGGGCATTGAGAAGCAGAAGGCGGCTAAGAAAAATGTTGTATAACCCACATGTTCTTGAAAATATCCACTGACCATGCCGGGAAGCATCATGCCAAGAGCCATTATACCCGTTGAAATAGCGAAATAGGATGTCTTGTATTTTTTACCGCTTATTTCTATAAGATAAAACATAAAGGCTGTTGTTCCAAGGCCATAACCGAATTGTTCAGTACCTATCAAAATATAAACCCAATAGTGAGCAAGAGTTTGATGAATTGACATGTAAACATATACAAGGTCGGGTAAGTTTAAAAGCAGGGCCATTGGCCAGATGCAACGCTTAAGGCCGTATTTAGCAATAATTACTCCGCCAAGCACTCCGCCAACTATTAGGGCTAAAACTCCCACAGTGCCGTAAATCCAGCCGACTTGAGTGGTTTCAAGGCCAAGTCCCCCTTTTGCAATGGTATCAAGTAAAAAAGGAGCTGTCAGCTTAACTAACATAGCCTCACCAAATCTATAGATGAGAATAAAGGCAATCATTATTAAAATGCCTTTACGGTTAAAGTAACTTATAAAAACATCACTGAATCCATGCCAATCAAGTTTTTCTTTTTTTACGGTTTCAGTTTTTGGATAGGGTAGAATAAATTTGTGATATAGAAACAAAATTAAAAATATTACTCCGGAGATACAAAGGGTGATAGTCCAGCTTAAAGGAATATTACCAGTTGATTTTTCAAGGTAGCCGGCTAAAAAAACAAGCGCGCCGGTTGTAAAAATCATGCCCATTCTCCAGAAGAATGCTCTTATACCGACAAAAAAAGCTTGCTTACTTTCGTCCATAGACAGCATATAATAGCCGTCAATGGCTATATCCTGAGTCGCTGAAATAAAAGCTATTAACATAAAAAAACAAGTGGAGGCTAAAAGGAAGCCTTTGACTTGCAGTGAAAAACCACAAAGAAGCAATGCAAAAGCCATGATAATTTGTGTATATAGAATCCAGTTTCTTTTGGTGGAATATATATCCACAATCGGGCCCCAGAACATTTTGATAACCCAGGGCAAATACAGTAAACTTGTCCAAAAGGCTATATCGGTATTTGAAACTCCCATTCTTTTATAAATAACAACCGCTAAAAAATTGACTATCATATACGGCAAGCCTTCAGCAAAATATGTCGTTGGCACATAAAACCATGGATTTCTATTTTCAACTTTCAAATTCATTTAATTTGTCTCCCAAAAGTAGTTCTAAAGTAAGTATATAGTTTAACTTTTGCCTGCCCGATATTCAAGAATAAAACACAATAAAGCGGTATTTGGAAAATTCAAGATGTTTTTGTTAGAATTTTATAGAAGCATTAATGGTAGTTTCTAGAGCCTACTTTAATTATAGGAGCTGCAAATGGACTCTCTTAGCTTTTTGTTTTCCCCGCAATCTATCGCTTACTCAATTTTTATTATTATGCTGGTCTCGGCCATAGGTCTTGCTATTGGTGAGATAAAAGTCTTTGGTATAAATTTAGGTATAGCTGGAGTTTTATTTTCAGGTATATTATTCGGTCATTTTGGCTTTAGTTTAAAACCCGAGATAATAGATTTTTTAAGAGATTTGGGGTTAATTCTTTTTGTTTACAGTATCGGCACGCAAGTCGGCCCGGGTTTTTTCTCTTCTTTTAAAAAAGAAGGTATAAAATTTAATCTTCTTGCCGCCTCTGTTGTTCTTCTTGGCGTTGCTATGACTTTAATTGTTAATTATCTTTCCAATATAGATATCGCAACAGCTATCGGAATGTATACCGGAGCTGTTACGAATACTCCTTCTTTAGCGGCAGCGCAACAGGCAATTATTACCATTAAGGCGACTTTGGTTAATAATATTTCCGTCGGTTATGCTTTAGCTTATCCCGGAGCTATTATGGGCATAATTTTGTCTATGGTTTTTATTAAATTTATTTTTGCCAAGAGCGCTAATGAGGAAATAAAAGCAGTGGAAATGATTAATACCGCAGCTAAATTGTCAGCGATAAGTATAACGGTTGATAATAAAAATATGAATGATTTGTGTATAAGAGATATTCCGGCTATACAAGAGTTTGGTATTGTCGTTTCAAGAGTTTGCCGTAATGACAATATGACTATCGCTCATGGGAGCACTAAAATTAAAACAGGAGACATTCTCTTGGTCGTCGGTGAAAAAGAAAATGTAAATAAATTTCGTCTTGTGGTTGGTTCATCAAGTGATAGGGATATTCAGAAATTGCCGAGTAAAATAATCAACTCACGAATTATTGTTACTCAAAAAAAAGTTATCGGTAAGAGCTTGTCTCAACTTGGTCTTGAGGAAAAATACAATGTCATAATAACCAGGGCCGCCAGAGCTGATATTGAGTTTTTAGTATCAGATAAATATGTTTTGCAATTTGGTGATAATGTTGTGGCGGTGGGAGAGGAAAGCTGTATTAAAAAAGTTTCTTCCTTACTTGGAAATTCCCCTAAAGATTTGCGTCATCCCCATCTTATTCCTGTTTTTGTGGGCATTGTTATGGGTATTATTTTAGGCTCTATCCCTGTTTTTATTCCTGGTTTTTCAACACCGGTAAAACTTGGTCTTGCCGGGGGCCCTTTGATAATGGCTATTATTCTTAGCTATATTCAGCATATAGGTCCGCTTCACTGGTATATGCCGCCAAGCGCCAATCTTATGCTTAGAGAATTCGGGATAGTTTTGTTTCTCGGCTGTGTGGGTTTAAAATCGGGCACTAAATTCTTTGCCACACTTTTACATGGCAATGGTTTATCTATAATGCTTTTCGCTTTTTTAATAACTATAATCCCCCTTCTTATAGTGGGGGTATTCGCTAAATACAAACTTAAGGTGAAATTTATGGCTTTATGCGGAATACTTAGTGGCAGTATGACAGATCCCCCCGCATTGGCCTTTGCCAATTCTATAAGCACATCCAATCTTCCGTCTATGTCTTATGCTACGGTTTATCCATTGGTTATGATTCTAAGAGTAATTTCCGCTCAGATACTGGTTATACTTTTTGTGTAGCGCTCTGGCTGGCGTGATGGTCCTGCTTGAGGTTATTGAGTGTTTGGAGCGTGTTATCGTAGAATAACTTTCCCTAAATCATCAATTTGCAAAAAACAGAAATAAGAGATAAAACTTACCCGAATAAGAAATTTGTCTAAAGGACAAATTCGGGTAATGAATTGGGTAGGGGCGATGCTTTAAATCGGAAAGTTGCCGTTTATCCAGAAATGCCGCATAGCCCTCTAAAATCGGCTTTAATTGTTCATTAAAACTTTTATATTGATATTCATCACCATGTTAAATCATATATATTGGCCATATTACACATCAATATTCAAGAAAATCCATTATTGCAAGGAAATCTATAATATACCTGAATAAGCAACAGGACAAGCTGATTCTTCTTCTGATTATTCTTCTTCTTGACACAATATTTGGTAATGAATACAATATTCAGTGCAATGGAGAAAATGTATAGAGTAATAAGTTAGGATGAGGGTATGAAGAACTTACTTGGCATTATCTTAGTGATAATAATATTTGTCCCATGCTGGATGTTTTTTTCGATGCTTTTTGAGGTAAGTTGGTCATTACCTTACGATTATCATATGAATATTGGGAGAGCCATGGGTTCTTTTGTTGCTGCGTACTTATCAATCTACTTGACTTCCAAAATAGTCAAGAAGGTAAACTGTAATATCCTATTTTGGACAATCGCCGTTTTCATTATTGTCGTTGGAACTGCTTCACTCGTGATATTGGTCGTCAATCGTCACAATATTGATTCAGATAATTTACTTATTATAATTATAATGGATGTATTAGTTATATCTTCAGTAATATTGGGTGCGTATTTATCTAGTAAAAAGATATTAGGTCATTAGCAGTTCTATTATAAATTACATCCTAACCAAATCACTGCACCCGACCAAAAATCTGGCGCTTTTTGGCGGGTGAGTTCTATCGTTATACTAAAAATATTATGAAGAATAAAATCAAAGGAACTAAGCATTCCATTAGCAACAACAAACCTCGTTGCGGTTTGTGCGGAAAAACAAAGAATCTTACCAAAACCGAATGTTGCAACAACTGGATTTGTGATGATGAACATAAATATGTAATGTTTTCTTATGCGCGTAACAGCTGCCATAGAAATCATAGGCGTTTTACCCTATGTGGTTATCATCACACTGAAGAACACTCCGGGAAATGGCAAGATTGGTCGTTCGTATAACTACCGACACCTTATGTCATGCCTTAGGCAGATCCGTCCTTAGGCGGAAAGCATAGCTTCCAAGATTGCCAAATATGCAAAAAATCATTTGAAACAGAGATATTTGTTTGGTATGAAACGAATGAATATAATTTTGAAAAATTGGAAAATCCTCCAAAATACACTCCAACAAAATGTTCGAAATGTGATAATATAATTGTACTGAATGATGGTGGGTATTCCACTTTGGGAAAAAATTATTTTTGCGAAAAATGTACAGAATTGGCGCATCAGGAACATTTAAAAGAAAGAAAAAAGTAAATAATATAGCCATTCACTTCAGTGGACATTGTATAAGCGCTTGTGCAAAAATTAGAAATTTTTGATTTCCATGTGCGCGCAACGCCACTGAGCTCAAGCATTCAGATTCAAGAAGAAAGGAGACAAATGCCTACAGGTAATGTAAATCGAATATGGTTTCCGGACATGGTAGATGTATTGCGAGAACAATGGAGCGCCACGAGATCGGTGACCAAATGGATTGAATTAACCTTGAGACTTGACGATATGCTTCAGCGTATCAGAGCAGACAAAGGTATTCTACCGCCCAAATTCAGGTGCCCCCATTGTGGAAAATACGAGCGCTCCGCGCCAACACATGTGTCTGTACGAGCCACCATCCTCTCCCTCGGAAGATTCGAGATCGCGCCACCCGATGTCGTGAAAGATCTGGAGAGAGATTGGAAAAGATACCAGAGAACAAACGGTCTGAACGCTTACGCAAAAAAGAAGAAGAATTAGAACAAGCAACTGAACTTTACGAATGTTCGCCGGGAGATGAGGCATGATATATACGCTAACAGTCGAGTGTGTATTTGGAATGTATTTGACGAACCGGTGTATTCGCGTGATGGAGTTCACAGAAGACGCATCGCTGTTCGATCTCCACAACGCGATACAAGATACGGTCAATTTTGGACGGGACCATCCCTTTGAATTCTACACCGCCAATTCCCGGTATACTGGCAAGAAGATCTGGTTGACTCTGAAGGAAAAATGGGAAGAAAAGGTTGACGATTTCATAAGGGTCAAACTGAAGGATGTCTGGCCTCTTGGACGCAAGAGATTGTACTACTGCTTTGACTTTGGTGATCGCTGGACATTCGAGATTCGAAAGGCAAAAGGGAAGAAGCTCCCCGATCCGGAAGTATGCTACCCTCGTGTCATCAAAGCCATCGGGCCGAACCCCAAACAGTATCCAATACCTGAGGAGTAAGCTGGACGGTAAATTAGCCCCGCTTTTAGCGGGGAACTTTTCTTGCTCACGGATATACACGGATTTAACGGATTCCTTAATTACCCTGACCACCTGCTCACCAATCTTTGATTGGTATTTTCTTGAGTCCCCGCCGACGGCTGGACTGAGCAGGTGGTCGGGTTACTATCCTTGTTATCCCTGTTATCGGTGAGCTATAAATTTGCGCCTCTTTGTGTCTTTTGGCCGTCTTATGGCCATAGGCCTTGATACGGCATTGGCATAGCCTTATGGCTAAACTACTAAAACTTTGAAATTCCGTTACGAGAACATAAACACAGATTAAAAAGCGGAGGTAAAAAAAGTTTATTTATCGCGCAGTTCTTCTTGGAGTTTTTCTCTCTCATATATTTCTTTATAAAGGCCATTAGCGGCCATAAGCTCTTTGTGTTTACCTTGTTCGGCGATGCGGCCTGAGGACAGTGTTATAATATGGTCGGATTTTTCTATGGTTTTTATTCTGTGGGTCGCAAGGAGGCAGATTGTCTGAGGAAATTCTTTTTTGAATGTACGCCAAAAATTTTCTTCCGTTAAAGCGTCCATAGCGCTGGTAGCGTCATCTAAAACAAGAACCTCGGGATTAATACTAAGAGCTCTCGCCAATGACAGTCTTTGCTTTTGCCCTCCCGATATGGATAAGCCTCTTGTTCCAACGAAAGTATTCAAGCCCTTGGGGAATTTAGTCATATCCTGCGCGAGCTGTGATACTTTAAGGGCTTTCTCTATGGCTTGCGCAGAAATATCTTTTCTGCCCATTGTTATGTTATTTAAGATGGTATCGGAAAAAATATATGCCTCTTGAGAAACAAAACTTATTTTCTTGCGAATTGTTGTTATATCAATTTTTCTAATATCTTTTGTATTTATTATTATTGAGCCGTCTGAATATTCCTCAAGGCGCAATATCAGTTTAAGAAGCGAAGTTTTTCCACACCCTATTTTCCCCACTATCGCTATTCTTTCCCCTTTTTCAGCCGAAAAACTTATATCTTTAAGTAAATAAGATTTATTTGCTGTTACAGAGAATGAAACTTTTGTAAATTCAATTTTATTAATATTCTCATTTAATATTTCTACATTTTTTGAAATATGAATTTTTGTTTTTTGTTTTAAAAGTTCATTTATCCTTTTTATAGATACTCCGGCTCTATTGCCGGCCACAAAAAATTGACTTATATCCATGAGTGGAAATACCAGCATGGCGGCGTAAAACTGAAATGCTATAAGTTCCCCCAGAGTGATTTTACCGTCTATTACTTGCCCTCCGCCTACCGCGTATAATATCACTATGCAGAGAAAGCCCGCATAGTGATAAAAATAGGAGAAAACAATATCCAGTCTGCCTGTTTGAATTTCAGCTTCTTTTTTTTCATCGGCTTTTATAGCAAAGTAATCGCATTGCGCTTTTTCTTTAGAATTGGCTTTTATTATTTTTACTCCGGTAAAGCAGGTTTCTAGGAAATCATAAATAGCTGAGATTGTATTTTGCAGAAGATTATATTTTTTTGTAAGCAATCGCCCCGCTTTTATGGAAAGAGTAAACATAAGGGGCAAAGGCAATAGAATCCAGAGAGCAAGCGACAAATTAAAATAAATCATGGCTGAAATAACGGCAATAAGGGTAAATCCGGATTGTATAAATCTAAATACGCCCGAGCATGAAAACCAGGATATTTTTTTTGATATATCGTCTATAAGACGCGTGACTAAATCACCGGTGGTATATTTATGGTAAAAACTTTGGTCAAGTTTTATTATATGGTTAAAGACATTTTGCCTAAACTCCCATTCCAAGTGAATATTCATCCAAGCGCGAGCCCTCATAGCTATCACATCAATCAGATAGATGCCAAAACCCACAGCAAGAATTAAAAATACATTAATTCTGATATAAGTATAATTGGCATTATCACTTAAGCCGTCAATAATATTTTTTATCAATATCGGGGTTAGAACATGTAAAACCGCTCCCACCATGCCAAAAACAATAATTAGCATCACTCTTGCGGTGTGTTTTTTCCAATATGGATACAACCATTTTAAAGTAAATATCATAAAAAATACCTGCTGCTATTTTCCAAATTGCAATTCATAAAATTTCCAATACATTCCTTTGGCATTAATAAGCTCTTCATGGTTGCCGGCTTCTTTTATTTCTCCATCCGATAGTAAAAGTATATTATTCGCGTTTTTTATTGTGGATAATCTATGGGCAATAATTATTAGTGTTTTATGTTTTGATAAATTTTTTATAGCGTTTGTAATAATCTTTTCCGTGTAGGGATCCATATGCGAGGTGGCTTCATCCAAAACAAGAATATCTTGGTCTAAAACCATTGCCCTGGTCAAAGAGATAACTTGTTTTTCTCCTATGGATAAATTTGCTCCTTTTTCAACAACTTTTTTATTTAAACTATGCTTTTTAAAAAAATCTTTCAATTTAATTTTATCTATGGCGTCATAGACTTTTGAATCAGGTACTTTTTTGTCCATAAGTTTTAAATTATCCATAATGGTGCCCGGAAACAAATACATATCCTGCTGAACAAGTCCTAAGACGGACCTTATGGATTGCATGCTAATTGTATTGATATCTACTCCATCAATTAAAATTTTTCCTTTTTGCGGTGTGTAAAATCTAAAAAGAAGATTTGTGATTGTGGTTTTTCCTCCTCCTGTTTCTCCCACAATAGCTAAGCTTTCTCCTTTTTTAAGTTCAAATGAAATGTTTTTTAAAACCCATTTGCCATCATCTTCATAACGCATCCAAATATTTTTAAATTCAATGTTTTTTTTCATTAAGGAAATGTAATGAGGCCTTTCAATATCGCAGATGTTTTGTTTTACCTTTAATATTTCAAATACTCTGTGTCCCGCGGAAAAAGATTTTTGTATTATGCTGATATGTTCGGAAAATCTAAAAATAGGTTCAAAAAGTTTATCCAAATAAAGGATAAACATTATTAATATTCCTATGGTTATTTCTTTTTTTATAAACCACATGCCGCCAAAGCCGAATACTGCCGCTATTGAAAAAGGCTGAAGGAGCAATATAGTCATAAAAAATAAGACTATCAATCTCTCTGCCCGTATTTCAGTATTAAATTTTTTTTCATTTATATCATTTGATTTTTTTGAAATAAATTTTTCCTGGCCAAAAGCTTGCACCACACTAATTCCATTTAAATATTCAGTGACAAAAGCGGATATATCAGCGGTTAGTTTTCTTACTTTGACAAACATCGGAGAGGTTTTTTTTCCAAAATACCAAACAAAAAGAAAAACAAAGGGAAAGACCGGGAGGAGCACCATTGTCAGCTTTAAGTTGAAAAATGCCATTATTGTGAAAACGGCGCCTAACATAAAAATATCTTTAAATATGGTTACAGCTGTTTCTGTGAAAAGCTCATAAAGCGCTTGAGTGTCACTTTCAACTCTGGCCGTAAGTCTTCCGACGGGATTTTTAGAATAATAACTCATATCCAATGATAGAAGATGTTTTAGCATCTTATTTTTTAATTTGGTGATAATTTCCTGGCCGGTAGTTATAAGTTTCATTGCCAGTAGATAATTAACAATTAAAAACAAGATTGTATTTATGAAATAAAGCAAAATCGCCAATAATAAGGCATATTTATTTTTGTCAGGGATGGCTGTGTCCAAAATATATTTTATGATTATGGGGTTCGCGAGGTTTATGCTTGTGGAAACTAGGAGATAAGCAAAAGCTGTTAAAAACTTCAACTTATATGGTTTCATAAGGGAAAAAACCAGTTTAAAAGTCGCTTTATAATTTATATTTTCTTCAGAGATGTCGCCACGATGTCGCATTGCTCTATTTTACAATAAAGGAAGCTATGCTTCATAAAGTGTCGGTAGCACTGCGAACGACCAATAAAGGAAGCTATGCTTCACCCTACCACCCGTTTGCGAATCATAGGATTCGCCTTTCGGCGAATAAGCGGGTGGTAAGGGTCATAAAGTGTCGGTAGCTTCGCCGTCTGATAGGCATAGTCTCTGATGCCCTTGTATGTTACATTTTAATACATAAGTATAATAAGCATAGTAAGTTGTAGGATGTGGTAGCTCGTTAAACCCTTGGTTTTAAAAACCGTAGCAGAGCATGGAGCGCCACATCCCTTATTCTCAAATAATCCGAATTGTTGCAAGGCGCTTTTTAAGCCCGAATTTCACAAGGTCGGATAACCTTAAAGGAGGACTTTATGTCCA
>CAZHQC010000077.1:0-11384 GCA_964534135.1 uncultured Elusimicrobiaceae bacterium | reverse complement strand
AATAAATTCCCTTTAATACTTTTCCATTGGAGTTTATTATACATTCGAAATACTACCGGTGTAAGTCGGTAGATGGATAGGCCGTGCAGCACGCGCGCGAACGAAGTTCGAATTGGTGAATACCACGGGTGTAAACCCGTGAAAGTTTGTTTATATTTTATGGGATATTGTATAATTATCAAAATGTTTGAAGATTTCTTTTTTAATTTGAAAGAGGAGTATTATGATTGGGATAAAAAAAGTTCTTGTCGTTGAGGATAATCAGGGTTTTAGAGAACTTCTGAAATGTACTTTTGAAGATGGCGGATTTAAAATTTTTTCCGCGTGCAATGGTAAAGAAGGTCTTGATAAAACTATTGGCGAAAAACCCGATATTATTTTTTCAGATGTTATGATGCCGGATATGTCCGGGATAGAAATGGTTAAAGAACTCAATAGCAAAGGGATAAAAATTCCCATCATAATTCTTACGGACACTCATTTTAATTCGTAAATGGAATTGCTTTTTAAAGAAGAGGGTGTTACTGAATTTCTTTCAAAAATGACCCCAATAAATGAAATAATTAACAAGGTTAAGAAAGTTTTGGAAGTATAGGTTTACGTGATAATTGCCCCGCCCTTTTAGTAGGATAATCCTATGTATTATGTCTATTTTATTTAAAGTATAAAGCGAGATTTTATATATATCGGGAGCACATCAAATTTAAAAAAAAGATTTCATCAACATAATTTAGGGCAACTCCAATCTACCAAACAATATATTCCTTTCAGAATTATTTATTATGAAGCCTTTCTTGACAGGCGAGATGCTATTAATCGTGAACAAAAACTTCCCCGTGGAATTCATAGAATTTCTGGGACTAGAGTCCTTGGAATCTTTCAGTCTAAAGACTATAATCATATTCCTAAGGGAAGCATCACTGAAGTGCCATTGGGCATTTAAAAAAACGACTTGCACATAGCCTCTCATAAGCCAAAAGGGCGGGGTCTCTTGTTTTATAGGCAAAAGGGTTGGGTCGTTTTATTTTTGTATAATTAACCATTATACTTTGCGAAGATAAATATTAATAGGATGACAAGAATGACCACTAAAAACGTTGAATATTCAAAGACTGTATTTTTGCCCAAAACTTCTTTTTCCATGAGGGGAAATCTTCCTGAGAAAGAGCCGACAATAATTGATTTCTGGAATAAGCTTAATCTTTATGAGAAAATGCTTGAGTATAGAAAGGACTCAAAGCACTATTTGCTGCATGACGGGCCTCCTTATGCCAATGGACATATTCACATAGGCCATGCCTTAAATAAAATTTTGAAAGATATAGTGATTAAATCACAATCCATGATGGGCCATTATACGCCTTATGTTCCGGGTTGGGATTGTCATGGTTTGCCCATAGAACAGCAATTATTGAAAGAGCTTAAAATGGGAAAAAAACATATAACCGATATTGCCTCTTTTAGAAAGAAGGCCAGAGAATTTGCCGGAAAATTCGTGGATATTCAGAAAGAAGAATTCAAACGCTTGGGTATTATCGGCGCTTGGGATAAACCCTATATCACAATGAGTAAACATTATGAGGCAACCGTTATAAAAGCCTTTAATGAGCTTTTAAAGGATGAGTATATTTACAAAGGCAAGAAAACTATATCTTGGTGCGCCACTTGTGAGACGGCCTTGGCTGATGCTGAGGTTGAGTATAAAGATAAAACCTCTCCCTCCATTTATGTAAAATTCAAACTAACCTCTTCCAATCCCGCATTGGAAAATATTTTTCCTATGGAAAAAAAATCCAATGCGGGATTGAAATTTAAACAGACCTCCATTATTATATGGACCACCACTCCTTGGACTTTGCCCGCCAATATGGCGGCTGCCGTATCAAAAGAAGAGGCTTATAGATTGATAGAAACCGAAACAGAAGTTTTAATTTTAGCGAATAAATTGGCGGACGCTTTTTTGGCCGAGACGAATATTAAGGGAAAACGCATCGGCTCAGTTAGCGGAGAAAAACTTGTAGGCCTTAAATATGAGCATTGTCTCGCTCCCTTAATGCCTAAAGAAAGAGATTCCGAGCGTTCCATAATATCAACGGATTTTGTGGATATGGAAACGGGAACCGGCATCGTTCATATAGCGCCAGGCCATGGTGAAGATGATTTTCATGCAAGTAAAAAATGGGATCTTGAAGTCTTTTGCCCGGTCAATAATAGTGGTTGTTTTACTAAAGATGCCGGTGAATTTGAGGGCTTGAAAGTTTTTAAGGCAAATGAAAAAGTAATTAAGACTCTTGAAGAAAGTAATCATCTTGTAGCTTCAAAGTCTATCTCGCACAGCTATCCTCATTGCTGGCGCTGTAAACAGCCTATTATATTTAGAGCGACGGAGCAGTGGTTTTTGGGTATTGAGCATAAAGATTTAAGAAAAACTCTTATGAATGAAGCTGAGAAGGTTTCATGGGTGCCTCAAATGGGAAAAGAGAGAATGATGAGTATGTTATCTCAAAGACCTGATTGGTGCCTTTCCCGTCAGAGATATTGGGGAACACCCGTTCCCGTTTTATATTGTAAAAGTTGCCAAAAAGTTCAAGTAGATGATGCCTTAATGAAACATATTGAAGACAGAGCTTTTGAAGAAGGTTCTGATTTTTGGTTTTCAGACAGCGCGGAAAATATTATTCCGAAAAATTATAAATGCTCTTGCGGCAGTGCTGATTTTGAAAAAGAAAAGGATATATTGGATGTTTGGCTTGATTCGGGCGTCTCATGGCGCGCCGTGGTCAAAGATAATGATGCCTTGGGTGAGAAAATGTATCCGGCAGATTTATATTTGGAAGGCTCAGATCAGCATCGCGGTTGGTTTCAAACCTCTCTTATACCGTCGGTGGCGCTTAATGGCAAACCGCCTTATAAAACGGTTTTAACTCATGGTTTTGTTTTGGATGATAAAGGCAAAGCTATGCATAAATCTTCAGGTAATGTTGTTTCGCCTCAAGAGGTTTATAAAAAATACGGAGCTGAGATATTAAGGCTTTGGGTGGCTTTAAGCGATTACTCGGAAGATATAAGAATATCCGATAAGCTTTTAAGCGGGCCCATAGATCTTTATAGAAAAATAAGAAATACAATGAGATATATTTTAGGTAATCTTAATGATTTCAATCCGAAAAAAAATTATGTTTCCGATGAAAATCTTACTGAGATGGACAAATATATAAGACATCGTCTTACATTGGCGGTTACGGATATTAATTCGCATTATCAAAAATATGAATATCGCCAGGCTGCGCGCCGGATAGCGGATTTTTGTATTTTGGATTTATCCGCTTTCTATCTGGACGCTTTAAAGGACAAACTTTATACCTTGAGTCCTGATGATAATCAGCGTCGGAGCGCTCAAACAGTTCTTTATGATGTTTTATTAACCTTGACTAAGCTTATGGCGCCCATACTTTCATTTACCGCCGAGGAGACATGGCAGGTAATTAAAAAAGAAATAGATTCTGATATTTCCGATAGTGTTTTCTTTTCAGATTTACCAAAAGAGAAATTCGAATGGCTGGATGATAAGCTGAACGCGCGCTGGATGAAAATAATGGAGATAAGAGAAAAAGCTTTTAAGGCTATTGAAGATATAAGAAGTTCCGGTAAAATAGGCTCTTCTCTTGAGGCTAAGGTTATATTTTTGACTTCAGATGATAAGATGGCGGAATTTTTAAAAAGCACAATCGAACTTTGGCCGGCTATCGCCATAATTTCAGAATGTGAAATTAAATTTGACAAAGAGGCCTCCGAGCTTGATATAAATGCTATTCATGCCGGCGGGGTAAAATGTCCGAGATGTTGGCAATGGCGTAAGGATATAGGTTCGGATAGTGAATTTACGGATATTTGCGGGCGTTGCGCAAGTGTTATGAAAGAATATAACAAAAGGCACGAAGGTATAGTGTAGCCGCGGGATTACTATCCCGCCAATCAGCAGCTTTATTTTTGTGGTAAATTATGAATAAAAAATTGTTATCGCCGCTGATAATATTAACTATTTTCGTATTAGATAGAATAAGTAAATATTTTGTTTTAAAATTTATCTTGCCTGAATCTTTCAAAGTGTGCGGTCTTTTAAATTTTGTTTATGTTGAAAATACCGGAGTGGCTTTTGGCATGTTTCCAAATGCCAATTCATTTTTTATCATTTCCACTATTGTTTTATTGGTGGCTATAATGATTTTCCGTCGGAAGATGGAGCCTTATGGCATAGTTGCAAGTATAGGCATAGCAATGGTTATCGGTGGAGCTTTAGGTAATCTTTATGACAGAATAGTTTATGGTTATGTGGTTGATTTTATAGATTTATCTTTTTTTCCGGCAGTGTTTAATATAGCGGATTCTTCCATAAGTATTGGTGCGATATTAGTTGCTTTTAAGATGCGAAAAAAATCACTTTCAAGAGAGGCAAAATGAAACGAATCATAATATTTTCATTTATTGGTTTATTTTTATTTGCATGCAATAGAAGCCCCGAGCATTATTATAAAGAGGGAAATAAACTTCATTTTTCCGGCAGATATCTTGAAGCTGCCGAGATGTTCACTAAAGCTTTACTGATTAAGAAAAATTATTCCGAGGCTTTAAATTCAAGAGGTCTGACCTATGAAAAGCTTAAAGACAGACAAAAAGCTGAAAATGATTTTAAAAGGGCTATCGAATACGCTCCCGATTATATGCCTTCCTATGCGAATCTTTCCGGTATGTATATGGATTTATCCGTCTATGAAAAAGCGCTTTTTTATTTAAATAAGGCCATAAGGAAGAAACCGGATTATGCCTATGCCTATCTTAATAGAGGGATAATTAGCTACAAAATAAATGATCCCGCCATGGCTTATGAAGATTTATCCAAAACCATTGAACTTGATGCTAAGCTTGAATTGGCATATTATTATAGAGCGATAGTTTTAAATAGTCTTGGAAAGCCTATTGAAGCTTTAGACGATTTAAATAATTTGATTGAAATTAATTCGAATATTTCCCTTGCCTATTATGAGCGGGGAAAAATTAAATTTAGATTAAAAGATTATGCCAATTCTGTTCAGGATTTTAGAAAAGCCTCAGACCTTATGCCGAAAAACGCTGTTTATCATTATTGGACAGGTCTTGCCAGTTATCGCATGAGATATTATGATGGGGCCTTATCGCAAGTTCAAGAAGCCATTAAACTTATGCCTGAATTTACTGTGGCGCATCTTCTCAAGGGAGATATTTGTTTTTCTATGAAAGATTATGTGCGTTCCCGTAATAGTTATTTAAAGACGAGAGAGTTGGATCCTGCAAATGCCGGAGTATATGATAAAAGACTTGAAACTGTTAATAGACGCATAAGGCGCACGACGCAAAAGTGAAATTCAAAAAAAATAGTAGATTAAAAAATTACGATTATTCTGAAAATGGATATTATTTTGTGACAATATGCGCTTATAGGTCTCAACCATTATTTGTAGTTGAGCCGTTTTACGGCGCTAATTTTAAGGGAATTGTAGAAGAAAAAATAAATCAAGTATCTAAATACTACAAGGGTGTTGGTTTGGATTTTTACGTAATCATGCCTAATCATATCCACCTGATTTTATCTTTGGATGATGTAAATGTATCATTGGCAAAAATAATAAATGCATTTAAATCATGGGTTACACGAGATATAAAAAGGATGATATCAGCGCAAGGCGCTGCGGCAGCTAGTGTAGTTGCGGCATTTTATGCCGCTGACAAAGCAGCGCAAGGCGCTGCGGCTACAATTAAGAATTTAAAGTATGTTTGGCAACCAAATTATTATGAACATATTATTAGGAATGAAAAAGCATTGCTTAAAATCAGAAAATATATTGAGAATAATCCATTGGTTGAAAAAATAGATTGGAATAAATTAGATGTATGGTATTGCGATATATCCTATTGCTAGTGTAGTTGCGGCATCTTATGCCGCTGACAAAGCAGCGCAAGGCGCTGCGGTTACAAATAAATAGATTTTAGAATTTCTGTGAGTGGGAGAATTTTTATATGGCGGAAGAAAAAAATAAAAAAATAAGACAGTTGACCTGGAAGGAGAAATTTTACGCTTCCAGAGCTGTTTTTGAGAGTATCATGTTCGAAAAGGAGTTGTCAGCTCCTAAGAAGAAAGGCAAGCACTGGATAGGTTTGGCGGGGCTTTCAGCAATAGTTTTAATCGGTATTGTATTTTTAGCCATGTGGCTGTTAAGGCAAGAATATGTCTTTTCCCTGAAAGATGCTATAAATGTGAATATTATCACGGCCTTTATGGATAATCTATCTTCAGGTAATTGGATGGCTATTTTTAATATTGAAGTTGTAGGCATAAAGAATCTTCAGCCGCCTTTATATTTTCTGAGTTATTATCCTTTCCTTCATTTATTTCCGGATAATCTTAATCTGGCCATTGTGTTCGTAAATTCATTTTATTTGGTTATATTGGCTTTTTCGGTTTATTCTCTTGCAAGTTTTAAAAGAAATCATAAATCCGGCTGGCTTGCGGCCGTAGTTGTTTGTAGCATGCCTTTTGTTCTTGAAGTTTTAAGGCGTCCATCTCCTGAAATAGCCGTTATGGCTTTTGTCGCTTTGGCTTATGCCGGGTTTGTAAATTCCGAGGAATTTGAGAAGGATGGGAAGTGGGGTTTTGTTTATGGCATCGCGGTCGCTTGTGGTTTGTTTACCGATAAATTTTTCATAATTTATATTTTGCCCACCGTGCTTACAGTTCTTTCCTCTTTGTTTTCACCTGTTGCCAGAGGCAGAGTTATGAAAGGTTTTCTAATCGCCGCTGTGCTTAATATTCCGTGGTATATAAGAAATGTATTTTATGTTTTTGTTACGGATTCCTTTTCGGGCGCTCAAACCGTTTATCTAAAGTCTTTTGCTTTTAAAAATCTTTTCTGGTATTTGGGTTCCGCCGTTTCCGCTTCTCATCTTCTTTTATTTTTAGTGGGCGCGCTTGCCTTAGTCTGGATGTATAATACGGTCTTCATGCTTTATGAGGGCAGGACAGTGGTTTTTATGTGGTTTTTAATTCCATATATAGTTTTTACATTCTTATTTAAAAATGCTTCGGCCAATATGTATCCCGCGTTTATTACTTTTTCCATCGCTATCGGCATAATGACGCCTAACAAAATAAGAAATTATTTTTTCGGCGCGCTGGCATTACTTTTTATAATAAATCAAACAGGTATGGTAAACACTAAATCAATGTCGCTTTTTGGAGGAGATGTTCCTTTTATAGGCTTGTCCGCGCCTTTAAATTCCACATCAAAAGTTGGAGATATAATCGAACTTATAAATGGAAAATCGCAAGGCAGTTCTTGCGTGCAAGTTTCAGTTATAGGTAAAGACGATAGTTTTAATATTCCTTCTTTTTCGCTTTATGCGGAGAAAAAAGAAATAAAAAACTTGAAGTTTTATCCTTATAAGCCCGCTTTAATCGGCTTGTCGGATTTTATTATTATCAAAAGTGGTTCTTTAGCAGCGTGGACTGAGCTTTCAAAGGACAGCCGCGGACATGAGTGCTATTCCGCAACCTCGCGTTTTTTTGATATGAACAGGAAGTGGTTTTCTAAAATATTTGAGGAAATTAAATCTTATCAGTTTGAAGATATGTCCACAGTTACAGTGTATCAGAAAAAAATTCCTAAACGGAAGTATTTTGATAAAAAGAGATATCAAATCAAAAAACTTAAATTTGCGGGTTTTGTTTTTGAAAACATCGTTTTGAAACTTTCGGATTTTGATGAAACAAAAGGCGCTTATAAAAAAGTTTCATTTTTTTCTCCTTATGCCAGTTTGGATGAAATCGATATTTACGGCTTTAGCGGAACTATAGAAGATTTTTCTTTTATTCCCATGAAGGAAGGTGATTTATCAAATATTATGCCTTTTAAAATTGGGAAATTAAAAATTTCATCGGCTAAGATAAGCAATTATTCTCTGGCGCGGTATATCGAAAGTAAGAACAGTTACTTTCGCGAGGTGGAAGTCAGACTTGATAAGAATTTTGAAGTAATGGCTTTTATCGGACAGCAAGAAATTTTTGTGGAATTTTTATTTAAGTATTCAAACGGAGAATTTATTTTTGATCTTTATGACTTGGTGTTTAAACGTATAAGTATGCCGAATTTTATACTGAAAATTTTTCATTTTGAATATTCTTTAAGTTCTTTGCCTTTTAAAATGGACTTTAAGAAAGTGCTTATAGGTCAAAGTATGATGGAAATATCTTAAAAAGGTACCAGGTACCTTTTTAAAGAAGTCAGAAGTAAGAAACAACGGAAAAATTTACGTCTTTATAAACTTATCATATTTATGAATTTACGAACTTATGAATTTACGAGCTTGCGCGCTTATGCACTGATTTTTCTTTCTATTATCTCTTTTTCATCCTGCGTCTCTCTCAACAATGAAGCCCTCCAAAGTGAGCCGGTCAATTCAAAGGCTATTAAACCGCCTTATACAGGACTTGGTCCCGGCGCTAAAAGCAAGGAAACAATTCATTTTCTGGTTAAGGCATATTCAAATGAAGCGGCGGAGAAATATTCTTTGCTTTGTGAACGGCATTATCGTCGTATAATGGGTGATTTGGGCATGTACTCTTTTGTTCCTTCAAGGCCCTATAATATCATCATTTATAAAGATAGGGAGGAATATATATTCAAAACCAAGCAGCCCGAATGGTCGGGCGGCATTACTTATGGTAATGCCATACTTGTTTATGAGGATAACTATGCTTCCTCTATTTTAGCCCATGAAATGACGCATTTGATATTTAATGAATTTATGGGGCTTTCTTCGGGGCCTCAGCTTATATGGCTTAATGAAGGCCTGGCGGTTTATGAAGAGATGCGTTCATCTCCTAAAGCGCAAAATATTTATGACAATAGATTCTCAAGATTTGTAGCCCGTAATCCCATTGGTTTTAATCAGATGATGAGTATGTCGTCTCTCGATGACAAAAACATAATTGTTGAAAAGTGGTATGCGCAAGTGGGTAATCTTATTGGATTTATGATAAGCGAGGGCGGGAGTATGAGTTTTTATGTGTTTCTTAAAAGTATCAAAGAAGGTTATAGCCTGAATGATGCCATTAAAGAAGCGTTTACAGGGCATTGGGAAAATAGCAGAGAATTGGAAAAATCATGGCTGATAAGCATAAGAAGATAAATAAGGATACCACTGAGACTTCCGGCATCAAACAAGTGGTAATGCCGCTTGAGGGTATTCATTGCGCCAGTTGTGTGAGTAAAATTGAAGGCGCTCTATCGAGCATGGAAGGAATAGATAAGGTATCCATTCATTTGCCTACTAAAATGGCTTTTGTGGATTATTCGGAGAAATTGATTTCTTCCGCCGATATATCAAATAAGATTGAAGAAGTGGGCTATAAAGTTTTGGCGGTTTCCTCGGTTGGCGAAGAAGAAGCTGAGGATATAGCTTTGGCTTCAATTGAAAAAGAAAAAAGAATATTTTTTACAAAATTTGTAGTAAGCGCTTTGATAAGCCTTTTTCTTCTCTCGGATTTTTTAATAGGTTATTCTCCTTATACGCTAATGCTGATAACCACCTTTGCCTGGCTTTGGTGCGGCTCTCATTTTCACATCGGTTTTTTAAAATCTTTAAAAGCAAAAACAGCGGATATGAATACCTTGGTCAGTTTAAGTTCATCGGTAGCCTATGCGCATAGCGTGGCGCTTACTTTTTCTCTTTTACCGGGTAGTGTTAATGCCCATTATCAATGGCATGAAATAGCCATGCTGATAAGTTTTATTAATCTTGGACGTTGGCTTGAAGCCCGTTCAAAAAGTAAAGCCGGCTGGGCGGTTTCAAAATTATTAAAACTGGCACCGAAGTTTGCCAGAAGAATCAATTCGGATGGCGATGAAATGGTTTCCGTTAAAGAAATAAAAGTGGGCGATATAATAATTCTCAGGCCCGGCGAGCAAGTACCTTTAGACGGAAAAATTATAAAAGGCTATTCGGCCATTGATGAATCATTTTTAACGGGAGAAAGCGAACCAAAAGATAAAGGACCTTCAAGTAAAATTTTTGCCGGCACTATTAATACAAGTGGAGCTTTGGAGTTTGAAGTCCTGGCTATTGGCGCTGAAATGGCTTTAATGAAAATAGTTAAAGCGGTTAGAGAAAGTCAGGCCTTGAAAAGTTCCATTCAAAGTGCTGTGGATAGGATTTCAGCTTATTTTGTACCGGCTGTTTTTTTAATAGCTTTGGCGGCTTTCGTTTTTTGGTTTAGAGATTCAGGTTTGTCCATGGCGGCTAATGTTTTTGCCGCAGTGCTGGCTTCAGCTTGTCCTTGCGCTATGGGCCTTGCTGTTCCCATGGCGGCCTCCGTAGGTTTTGGCAGAGCGGCGGAAAATGGAATTTTAATTAATAATGTCGATGTCTTTGAACGGGTCAATAAAGTAAATGTTGTTATTTTTGATAAAACCGGCACGCTGACAGAGGGAAAAAATAGAATAACTAAAATTGTTCCTCATGAAATTGAGGAGAAAGCATTTATTAAATATCTTATTTCAATTCAGAATAAAAGCGAGCATCCTTTAGCTCAAGCTGTAAGAATTTATGCCGCTGAGAAAAAAGTTAAATCGGCGGAATCTTTTTCCGTTGAGGCCTTGCCGGGCAGAGGCATAAGCGCTAATGTCGACGGCTCTGATGTGCTTTGCGGTAGTGTGGCTTTATTTAAAAATAAAAAAATAATCATTCCCAAAAACATATTGCAAGATATAAACGAAGTAAAAGGTTCCATTATGCTTTTGGCTATTGATGATGCTTTTAAAGGTTATGCGGTGCTGGCTGATAGTCTAAGGGCAGAAGCGGCCTGGCTGATTAAGAAATTGAAAATGATGGATATTATGCCGATAATTGCTTCCGGCGATAGGCAGGAAGTGGTAAAAGATGTCGCCGATAAACTTCATATTGACCGTTACTATTCTGAAATTTTACCCGAAAATAAAAAGCAAATAATTCTTAAAAATAAAACTTTTGGCAAAAAAGTAATTATGGTTGGCGATGGCTTTAATGATGCCGCCGCGCTTGCCGAGGCCGATATTGGCATTGCCCTTGCGTCCGGTTCCGATATAGCAATTTCTTCGAGTGATATTACTCTTATGTCGTTTAATTTATCCGCCGTGGTCTCCGCTATAAAACTTTCCCGGGCCATACATAAAGTTATAAGGCAAAATCTTATATGGGCTTTCATTTATAATATAATGCTTATTCCGCTTGCGGCGGGAGTTTTTTATAAACCATTCGGTATTATACTGCCGGTTTATTTTGCGGGAGCCGCAATGGCAATGAGTTCGGTTTCG
>CAZHQC010000076.1:0-11761 GCA_964534135.1 uncultured Elusimicrobiaceae bacterium | reverse complement strand
CCAAGATTATTATTAAAGAAAGATACCATTAAATTATTTTTTAAAATATTGGTCTTGACAAAATAGTAACGTGATGGTATACTTTATTTGTAGCATCGTTACTAAAGTAACGATTAATAAAAAATACACAGCAATAAAGTTATTTAATAAACGGAGGGAGTTATGGCAAACATACTTTGCGTAGACGATGATAAAGATATCTTGGATACTTGCGAGGTTATACTCAGCAAAAAAGGCCACAAGGTATTTACCGCATTCAGCGGAAAAGAAGGTCTAAAAAAAGCGATAGAATCAAAACCGGAGTTAATAGTTATGGATGTTATGATGGATGATTTTACCGACGGCTTCACTGCAGTACAAAAAATAAGAAAGGAAGAATCTCTAAAGTATACTCCCATTCTTATGTTAACTTCCGTTAATCAGCATTTTCCTCAGAAATTCGGTGAAAAGGATGGGGCATATCTTCCAGTAGACTCTTTTATGGAAAAACCCTTAAAACCCACTGATTTTTTGAATAAAATAACGGAACTTCTCGCCCGTAAAAAAGAAGATATTAATGTAGAAGGGAAAGAGTAAGGTTTTATGAAAAAAGCATCAGAAAAAAACATTGAAAGACTCCTAAAATACATGGAGTTTGCAAAAGAAAAAATCAACGCCGATGGACACTTTATTTTTTCTCATGAATTGGCCAGCGCCGTCGGCGTTTCTCCTGAGCAAGTAAGACGGGATCTTATGAGTCTTGATATATCGGGCATACCTCAAAAAGGATACCCTCTGAAAGAATTTCTTACGGAAATAACCTCGCATCTCAAATGCGACAAAGTAACCCAAGTAGTCCTCGTAGGCCTGGGACATTTGGGGAAAGCGATACTTTCTCACTTTATGAAAATAAGACCTCAGCTTTCAATAGTGGCGACTTTTGATATAGACCCCGAAAAAACAAAACGGGTTTATTCAGGATGTATGATTTTTCATACGAATTCAATGCCTAAAGTCATCAAATCTAAAAAAGCCACCGTGGCTATAATAACCGTCCCGGCGGAACATGCCCAGGAAACGGCCGATCTTCTTATAAAAGCCGGCATAAAAGGAATAATAAATTTTGCTCCCATTAAATTAAATGTTCCCGAGGATGTTTTTGTAGAACAAGTGGATATCACGCTTTCAATAGAAAAAACCGCTTATTTCGCGGAAGATTCCAATAAGGAGAAATGATGCCCCTTAAGACTGAAAAAATTTTAAAAAAATACAATTATGGAGGCAGAGACAGACTTATTCCATTGCTTCAGGAAATACAAAATGCTGAAGGTTATCTATCAAAAAAAGCCCTCCTTAAAATAGCCAAAACCCTGAACTTGCCCACCAGCAAAGTTTATGGCGTAGCAACCTTTTACAATCAATTTAGATTCGAGCCTTTGGGAAAATATCACATTATGGTTTGTAGGGGAACCGCCTGTCATGTCAAAGGATCTCTGTCCTGCCTTAAAATGGTTGAAAATACTCTTAAAATTAAAGCGGGACAAACAACAAGAGACGGTCTTTTCAGTATAGAGACTCTTGCTTGCTTGGGAGCTTGCGGATTGGCGCCGGTAATAAGCATAAATGGCAAGTTTCACGGCTCAATGACATCGGAAAAATCTAAAAAACTTATAGATGAAATAAAAAGAAAGGAGAATGAAAATGCCGCAAAGTAAAAACAATATCTTTGATAATTTAAAAAAAATCCCTTCATCCTCTCGAAAAAAATTCCTTTCTTCTTTTTTTGGAAAAGAAAACCAGGAACCCGCTATTTCAAAATTCAAGCGGGAGAATATAGATACACCGATAATTTATGTGGGAGCGGGAACCTGCGGTTTAGCCGCAGGAGCGGGAGAAAGCTTAAGTGAAATCAATAAATACCTAAAAGAAAATAAAATAAAAGCTGAGATTATCGAAGTGGGGTGCATAGGTTTTTGTTCTCAGGAACCTTTAGTTGATATACAAATACCCGGAAAGTCCAGGCTGTGCTTTGGAAAAGCTACGGCTGATAAAATTTATAAAATTCTGGATTCAATTTTTAAAACGAAAAAACCGGAAAAAACTTTTATTGTGGGACAATTTAAAAATAAGGAAACAAAAAAATGGCCCGGAATATCTTTTATGGAGGAGCATCCGTTTTTAAAGAAACAGGTTAGATTTGTTCTTAAAAATTGCGGTATTATCAATCCTCTTTCCATACACGAATATGTCGCCAGAGAAGGCTATTCCTCCTTGCTAAAAGCAATACACACGATGACACCCATACAAGTTGCCGATGAAATTGAAAGAAGCGGACTTAGAGGAAGAGGCGGAGGCGGTTTTCTGACGGGAAGAAAATGGAAAATAGCCATTTCAGCCGATTCCGAACAAAAATATATGATTTGCAATGCTGATGAGGGTGATCCCGGGGCCTTTATGGACAGAGCGGTTATAGAAGGCGACCCGCATCGAGTACTAGAAGGATTGGCTATAGCTGCTTATGCCATAGCCGCTACCAAGGCCTATGTATATATAAGAGCGGAATATCCTTTGGCGGTTAAAAATTTAAAAATAGCTATTAAAGAGGCTAAGGAACACGGCCTTTTGGGTGAAAATATTTTTGATAGCGGCTTTAAATTGGATGTGATAATAAAAATGGGAGCCGGCGCTTTTGTATGCGGAGAGGAAACCGCCCTTATCAACAGCATTGAAGGCAAGAGGGGAATGCCAAAACCCAGACCGCCTTATCCGGCAATAAAAGGGCTTTTTGGAAAGCCCACGATTATAAACAATGTGGAAACTTTAGCCAATGTCCCGGAAATAATTTCTCAAGGCTCAGCTTTTTTTTCCTCTATTGGAACAAAAAATTCAAAAGGAACAAAAGTTTTTGCTCTTTCCGGAAAAATAAAACGAGCAGGACTAGTTGAAGTACCCATGGGAACAACCTTAAGAGAAATAATTTTTGATATAGGAGATGGAACGGAAAATAATTTGAAATTCAAAGCCGTTCAAATAGGCGGACCTTCGGGAGGCTGCATACCTGAAAGCCATTTAGATACCCAAGTAGATTACGAATCGCTAAAAAGCGTTGGCGCCATAATGGGTTCCGGCGGCTTGGTTGTTATGGATGAAAAAACCTGTATGGTAGACGTAGCCAAATTTTTTATGAGTTTCGTGCAAAAAGAGTCTTGCGGGAAGTGTATTCCTTGCCGGGAAGGCACCATGAGAATGCTGGAAATCCTCAAAGCCATAACCATGAATAGAAAAACTGAAAAGGATTATGACACACTTTCCAGATTTTCAGGAATAATGGAACTTGAGAACTTAGCCAAGGTTATAAAAGAAACCAGCCTTTGCGGTCTGGGTCAAACAGCTCCCAATCCGATTCTTTCAACTTTAAGATGGTTTAAAAGCGAATATGAGGCTCATATTTTTGACAGGAAATGTCCGGCCGGAGTTTGCACGGAAATGATGGATTTTTCCATAGACTCGGATCTTTGTAAGGGTTGCGGACTTTGCATAAAAAGTTGTCCGGTAGGAGCCATTGTGGGGAAACCCGGATTAGCTCATTATATAATCAGTGATAAATGTATTTCCTGCGGCAGCTGCAAAGCGGTCTGTAAATTCAAAGCTATAAAAATATCGTGAGGTATCTATGATTGTTAATGTAAACGGGAGAAATGTAAAAGCAAATTTGGGAGAATCGGTCCTCTCAGTTTTAAAAAGAGAAGGAATAGATATACCAACTCTCTGTTATATAGATTGTCTACCACCTTCAGGGGCATGTCGTATATGCGTGGTTGAAGTAGAAGGTCAAGCCAATTTAGTTCCAAGTTGCTCCTTTCCCATCTCAGAAGGTCTTAAAATAAAGACCCATACGCCGCGAGTTATAAACGCGCGCAAGACACTCATAGAATTGCTTATCAGTTCACATCCTGATGACTGCTTATATTGTGATAAAGAAGATAAATGTGAATTATTGGCACTGGCCAGAAAATATGACATTACAAGAAGGAAATTCAGAAAAACTTCCAAAAAAATAAATATTGATGTTTCAAATCCTTCAATAACAAGAGATCCGGGAAAATGCATTCTCTGCGGAAAATGCGTGAGAGTCTGCGAAGAAATACAATCTGTTTCCTGCATCGAATTTATCAAACGCGGCTCTGACGCCTATATAGGTTGCGCTTTTAATTCCGGACTTAATGTTTCCTCCTGCGTAAACTGCGGACAATGCGTTAATATCTGCCCGACCGGAGCGCTGATGGAAACCAACAATATCCAACAAGTTATTAAAGCTCTTGAATCGGGAAAACATGTTGTAGTTCAGCATGCCCCGGCTGTTTCAGTAGCTCTGGGAGAAGAATTCGGTTTGCCTCTCGGTCAAGATGTAAACGGAATCATGGTGGCGGCTTTGAAAGAAATAGGCTTTAAAGCTGTCTTTGATACGGCCTTTGCGGCCGACCTTACCATAATGGAAGAAGCTTCTGAGCTCGTGAAAAGAATAAAAAAAAGCGGAAAACTTCCCATGTTTACCTCCTGTTGTCCAAGCTGGGTTAAGTATTTGGAAACTTTTTATCCTGAATTCATTGATAATCTTTCCACATGTAAAAGTCCGCATCAAATGCTTGGGGCCGTTATAAAATCATACTATGCCCAGAAAAAAAATATTAAACCTTCGGAAATATTTACCGTTTCCATAATGCCCTGCACGGCCAAAAAATTTGAAATTGAAAGGCCGGAATTGAAAAATGGAAAATTGAAGGATGTTGATTGTTCTCTAACAACAAGAGAACTGGCTAAGATGATAAGAATTTTCGGACTAAATTTTAAAAAACTCAAACCTGAAGAAGCGGACCTTCCTTTTGGAGAAAGGACCGGAGCCGGAAAAATTTTCGGCGCTTCCGGTGGAGTTATGGAAGCAGCTTTGAGAACAGCCTATTTTATGCTGACAGGAAAAGAACTTAAGAAATTAAAGTTTGACGCGGTAAGAGGCCTCAACGGCATTAAAGAGGCCAAGGTCACTATTAATAATATGGAAATAGGCGTAGCGGTGGCCAGCGGTCTTTCAAACGCAAAAGCTATATTGAATGAAATAAAAAATGGAAGAACGGATATTAATTTTGTTGAGATAATGGCATGTCCAGGAGGATGTATAAACGGAGGCGGACAGCCTTTTTCATTAAATAAAAAATCAGTTACCGAAAGAATGAAAGCGCTTTACCAGATTGATAATGATGAAAAATTGAGAACATCTCATTCTAATGTTTCTCTTAAACGGCTCTACAAGGAATTTCTTGGTAAGCCATTGGGGGAAAAAAGCCATCATCTTTTGCACACAACATATTCACAAAGAAGAGTTAAAGATATTCTAGATTAAGAGGGCATATGACACCGGATGGGCTTCCTTTGGTATACACTGAAAAAGATATTTGTAAGACTTGCTATACCTGCGTACGAGGCTGTCCCGCCAAAGCAATAAGAATCTTTAACGGACAAGCGGAGATAGTAGAAGAAAGATGCATAAATTGCGCCAACTGCGTGCTCATGTGCAGCAGAGGAGCCAAACGCATTAGAAGTTCCGCTGATAAGGTTTTAAATCTCATAAAAAGCGGAGCAAAAACCGCAATTTGCTTAGCTCCCAGTTTTCCCGTGGAAATGTCAGATACAATAGACACTCTGCGCTTAGCCGGCATGCTGAGAAAAATAGGCTTTTCTTATGTGAATGAGGTTTCTTTCGGCGCTGACATAGTTTCACTGCAATGCAGAAAATTAGTAAATGAAAATCCCGGAAAACAATATATAAGCTCAGCTTGTCCGGCCATAGTCTCTTATATAGAAAAATATCATCCTTCTCTAATCGGCAATATAGCGCCTATTGTCTCTCCCATGATTGCCACCGCCAGAATAATGCACGCAATATATGGAAATGACATAAAGATAGTTTTCGCCGGACCTTGCGTGGCAAAAAAAGGAGAAGTCGCAAAATATCCCTCAGATCTCGATTACGCGATAACATTTTCAGAATTAAGAGAAATTTTCACCACGCTGAATATCACAAAAGAAAATTCAATGGATTCCCATTTTGACCCTCCTTTTCCCGCCAAAGGAATGCTTTATCCCCTGGGAGGAGGGCTTTTGAACGCTTCTGAATTTGAAGAAGATCTTATGAGCGGAAGATTTATGTCAGCGGAAGGTCTTGAAAATTTCCCTAAAGCTTTAAAGGATTTTGAAAATGGAGACATAAAAGCGAATTTCTTGGACCTGCTATGCTGCGATGGCTGTATAATGGGACCGGGTATGACAGTTAAAACTTCTAAGCATGCCAGAGAAAATAAGCTAAGAACATACGCCAGAAAAAAATATTTCAATATGAAAATCAATGAATGGGAAGAATATATTAGAAAATTTCGGGATATGGATTATTCAGCTTCTTTCTGCTCAGACGACAAGAGAATGAAACAGCCCAGCAAAGAAGAAATAAAAACCGTTCTTGAAAAAATGGGGAAATTTAATCCGGAAGATGAATTAAATTGCGGTGCTTGCGGCTATTCAACCTGCGTGGAACATGCCACAGCAATAATAAGAGGTTTGGCTGAAAGTGAAATGTGTCTGCCTTATAGCATAGACCGCTTAAAACTAACGGCTAGCGAACTTACCAATTCTTATAAACAGTTGGGAAAAACCAGACAGGCTCTTATACAATCTGAAAAGATGGCCAGTATGGGACAACTAGCCGCAAGCATAGCTCATGAGCTTAATAATCCGCTCGGAATTGTTATGCTTTATTCCAATTTAATTTCTGAAAATACAGAAAAAAAATCTCCTTTTTACAAAGATATACACACCATAACCGAACAGGCGGAAAGATGTAAAAAAATTGTTGCGGGCCTTCTTAATTTTGCCCGTAAAAACAAACTGATTTTAAAAAAAGTGGATATAAAGGGCCTAATTGAAAATTATTTCACCATGGCTCAATTTGGACCTAAAGTAAAAATCGTTACAAAAAAAAAGGAAGTTATTTTGGCGGAATCAGATCCCGACCAACTTACACAAGTTATATCCAATTTGGGAATAAATGCAGCTGAAGCCATTTCCGGAAAAGGTCAAATAACAGTTTCGGTTTTTGTAGAAAAAAATAAAGCATGTTTTTCAATAGCCGATACGGGCTGCGGAATAAAAGAAGATAATCTTAAAAAAATATTTGAACCTTTTTTTACCACCAAACAAATTGGAAAAGGCACCGGCCTTGGATTAGCCGTATCTTACGGAATAATAAAAGCTCACAATGGAACCATCAGCGTAAAAAGTAATACGGATTTGAAAAAAGGACCAACCGGAACTGTTTTTACAGTTAAAATTCCATTAGCAACAGCGGAAGAGATTAAAGATTCTTTTATGAGCGCTTCAGAAAGCAATGATTAAAATTTTGGAGGAAAACAATATGCCTAAAAAAAACAAGAAAACAATACTTGTAGTTGAAGATGATTTGGATATGCTGGAGCAAATGTCCATTTATTTACAAGCCCATGATTATAGTGTTTTAAAGGCGACAAGCCAGAAAGAGGGTGAAGAACTTGTAAAGAAAAACAACTTTGATGCGGCTGTTCTTGATCTTATGATGGAAAATCAAGATTCAGGTTTTGTGCTCAGTTATAAAATAAAGAAAATAGATGAAAAAAAACCGGTAATAATAGTTACTTCCGTCTCCAATAAGACCGGTTTATATTTTGATAAATCAGAAGATTCAGGCTCTTGGATTAAAGCTGACGTCATAATTCAAAAAGAAGTTAGATTTGAACAGGTTAAATCCGAACTTGACAGACTTATTGCTATGAGGAGTTAATATGGAAGAGTCTAAAGGAAAAATTAAACTTCAGGTTTTAATAGTCGATGATGAAAGCGGCATGAGAGAAGGCGCCGCCAGATGCCTTAGAGACTTCAAGGTGGAGCAAAAAGACTTCGGAGAGATCATATGCTTTGAAATAAGAACCGCTTCCGATGGCGCCCAAGCAATGAAAGCTATTGAAGAAAAATCTCCCGATCTTTTGATTCTAGATTATAAATTACCTGACATGACGGGTATTGAAATAATAGAATCGTTCGATAACCCTTCTTTTGTCACCATAATGATAACAGCCTTTGCCTCTTTGGACTTAGCCATTAGAGCCACAAAACGAGGCGCCTTTGACTTTTTAGCAAAACCCTTTACCCCTGCGGAATTGAGAGTTATTGTAAAAAGAGCCGTCAAAAATATTTACATGAGCCGAAAGGCTAAAAAACTTGATGAAGAAAAGAAAAGATGCAGATTTGAATTCATTTCGGTTCTAGCCCATGAACTTAAATCTCCCATAGCTACTGTTGAAGGATATCTTCATTTAATGAATGAAAAATTTAAAGGAAATGAAATTTCCAATTATGATCAAATAATAAACAGGTCCCTGATTAGAACAGTGGGAATGAGAAAATTGGTAATGGATCTTCTTGACCTTACAAGATTAGAATCGGGAGAGAAAAAAAGAACGATAGAAACTGTAAATATAAATTCGCTAATAGAAGAAGTCGTGGAAAATGTTTCAGCCTTAGCCACGCGAAAAAAAGTAAACCTTGAAATCAAATGCGATCCAAAACTTTCAATTCAAGCGGACAGAGAAGAAATGGAAATAATTATATCCAATCTGCTTACAAACGCCGTAAAATACAATAAAGACGGAGGCTCCGCGCTCCTGGAAGTGAAAAAAACAAACAATAATAATTTCTCATTAAAATGTTCCGACACGGGCATAGGAATGAAAAAGGAAGAACTTAAAAAGCTTTTTCAGGAGTTCGTAAGAATAAAAAATGATAAAACTCGAATGATAGAAGGCAGCGGACTTGGACTTTCCATACTCAAAAAAACGGTTGAATTATACGATGGTGAAATAAAAGTTGAATCTGAATATGATAAAGGAACTTCTTTTAATATTTTTCTCAAAGGAGTAGTGCCTCAAAAAGAAAGCATTGACCTTATAACTTCGGAGAAATAAAATCCGGCTGATAGTATATTTTTATAAACCAAGCGAGGTAAACATATGAAAACTAAATGTGAAGATAATTTAAAAAATGAAATTTCAACAGATTTCATAGATGACCATAAAATACGAAAATTACTGAATTTAAACAATGAACCAAGTAAACAGGAAGTTCTGGAAATAATAAAAAAATCCATGGAAGTTTCCGAAGCCCTAAACCTTGAAGATTGCGCTACGCTCCTAGCGGTAAATAATCCGGAAACATTAGAGATAATGTTTGACGCGGCCGCAAAACTTAAAAATAAAATTTATGATAATAGAATTGTGACTTTCGCGCCACTTTATGCCTCAAATCTCTGCGTTAACAGTTGTCTTTATTGCGGTTTTAGAAAAGAAAATAAAGAAGAAATTAGAAGAACTTTATCTATGGATGAAATAAAAAAAGAAGCCGCCGCAATCTGTGGCAAAATAGGCCATAAAAGATTAATTTTCGTAACCGGGGAGCATCCTAAAACCGGATCGGATTATATAGCTGAAGCCCTAAAAGCCATTTATTCCGTCAAAGTGCCCACGAAAAAAGGCTTTGGCCAAATACGGAGAATTAATGTAAATATAGCCCCCATGAGCGTTTCTGATTTAAAAAAGCTTAAAGAAGTCGGCTTGGGAACTTATCAAGTCTTTCAAGAAACATATGATAGAAATCTTTACAAAAAACTTCATCCCGGCACTGGACCTAAAAGTGATTTTAATTGGCGTCTTTATTGCATGCATAGAGCCTTTGAAGCGGGCATAGACGATGTGGCCTTGGGCGCTCTTTTTGGAATAGGTGATTGGAAATTTGAAGTTCTGGGTATGCTCTCACACACTAAAGAACTGGAAAAAACTTTTGGCATCGGACCTCATACACTTTCTTTTCCACGCCTTGAAAAAGCTTCCGGTTCCAATTTAACCGGCGCGATGGCGCAAACTGTGAATGATTATGATTTTAAAAAACTTGTGGCGATTTTGCGTCTATCTGTGCCTTATGCCGGACTTATCGTAACAGCCAGAGAAACTCCCGAAGTTATAAAAAGTGTGATTCCCATGTGCACGCAAAGAGACGCGGCCAGTAAAATAGGAATAGGCTCTTATTCCGAAAGATATAGCAAGCAGGAATTAAAACGACAACAATTTCAACTTGGCGATACCAGAAGTTTGGATGAAGTAATAGGCGAACTTGCCGACTTGGGATATATAACCTCTTTTTGTACCGCCGGTTATAGATGTGGCCGCACGGGCAAGCTTATAATGAAACTCCTTAAATGCGGCAGAGAATCCAAATTCTGTAAATTAAACGCCATCCTTACCTTTAGAGAATGGTTAGACGATTTTGCTTGCGAAAAAACAAAAGCAAAAGGGGAAAAACTTATAAAAAAAGAAATCCAAGAAGTCAAAGCTCAATCGCATAGATTTACACCTGAGATGAAAAAAACACTTTCTCTTTATTATAAAAAAATACTTGACGGCAAGAGAGACCTGTATTTTTAAATCTTGAGATATTATAACCACTTAAATGATTACATTCGCCAATTAAGGTTCTTATGACTAAAAAAGAAATCATTGAACTTTTAAAAGATAAGCCGGATAAATCCTGGCTTTTTTATATGGCCGACGAAACACGAAAAAAATATTGTGGAGACGGCATTTATTTGCGCGGACTCGTGGAATTTTCAAATTTCTGCAAAAAAGACTGTGTTTATTGCGGTCTCCGTAGCGATAATACAAAAGTTCAAAGATATAGGATGAGCGAAACCGAAATATTTAATACCGCCACTCACATAGCGAAATTAAATTTTAAAACCATAGTTTTACAATCCGGAGAAGATCCGCTATGGAACGCGAAAAGATTAGTTCCTTTAATTAGCAAAATAAAAAAAGAAACTAAACTTGCCATAACTTTATCCATAGGAGAACTCCCAAAAGATGATTATTTTAAACTGAAAGCGGCCGGCGCGGACAGATTTTTGATGAGATTTGAAACATCCGATTTACCACTTTTTTCATATTTAAAACCGGCTTCATCATATTTAAAAAGAATTAAACATCTTAAATGGCTGGATGAAGCGGGCTTTCAAATGGGTTCAGGAATAATGACGGGGCTTCCGGGACAAAGCATTGAAAGCATCGCCAATGACATAATTCTTCTCAGAGACCTTGATTTGGATATGATAGGTATAGGCCCTTTTATACCAAATCTTGATACTCCACTGGCCCTAAAAAAAGGAAAGGATCTACTTCTCTCATTAAAAACGCTAGCGATAATAAGAATAGTTTGCGGCAAGGTCCATATACCGGCTACCTCAGCTATGGAGGCTATGGATTCAAACGGACGGGAAAAAGCCCTGCAATGCGGCGCCAATGTTGTAATGCCCAATATAACTCCAAAAAAATTTAAGAAAGATTATTTACTCTATCCCGGGAAAATTTGCATCCAAGAAGATAGCAAGAAACAAATCTCTTGTCTCAATAAAATGTTCAAAAAAATAAACCGCTATACAAATAAAGGCTATGGAGACTCCTTAAAAAAGCCTCGGAGGACTGATGAACAATAAAACTCCTAAATCGATGCGCTTGCATATAGGAATTTTTGGACGAACAAATGTCGGAAAATCCAGCATTCTAAACATGATAACAGGACAGGATATTTCTATAATCTCCGAAATACCCGGCACAACTACGGATGCGGTGGAAAAAACAATGGAACTGCTTCCGGT
>CAZHQC010000075.1:0-11779 GCA_964534135.1 uncultured Elusimicrobiaceae bacterium | reverse complement strand
GCGTAGGGCTTAATTTTAAATCATTTGATTTAGATATGGGTTATGATTTATCTTCAGAAAAAATTGAAGATGATCAAACTGCTTTAAGATTTGGTTTTAGTTGGACTTTCGGTGATAAGGACGACTATCACATAGCCGAAAAATATATGGACAAAGGCATGGAAGATAAGGCTGTTGCTTTATGGGAAAATATAGAGTCTAATTAGAAATATTATACTCAAGCGCAAAAATTAATTTATCAATATGCCAATCCTCCAGAAATTATCATTATAGCTGAACTTGAAAATGAAAATAATGATGGTATATTATCCCCGGGAGAGCGGGTTCAAAAGGCAATCAGGCAAGTTTGGAATTTGAAAAAGTGGGCCATGGTTATTTCACTTATTATTTACTTTTGGGTATGAAAGGCGAAGTCGACAAAAACAGAGATGGCTCTATTACAGATAAAGAGCTTTGTAGCTATGTCACAAAAAATATGGAAGAAGAAATTGGTGACAGGCAAACCTCCGTTTGCTCAAATTTAAGCGGCTTAACATTAGGAAGATATAAATAAAAAAAGGTACCTGTTACCTTTGTGAAAAAGGTAACAGGTACCTTTTAGGGAAAGTATTTTTTGATATAAAGTTCGGTTTTTTTATCCATTTCGGTTTTTTCCGCTTTAGTTCCGTCTTCCATGCCTTTTAAATGAAGACAGCCGTGAACCGTGAGTATGGCTAATTCTTGAATTAATGAGTGTTTTAATAAGTCAGCTTGTTTTTTTGCTTGGTCCATACAGACAAAAACATCACCAAAGGGAATTGGTTCACTCTCCCGAATCGGAGTTTGGCTTTTAGCCAAATCTCCTACTCGGGAGTGTGTTTGGTGTGAATTGGGTTGGATATAATTGAAAGCTATTACATCGGTGGCATATGTTCTTTTCAAAAACTTTTTATTTATTTTTTTAATTTCAGCGTTATTTACAAATATGATGGAAGTCTCCAGATTTTTGCTTCGTATGCTTTTTAATGTTTCTTCAGCAACCGTTTTCAAAATCTTTGTTTTTGATTTTATATTAGCCGGCGCGGGGGTTTTAAAAAAAAGAGATATTAACATTGGTTTTTTTCCGCCGTTTCATATTTATCATAAGCTTGAATTATGGCTTTTACCAAAGAATGCCTAACTATATCTTCATCTGTAAATTTTATGAATTTTATGCTTTTTATGTTTTTCAAAATCTTGCTTATTATCACAAGTCCGGATTTGTTTTTTTCTTTTAAATCAATTTGAGTTACATCACCGGTTATTACTATTTTAGAAAAAACACCCATTCTTGTTAGGAACATTTTTATTTGTTCAGGTAAGGTGTTCTGCGCTTCATCCAGTATTATAAAGGCATTTTCCAAGGTTCGACCTCGCATATAAGCTAGAGGGACTGTTTCTATTATATTTTCATCACGGAGTTCTCTGAATTTTTCCGCGCCTAAAAGCGTATAAAAAGCGTCATAAAGAGGTCTGAGATAAGGATACACCTTATCTTCAATATCCCCGGGCAAAAATCCCAGATTTTCTCCGGCTTCAACTATGGGCCGTGTAATAATTATTCTTTTAACCTTGCGCTCTTGAAGATGTTTTAAGGCGCAAGCAGCGGCTAAAAATGTTTTTCCGGTTCCGGCCGGCCCTATGGATATAACCATGTCGGCGGATAGGATATCTTTAATATAGGCGCTTTGAGTTTTTCCTCTTGGAAAAATGAGTTCGCCATATTCTGTTTTATAAATGGCATTTTCAGGTAATTTCATGTCTTGAGTTAAAAGGTCTCTCTTATTTGGAAATGCAATGGCGCTTACAGATTTATATTCGCTTATGGTTTGTCTAATATAACGGATAGCTTTATCTACATTTGAATTGGAACCTCGCAGGGTCAAAGTTACCGTTTCATCCTTGCGGCTATGTCTTACAAATATTGAAATATTTAATTTTTTTTCAATGAGTTTCAACTTCATATCTTGAGGTCCTAAAACACAAATGGCCTCTTCGGTTGTTTTAAGCGCGAATTTTTTTGCGTTCATATTATCTTTTAACAAGCTCCTGTTTTAATTTTATCTCCAAGATATGTGTTATGTCGGTTATGGTTTTAAGAAATGTTTTATCTTCACTTTTCATAAAAGCAGGACCTTCCTTAAGGCTTAACCAATTAAACAGTATGATTTTTATTTCAAGCATATAGCCTTGATAAGGATCCGTTTTCAGATAATTCAGCCAATCTTTCACTTTTGATATTTCGGGATCTTGTTTCATTAAAACGATTTCAAAATTGGATATAAAAGCTTTTATTATTTCATCTCTAAAAGGAATATGTCCGGCTTTAAAGGAGAATTTTTTTAAATTCCAGAGAGTCTTTAATATATCGTTAGATAAGATTTCGGAAGGTATAAAGTTTTTAACTATGTGCAGCCAATGATACATTGTTGAATGGGCATTTTCTTCTTCAGGTTGTTGCATAAGCGTTTTGAATATAACTTTATTGTTTTCATGAAGATTAGAGAAGTCGTATAGCTTGGCATTTTTTTCTTTTAAATCATTTTCAAATTTCTTGAAATTATTTTTGGCAGAGTTGCAAAGTTCATTAAATTCTTCCATATTTTCACATTTGAGAAGCGAACATTTTAGAACTTTTTTTTGATTTACCGAAACAAACGCGAAAAATTCAGTCTGCTCAAAGGTTTCGGTATTTTCCGTATTTATAAAATAAAGGTTTATGTCGGAGCTTTCAGAGTTTAAAACCTTTTTTTCTATAACTTTATTATGAAATCTTGATTGCTTCTCAAAAGGAAAAACAGTGTCCATAAAAAGTGAAAAAGCAAAATTAGCGGTTTGATTGTAACTATCATTTTTGAAAAGATAGAGGTTTTTTATTATTTGCCGTAAATTTACACCTTTGATATTTGATTGGGCTAAGGCTATATCATTTTCAAAGTCAGTATAAAATTCCTTACCAAGCGCTTGAGCTGTTTCTATGGCTTTTAAAGCATGCTTAATGGCATTTATAGATTGAATATCGGTAATATCATCAAAAAACCAGGCGCAGCTGGTGAACATGAACATTCGGTCTTTCTGCATATCAAGTAGTTTTAAAGCATTACGGGTATCTTTAGCGGTTAGTGTTTTTTTAGAGTTTAAGGTGAGAAATCTTTTTATCTCAGTGGCATGTTCGGTTTTAGAACAAATGATGTAATTGTCTCGGACTTGCCATGGTTTTGTGAAATACTCTTTTCCTTTTTCGTCATAAAGAGCATCTATTTTTAGAGCAAGTTTGTCTAAAGCTTTTCTTAGATACTTTCGCCATTCCTGGCTCTTCATTTGCGGGTTTATTCTGCAACCGCAATTTTCTTGCCATCTTCCTATGCCATGCTCACAGCTCCAGGAAGAAGGGGAAATTATTTCAACTTCAAATGTGGGAGTATTATCTTCAAGGAAAGCCGCAAAATTCGTAATCCGGAATTTTTTTTCTTTCTTTATTTTTTCAATAAGTTTGGAAAGGCCCATGTCCGCATTTTTTAAATGATGGCCATAGTTTTCGCCATCTGAAGCTATGCTTAATATTTGATGGGTTTTATCTTTTGAATATTCTGTTTGAAGAATTTCATAAAAGTGCTGAGTATCATTAATTTTATTTATAATGGAATCTGAAATTTCTTTATTATAAAAGAAAATATCGATAAATTTCCCTTTTTGTTCCTTTGAAAACCATCTATACGCTCTTGTATCGTCAAAACTTATTTTATTTGCAACTTCCCATTTTTTTTCGCCTATTGGACGGAAATGCGCAGCTTGATTTGATGAGAGTATTGTGTATTTTATATTCTCTTGACAAAGCGTTTCCAGGGTTTCTTCATCGGACGCGGTTTCGGGCAGCCACATTCCCAGTGATTTGCGTTTAAATTTAGAATTAAAATATTCAAGGCTCCATTTAATTTGTGTTTTTTTGTCTTTAAGAGTCGCTAGCGGCATTATTACATGATTATAAATTTGCGCTATGGCATTGCCTTGGCCCAGGCTTTTTATGCTTTGCGCATCGGCATTGAGGATAGCCATATAAACATTGGGATGATCTTTTTCAAGCCAGTCTAAGAGTGTAGGGCCGAAATCAAAATTTATGTGAGCATAATTGTTTATGAATTTTAATATTTTTCCACTTGGATTAAGAACTTGAGAAAAGGCATTCGGCAAATAGCATTCATGGAATATTTTTTGATTCCAATTTTCAAAAGGAGAGGCGGAGTCCTCTTTTTCTATATGTTTCAGCCAAGGGTTTTCCCTGGGTGGCTGATAGAAATGTCCATGCGCGCAGAAGAATTTTGTTTTCATAATCAAATTACAGAAATCAGATATCAGAAATTAGAGATATAGGGAATGCCTTTATAAATCTTGTTTCTTGTTTCTGAGGTCTTGCCTCCTGGTTTTTATTATTTTCTACTTGCTGCTTTCTAGCTTATTTCCACTTTGAAATTCCGCGCGGAATAACCACTATGCCGTCAGGGTCCATATAATAGCGCTGAATATCATTTTTAGAATTAAAACCTATTGAAGTTTTAGCTTCGATGGTATTAAATCTATCCATAATAACTTTCTTCATTTTTACTCCGGCTTTTATTTCACAGGAATCCATTATTATACAGTCCTCAAGTTGGCAGTGCTCATGAATCTTGACCGAACTTGAGAGAATGCATCTTTTAAGCGAGGATTTATTTATAACACAGCCATCGCTTATCATGCAATTTTGAAGATTTGATTCAATAACTTTAGCGGGGGGCAGGTCCAGTTTATGTGATTGAATAGGCCAGGCCTTATTATTTAATTCAAGCTTGGCTTTTGCGCCCAAGATATCCATATGAGATTGCCAATAAGATTCTATGGTGCCAACATCTCTCCAATAATTTTGTTCCTCATATTTTTGAGTGCCGGGCAAAGTTTGATTGCTGAAATTATAAACAAAAACTTTATACTGTTTAAAAATATTGGGAAGGATTGTTTTTCCAAAATCAAGGCCGCGATTGTCTCCTGATTCTTCATGTAGAATTTTGACTAAAGCGTCATAGTTGAATATATAATTACCCATTGAGGCATAAACAGTATTAGGATCTGAAGGAATAGGTTTGCCTTTTTTGGGTTTTTCATCAAAACCGATCATTCTGTTCTTTGCATCCACAGAGACGATGCCGAATCTTGAAGCTTCTTTAAGTGGAACACCAAGCGCCGCGACAGTTACATCCGCCTTGCTTTCCACATGAAATTTAATCATTTGTTGTATATCCATTCTGTAAATATGATCGGCGCCAAAAACGGCTACAAGGTCGGGGCCATAATCATTAACAAGGTTTAAATTTTGATTTACGGCATCTGCGGTGCCTCTATACCACATTTCACCAAGTCTCATCTGAGGGGGAACTACGGTTATAAAATGATCTTTTGTTATTCCTTCGGTTGATCTGTTGCGGAGATATTCTATTAATGATTGTGAGAGATATTGCACCAAAACATAGACTGAGAAGATGCCTGAATTTATAAAATTAGCTAATACAAAATCTATAATTCTATATTTCCCCCCGAAGGGCACTGCAGGTTTTGAGCGTTCTTTTGTAAGAGGATAAAGTCTTTCACCTTTACCTCCTGCCATTATTAAACCAATAATTCTCATCAAAGCCCCCTTATTACAGCAAGAGGTCAGAGGATAGAGGTCGGAGTTATAAGGAGTTTCCTTTTTCTCTTATTTCTTGCTTCTGACTTCTGACTTCTTTTTACGATATAGTATCTAAAATAATGCTTAAATCTTTTCCAATACACATTAATACCGGTCTGTCTGTGAGTGTAAAATTTTTAATTTTTTGAGTCTTAAGTTCTTTTGTTGCCATTAGAAGCTCTTGGAGATTTTTAGCTTCTCTTGTTACTACCAATTCATGGTCATCAAGACCGTAGGAGGAAAAAAAATGTTCCGATACATCAGTATGTTTTGAAACAACTTTTCCTCTTTCTTGTATAAGATTTTCTCTTTCTTCATCCGATAGTTCATACCATAACTGTGATTTTATTACAGGATGCACAAGCATGAATTTAAATTTTCCAAATATATCTTTAGGGATAAAACCAAAATCCAAATCTTCTTTTAAGGTATTGGGTTTTTGATGATAAAGTCCTATAAAAGAATGGACAGGGCTAAGGTATTTTCCTACGCCATCCAAAAAAGTTTTTGCGCACATATCTTGTAAATGTTCCAAATCGTTTGAAATTCTCCACATAAGAAAGTCGCAATCCGAGCGCAAACCGTTTATCTGATAAGTTCGGAGAAAAAGTTTCTCTTGGTGCTGGGCAATTACATTTTCAAATTCCTGTTTGGCGGCTATTTTTTCATTTGTTTCCAATCTTCTAAATGCGGAATCAAGCTTAAGAAACATAAAACTTGAATAAAGCGTATTTTGTTCTTTAAGTTTATTCATGTTTATTTCTCCATTAAAGCGCCGGAATTATCTCACTTAATCAGATAATATTGTCTTGCCGTGTTTTGGGCTGATATAATGATTGCCCAATTTTAATATTTCGGTAGACTTCGGAGTTACAAGACCGGTTTTTACCTCAAGTATCATGTATTTCCTGTTTTGTATGTTTATAAGGGAATTTGTCGGAACAATTCTGGCGTCTTCAGTTCTTCCTACAAACAAATAGCCTGTAAAGCGTTCTCCTATCATTGTTTTGTCTTTAAGCTTTCCCGTATCAAGCCATAATCTATAATAAAAAGAATTGGGCTGGAGCGGCAAAAATTTCGTAAGAACAGATTTTAATTTGAAGGATGTGTCTTTAAAATAGCTCATGGTGGCGGGAAGGCCGTTTTGTAATGGGCAATAAACGGGTTTGGTGTTCTTACCGATTAACATGACTTTTCTGGCAATAGTAAAAAGTCTGTCACCTTTATTAACCAAATCTTTGCTTTTAATATATACATGGGTCACTATGCCTCGATATTCTGCTTTAACATCATAAAATTTGAATACCTCGCTCCATCTTCTTATCATTTGTTTTTTGGACATTCCCGAGCTTGAATCGATTATCGCGGCCATTTTTGCAGAGACCGTTTTTGCAAGGATTTCTTCTTTATCAATTAAATCAAAGAGTTCTGGCCTCACATCTTCAATTCTTCCATCAAATGGCGCCAAAATATCAAAAGTATCTTGAGCGGTGGTTATTCCTTGAATGGGAATATATATCTCCATATCTCCTCTTTCCATTTTTTTAATATTATCTTTGGAGATGATAACCGATTTTGATTTTATTAAATCTACATCAAAAGCTTTTATCTGTGAGGAAAGAAAAAATATCAGTGTGAGAGCGGAAAATACGGAGATTTTTTTCATATTATTATGCCTCTTGGTTATTTGATGCGCCTTATGCCTTGTTACTATCTCCGGTATAGTCTTGGGTTTTAATGAAAGCATCCCAGGTCCAAGGCATTTTTTCTTTAAATATTTTCGCCATGGCATCGGCATATTCTCTTATTTCAAGTTGTGCGTGAGAGTCCATTCTAAGAGAGAGAAAATTTAAAAGGCTGCGCGCGTTTGCAGACCAGTAAAACTGTGTGTATTGCGCTACCGGCAGGGCCATCCTGGCCATTTCACGGGCTACTCCCGAGGCAAGCAGAGATTTATATGTTTTGAAAGAAGCGTCAATTGATGTGGAATAATCTTTGAGAAGTTTTTCATTATCAAAAGAATTTCCTTCAATGGATCCTTGTTTATTGAGGGTGTCTTGAAGTCTGAATTTTTCCGGGATATAAAATTCTTCCTTAACTTCCGAATATCTGGCGCTTATTTCATTATAGGAACCCCAACGATGTCTCATCCATTGTCTTGCGACGAAAATAGGACATTTTATGTGAAATTGAAATACACAATGTTCAAAAGGCGTATGGTGCTGATGCTTTAAAAGATATTCGATAAGGCGTTTATCCTGCGTTTCTCCTTTGGATTTTGAGCCGAAAGAAACTCTTGCGGAATCAACCGCTCTGGCATCACTACCCATAAAATCCACTAATTTTACGAAACCTTTATCTAAAATATTATATAGATGACTGTCGGTTTTTTCTTCAGTTTTTGTCATCGTCCCTCCGATTGATATTGTGTTTATGAATAGTATAATTATATACTTTTAATGTACAAATAGTCTATAAATGACATTTATTGCGTTGGAGTGTTATTAGCGTGAGGCGTTAAGAGGGGATAGTGTGAATAAAGATAGAGTTGTCAAACTTAAAAACAGCGGTAAATTAAAAGATCTTGTAGTTATAATGAATGAGCTATTGGGAAAGAATGGCTGTCCGTGGGATAAAGAGCAGGATCATAAGTCTCTTATCAAGTATCTTCATGAGGAAGCGGGGGAAGTCGAAGCCGCCATAAAAAAATCCGATTGGGAGAATTTAAAAGAAGAACTTGGCGATATTATTCTTCAGGTTGTTTTCCATAGCGCGCTTGCTGAAAAGAAAGGTCATTTTAATATTGAAGATGTAATCAAAGGTATCAATTCAAAGCTTATAAGACGGCATCCTCATGTTTTTGGCGGGAAGAAGCTTAAAACATCCGAGGAAGTTCTCATTACTTGGAATAAAATAAAGAAAGATGAAAAAAGAAAAAAGGTTGTTAAAAAGGGGAAAAAATGAAATCCACTAATCTTGCCAGACTTATTTATCCTGAATTTAGATTTAACACAACTACAATGGATGACGCCATTAAACTTGTGCAAATGGGAGTTGGAGGCTTTTGTTTTTATGGCGGAACCGTAGAGGAAGTTTCTCGTACTGTTAAAGAACTTAAATCATATGCTCAAACACCGCTTGTTTTTTGCGCGGATTATGAAAATGGAGTAGGACAATGGTTGAAAGATGCCACTTTCTTACCGACTAATATGGCAATAGGAGCTTCAGGCTCAAGCGCTATGGCAAGAAGAAAAGCTGAGATAACCGCTTTTGAATCAAAGGCTCTCGGGGTAGATTGGGTTTTGGCTCCGGTTGTGGATTTTGCTTCAAATCCTGAAAATCCCATTGTGAATACCAGAGCTTTTGGCGATGATATTGCTCTTGTAAATGAAATGACTGCGGCTTATTTAAGCGGTTTGAATTCTCATAATTGCGTTTCATGTATCAAGCATTTTCCCGGTCATGGTGAAACTGATACGGATTCTCATCTTACTTTGCCCACGCTTAATCGCAGTAAAGAGGAGTTATTAGATTTTGAAATTAAACCTTATAAGGCTTTTGTTAAAAGCGCTGATTCCATAATGATAGGACATTTGAAAATTGACGCTATTGATACTGAAAATGCTTCTTCTTTTTCTCATAAAATAATCACCAATTTATTGAGAAAGGAAATAGGTTACGATGGCTGCGTAGTTACGGATGCGCTTTCTATGGATGCCATTAGTGATGAAGGTCGTTCCGGTGTTATGGCTTTGTTAGCCGGAGCTGATATTTTACTTGTGCCGAACAATCCTTTTGACCTTTTTACGGCGATTGAAAATGCTTATAAGGAAGGTGTTTTACTTGATGATATTATAGAAAAGGCATTAAGCCGGCAAAATAGAATGGTAGCTAAAATTTCCGCCGGCATGCTTAATAGGATTGATTCGAGTGTAATAGGTTGCGAAGAGCATAAAAAATTTGTTGAGGAAGTGGCGGAGGAATGCATGGCTTGGGCGTTTAAAAATAGAAAGTTTGAAATTGAACCCGGAGAAACAGTGGGTTATCTTGAGCCTCTTGTTCAATCAGATAATTGGCAAGGAAAAATATTTATAGAAGAGATGAAAAAACTTGGCATTAATATTATTCCTTTTAATCCTCATAAAACCAAGAAGCTCATAGTGGCTTCATTTTCAGGGCCCCGCGCTTATAGCGGAAGTATCAATCTAAATGAAGAACAAAAACAATTGATATCAGATAAAATTAATTTAGCCGAGGATTCCATAATGCTTTCCTTCGGCAGTCCTTTTGTCTTTAATGGCTTAAACCGTAAAATATCCGGCGGTCTGTGTTCTTTTTGCGCTTTGCCTGATTTTCAAAAAACAGTCGCGCAAATATTAATGGGAGAAAAAGAGGCTCGAGGAAAGATGCCGGTTAAATTAAAAATGGATTAAATAAACCAATCCAACCCCGAGGATTGTATTGGTTTATTATTGGGTATTAGTTAAGGCTTGAAAGTTTAGATATATGACAGATGCGGTTAAGGAAATAACAGGTTTAGGCTTCTTGGATTATTCAATTCTTGGCGGGGCTCTTTTAATTTTATTTGCAATAACTTATTTCAAAGGGAAAGACGAAAAAGACACCAAGGATTTTTTTCTTGGCCGCCGTCAAACTCCAATGTGGGTGGCCTGTCTTTCTTTTGTGGCGACTGAAATAAGCGCTATGACCATTGTCGGCGTTCCCGCCGTAGGCTTCAAGGAAAATTGGCAATATCTTCAATTTTTTATAGGTTCCGCCGCCGCGCGTTTGCTTATTGCCTATCTTTTTATTCCGGCTTTCTATAAATATAACTGCACCACGATTTATGAATTTTTGAAACATAGATTCGGTTCCGCCACACAATATTCAGGCTCAATATTTTTCTTTATTACCCGTCTTTTGGCCTCGGGAGTTAGGCTTTATGCCGCTTCTTTGGCTGTGTCTGTCATAATGGGCTGGGATATGAAAATGACACTTTTATTTTTTACCGTCATAAGTATGGCTTTTATATCTTTCGGCGGTATAAAGGCGGTTGTTTGGACCGGAGCTTTTGAAGCTATAACTTTTTATATTGCGGGTATCGGCATAGCTGTTTATTTGCTTTTAAATATACAAGGGGGATTCCTGGAATTTTGGCAGGTTGCCGGGGAGGCGGGAAAACTTTCAATTTTTAATTTTGTTTGGGATGTTAAAAACCCCAATGTTTTATGGATTGCCGTTATAAACGGAGTGGTTGGCTCGATGGCGGCTTTCGGCACCGATCAGGAAATGATGCAGAGATTGCTTACGGTAGATTCCAGGAAATCCAGCCAGAAAACTTTAGTTGCAACTATATTCGCTTCATTTCCTCTTGTGCTTTTATATTTGGGTATTGGTTCTCTTTTATTTGTTTTCTATAAACAAAATCCGTCTCTGCCTTTGCCAGATAATTCGGATAAAATAATTTCTCATTTCACTTTCTATATTCTGCCCGCAGGTTTAAAAGGCCTTATTTTAACGGCTATTATTTTGGCAAGTATAGATTCTCCCTTGAGCTCTCTTTCATCTTCTTTTGTCACTGATATTTACAGGCCATTATTGGCAAAACATAGAACCGAAAAACATTATTTATTAATTTCAAGAATAAGTGTAATAACTTTTGCTTTAATCTTGGCTGTTACCGCTTTTTTATGCCAATCTGTCGAGGGTATGCTTTGGCTCGCTTTCAAAATTAATGGAGTAACGGCGGGGAGCCTGCTCGGAGTATTTTTACTCGGTTTATTGACAAAGCGGCATGCCAATCGCGCCAATATTTTCGCTATGGTTTTCAGCGCTGTCAGTATGGGAGTTTTATTATATTTATCTGAGACTGGAATTATCGGTCTTGGTTGGTCTTGGCTTATAGTAATAGGTACGGCTTCAACTTTTGTTTTAGGTTATTTATTAGGTCCAATAATGGATGGGAAAAAGAGAGAAGTATAAAAGAATAGCAGTGATATTTCCAGTCAGGGCGGGGTCTCCTAGAGGTCACGGCTGTCCCAAGAAACTTTTTTTAGGCAA
>CAZHQC010000074.1:9508-11889 GCA_964534135.1 uncultured Elusimicrobiaceae bacterium | reverse complement strand
GGGTTCCGCCCGGTTCATCCCCCCCCCCGTGGGAAACATTGTCTACTCACGGTAAAGCAATAGCCGGCATACGGTTCATCCCCCCACTCGTGGGAACATTTAACTAGGGCAGTAGTGGAGCCTAGGGAAACCGGTTCATCCCCACACTCGTGGGGAACATTTTTTGGCACTCACAGCAAAATATTATCATAACGGTTCATCCCCACACTCGTGGGGAACATTAAGCATAATGTACCAACCATTTTTATGTTTACGGTTCATCCCCACACTCGTGGGGAACATTTCTTAATAATTTTTACAGAACCAATACCAGCCGGTTCATCCCCACACTCGTGGGGAACATGGGTTCAATCTGCCCCCTGCGGTAGCCCCCGCCGGTTCATCCCCACACTCGTGGGGAACATTTATCTACGGTTTCCAATAAATCCGCTATGTACGGTTCATCCCCACACTCGTGGGGAACATTTGGTTCAACACGTCAGCCGTGACTGTGCTAGCGGTTCATCCCCACACTCGTGGGGAACATATAATCTTTTTCCCAATTTCGAGTCAGCAACACGGTTCATCCCCACACTCGTGGGGAACATCTCAAGCCTTGCCAATGCTTTTTCTATTTTGGCGGTTCATCCCCACACTCGTGGGGAACATGTTTTCAAAGAGGCAGAAACTTGGTCTTGCCCCGGTTCATCCCCACACTCGTGGGGAACATACGGCTTCCGGCAAGGATAGCCAGTGTTCGACCGGTTCATCCCCACACTCGTGGGGAACATGCCCGCCGCCCGAGAACAAGCTATGGCGGACAAGGTTCATCCCCACACTCGTGGGGAACATTAGAACAGGGCAAAAATGAGGGCTTCGGCGTTCGGTTCATCCCCACACTCGTGGGGAACATTTTTTTACCATGTACCCGGTCGACTTTAAAGCCGGTTCATCCCCACACTCGTGGGGAACATCGGGCCGCATTTATGGCCTGGCGCAAATACTTCGGTTCATCCCCACACTCGTGGGGAACATATGAGTTACACTTAATAGCTCCAATAGATTCCCGGTTCATCCCCACACTCGTGGGGAACATCGATATCCCATAACTCTGATTTAGATAATTTTCGGTTCATCCCCACACTCGTGGGGAACATTTTTTAACTCTTATGGTCCCGGACGGCAATAACGGTTCATCCCCACACTCGTGGGGAACATTTGGCCGAAATAGGCTTTCACGCATGAATCACCGGTTCATCCCCACACTCGTGGGGAACATGTATAGGGCCGGCGGGCTTGATAGTGTTTGAGCGGTTCATCCCCACACTCGTGGGGAACATTTAGTGCTTTATCCGCGTTCTGTATTAATTTTCGGTTCATCCCCACACTCGTGGGGAACATTTGGCCGAAATAGGCTTTCACGTGTGAATCACCGGTTCATCCCCACACTCGTGGGGAACATGAAGTACACAAAACACACAAAAAACGCTCCAACGGTTCATCCCCACACTCGTGGGGAACATCTGGGATATGGATTTTAAATATCAATTCTTATCGGTTCATCCCCACACTCGTGGGGAACATTGTTTACGGCGGGACATTTATTTTTTCAGTAACGGTTCATCCCCACACTCGTGGGGAACATGTTGATGGTTCGGCAAAAGTGGAGTTCCCTGCCGGTTCATCCCCACACTCGTGGGGAACATTTCCCCATTTTCACAAAGGCCATAATCTCCGCCGGTTCATCCCCACACTCGTGGGGAACATCATTCTGTCTATGTTCATAGCAGGCGCATGAGCGGTTCATCCCCACACTCGTGGGGAACATCATATTTCATTTATATTTTCCATAATTTTAACCGGTTCATCCCCACACTCGTGGGGAACATATTGCGAACCGTCAAACTTAAATTGAATATTACGGTTCATCCCCACACTCGTGGGGAACATGTTTCCGGTTCGGCAAAAGTGGAGTTCCCTGCCGGTTCATCCCCACACTCGTGGGGAACATCTTTGATTGTAATAGAGGAAAGAGAGATATACCGGTTCATCCCCACACTCGTGGGGAACATGGCTTAAATATATGCCACCATTAGAGCAATGCCGGTTCATCCCCACACTCGTGGGGAACATTCTCTTTTTAGTTTTTTGCGCTTCTTATTTCTCGGTTCATCCCCACACTCGTGGGGAACATGATGAGAGAGGCGGTAAGTAGGGGGCTTCATGCGGTTCATCCCCACACTCGTGGGGAACATGTTTTTATATTCATAATATTTATACCCCTTTCCGGTTCATCCCCACACTCGTGGGGAACATCTTTACTGTTATTGCAATCATAATATATACCTCGGTTCATCCCCACACTCGTGGGGAACATACTTCTATTTGCTCTTAAAATGCTC
>CAZHQC010000074.1:0-9408 GCA_964534135.1 uncultured Elusimicrobiaceae bacterium | reverse complement strand
TCGGTTCATCCCCACACTCGTGGGGAACATACTTCTATTTGCTCTTAAAATGCTCTACAATCGATTTTTAAGATTAAAATCGTCCGGTAACCGATTTTAATGCTTACCAAATTGTCAAAGATCTTACTCATTAGTTTTTTTCTCCGGAAGAAAAGAAACTAATTTTAAGCCATCCATTTCAACAGGAATACGCCTGTTTTTACCTAAAGTAACAAAATCAAACCCTGATTCTGTAGGAGCATCCCAAATCATTACGGCATTCCCTTCTCCCAATCCTTTCTCGACTTGATGCCATATCATTTCCCGAACCTTCACGGAATACTTACCGACATAAACTCCGGTTCGAGCTTCTAATAGCCAAACTGCAAGTCTGCCTCGTAGGCGTGGAGGAGTATTTTCAAGCACGATGGTCATCATCACCAAGACTCTCCTTATTTGGTATAGCAGGCCCAACAGCATATTCAGGGGCTTTCGGTATAGGAATTTCCCCCGCTACCAACATTTCTTCAATACCGGGAATAATACGCGTAAGTAGTTTTGTGGTTCTAAAAACTTCACGACAGGCACGACGAACCTCTTGTTCAGGGTTGATTGGTTTTTTTGCGGCAATTTTAAAAGCTACAGGGACAACTGTTTCAAACTTATAAACATCCGCTATATCATAAACAAATGAAAGCGGTTTACCAGTATGTATAAAACCGATAGCCGGAGCATATCCAGCGGCAAGAACAGCGGCTTCGGTAATTCCATACAAGCAGGCTGTCGCAGAACTTATACACCTGTTGGGAATATCGCCACTTCCCCAATTTTGAGCGTCATAATTCCGGTGTTTCCACGCAACACCATATTGTTTTGCAAGGAGCTGATATATTTTTTTTACACGAGCGCCTTCTATTCCTCTTAATTGTTGAATGCTTCTTTTGGCTGGTGGCTCCTCATGGAAACGCATGGCATACATTTTTCTCACTACCTTTAACCGCAAATTTTCATCCAGCGCAAGTTTTGCCTGATAAAGGAGTTTGTCTGATCTTGCCCCTCCCGGTTGTCCTGACGAATAAAGCCTGACACCAGCTTCTCCAATCCATACAAGCAAGCATCCCACTCTGCTTGCTAGAGTAACTGCCGCATGAGAAACTCTTGTCCCCGGCTCAAGCATAAGACATGTTATTCCACCAATGGGGATATGAGTTCTTATGCCGGTTGCGTCAACAACCACAAAAGCTCCGTCCAAGACATCAAGCTGTCCCTTTTCAATAAAAGCTAATGATACCCGTTCCTTTATTGTTATTGGCGAAAGTGTAGGAAGAAATTGTTCTGTCATTGTTTTTTCCTTTTAATCCTTTTGTGGTTTTCCGTTTCGGTCAAGTAATTTTCACTGGAAACAACCCGTTTCCCTGTTTTTCTTTCAAAGTCTTTACACGCTTTCCCGGCTACTCCGCCGCCTTTGCCCGTGGCGCGTTTATTTTCTGGAAATCCTTTCGCGTCATCAACTTTTGCCAGCCAGCGTTTGAAAGGTTCGGCTTTGGAAGATGGAATTGATTGTATGATACGGAATATTCCCTCTGTATTGGCGCAATTCATTTTTTGAGGTCCTCCTTCGGTCTGAATTACAAGGGGGGGGCAATTTGCCCCCACCCTTTGGAAAGTTCTTTATCTCGTCGGCGTATATCTTTAATATAACCGCTTGGATTAATTGAATCCGTAAGCGCCGCCACAATATCAGTACTAACAAACCACCACTCGTTCTTGTGGAGGATTTTTCTTATTCCTTTACCTTTAAAAACCGCTATTTTTGTGTTTATAAAAAACTCCTTAAGTATTTCACCTTAAAAGGTTTTTTGGCTAACCTTAATGTAAATATTTAATTCATAGTCGCGCGAGAGATATCATTCCACACCCAAATCCTTTCGCGGGGCCAATTCCTTGTGTAAATAAATCCTCAAATAATTTCTGGTTTTTTATCTCTAATATTCCCTCAAATGTCACAGTGATAATTTTACCGGACCGATTACCTTTTATAAAGTAAAGATTGTTTTTTGACTTGATTGACAAAGTTGCCAAATTTGTGGAATTAGCCAATTTATCTTTAAGCCATTTAATTTGTTCATCATCTCTGACAAACGGCACTCTGCATCCATTATTGATAAGCCGTTTTGTAGGATTAACACATAGTAAGAATTTGAATTTTTGTCCAGTTTCAAAAGTTGGTTTAAACTCTTTGACTTTATATTCCAGAATAGTTTTTTGATGTGGTTTTTGCGGTTTTAACTTGGATTGCAAAAGTACAGAAGAGGGTAAACCGGTTTTATGGGACTCTGTTCTAAATAAGAATGGTCGCTCTGTATTTGGCATGTCCGGAAACATTGTCCACAAAACACGATGTATTTCATACGGATTTTTGGCGTTTTGCCAAGCAATAACCAGTTTAGTCAGAAACATTTGAATCCTCCGTGTATATATACACATTTCGCATGGAAAATTGCCTCAATCCTTGCCTGTTTAAAACATCCCGCACTGTCAGTTTGGCTGGTTCACCTTTTTTAAATTCACTATATACTGTACCGTTATGTGGTGCGACAAGTTTTAAAGCGGACAGAATGTTTTCAGCGGGAACAATACTCTCAAATAATGGCAGACTTATCGGACATGAACGCCGTCCCAAAAACGGTGTATATTTTGGATATGTAATTGCCTTTTGAATCATTTGTAATGTATATTCACTTGATTCTGAAAATTGTAATGCAACGGTGAATTTCGCGTCATACAAATATTCCCGTTTGGAAACTACGGGATTGTCGTTCTCAGAACCATCAGTTTTTCTTGCTTTGCGAATTGTGTGATAATCCTTAATTTTTTGTGGCGAGAATTCATTTTTGTCAGCTCTTACCGCATAGATAAAGCTTTCAGATAATTTAATCAATTCATTTTTATCCTTTCGCTCTATTCCAAGACATGCCCCAAGCAAACCTGTTAATCCGCTTCGCGTGGGGAATAAGCATGCGGGGCGATAATCCTCATAAGTATGTTCGCCCCAAGCTTGCATTACACCTTGTAATCGTAAAATAAGAAATTCCGGCATAATGCTTATTTCCCATCCTTTTCAATCCAGTCCTCAAGTTCCGTCAATTTGCCTTTTTTTGGCTCAAAACTTGTATCCCAAATAGAAAAAACCGCTTTAGGATTATTTTCAAGGCCATATGCGTCAGTTACCTTTTTATAGTATTTTTCCAACTGGTTTATTGACGGTTGGATGAAGCCGCCATTTTCATCATGCTCCACAGGTTTTTCAAAAGCATTCGCCGCTGAAAGCGGTAAGTCTCCGAATGAAATCAAAACAAGATCCGCGGGATTATGCGCCGCAAAGCTATGCTGTTTTGCATCAGGAACAACAACAGCAAGCATATGCACTAAATGTTTTGCCGCTTTTAAAGCGTCTTCACGGGAACCGCCCATATTCTTTTTTAATTGCTCGATATTAATACTGGCATAACGATAAAATACACCGGAGCCGAATTCTTGGGTATTAATATGCGCGGCGCCAAGATCGCCTTTTTCTTGTTTTAAATCGTCAACCGCTGTAAACCAATCCACATCCGCATCCACGGAATGTGAGGTTATTACATGGGCTACAGACATGGCTCCGTCAATAGATGTCATAATTCCGGAAGTTGCCATGCGTCCAAAAAGAGCTATATCAAGAGAATCTTTTGATAGATTTTTCTTCAAAAGTTCCATTTCATTTTTAAGTTTTTTATCCAATTCTTTTTTATCCTTGATTTCCTTTGCAATTTCACAAAGCCGTCTGACTTCCGCAATTCTCCACGGCGCGACAGCTTTGCTTTTTGTGTCCGTATCTTGTTTAGAATCTTCTGTTTTAGATGTTGGTTTTTTGTCTTTCTTTTTTTCTTTATGTTCGCCGGTTCCCGCTATTCTGTCAATAATATCGGTAATGATTTTCTCATCAAAATCGTTTTTGAGAATCTCAATATAATCGGATTTCAATTGAGCCAATTCAAGGGTGCGAATTGATGGATTTCCTATTTTCTCCTTAAAATAATCACTGGTCCGCATTGCATGCTTTAGGCATTGGCTGGAAATCCTCACTCTGCGGACTCCCCCGAAAACTGCGGTTTTTTGCATATTCATATCATCCCTATTGAGGCAGGATGGGCTATGCGATATAAGAACATGGATGTTTAAAAAGTTTTTAGCGTTATTCATATTAATTTCTCCTTGTGATTTTTGTCATTTTTCAACTATCTTGATATTTTGTTTGTGAAATAATATTCTTCCACAAAACGGCGTTTATTCGCTTTATTCCAATAATAAAGCGAAGAGCCGAAATGTTCCCAATCGGCTGAGACATTGCCAACTTGACGAAGTAATCTGCGAAGGCATACTATATCTTGCGGTTCGGTTGAACGCAGCATTTGAAACATTCTCATCTCGCGTATGTTTGCAATCGCCAACTGTTCTCCCACCGTTGTCCCGCCTTTTTTTTGCTTTGCCCATGGAAGCATAAATATCACTCTTTGCCATTTCTTGCTTGGCGCAACTTCGGCGGGAAGCAGATGATAATATGCGGGCAATTCCGCCAATTCATCCGGCAATGCGGCGCGCCGTATCTCCGCTCTTTGTCCATTCGTTATTTGTTTGTTAAACTTCTCTTCAAGAGTTATCCAATCTATTTCATCTTTCATTACCCCTCCTTTATTTTGTTGAATTCATTGCTTAAATTACATTTTGCCTTTACATAAGCTTTTATCATACGCGGCTCGTTTTGATAAGGCTTTGTTATATCTGTGAAAATATTCCATGCAAGTTCCATCAGTTTATTAACAAATTGTTCCCGTGCTTCTCTAGCTACACTCCAATCAATAGTCTTTAGAGTTTTATGAATATATCCTTCGGAGTTCGCGTAAAATCGTTCTTCCGCTTTATTCGCTAATCCCACAACACCAATCGTTTTTCCAAAACCCCATGTTTTTTCGCGGAAAACTTTATTTATTTTTAAGGCGGTTTGAATATAATCCTTAAGCGTATCCCTATTTTCATCCCATCCGGATGAAATTGAAATCATATCATGTTTGCGTTCCAATATTTTTGCTTGTTTTGTTCTGTAACCGCCCACAATAAGATTCGCATTGCGCCCTATGAATATCTGCCTAAATTGATCTATGATGGCTGCTGGCGCAATACCCTCAATATTAGTATTCTGTTCCACAAGCATATCTGATAATTGTGTCCATGCTGGCGCAGTTGTTGTGAAGGATAAAAATTTTTCCTTGGTTTTGGTTCTTAAATCTTCTGATTCCGAGACGGCCCATTTCCATCGTCGGGGACTATGTGGATGAGGCCAGACTCCATTTAGGTTATAAGGGAATTTTTCCGTCTTAAAATTTAAAACTGATGATGTCGTTATTGTTCCGCATGAATCACAGAAACCAGTCGTTTTACGCCAGTCCAACTCTATTTTTGCAGGTTGCCAAAATAGACCCTTTAAAATTCCAATATTTGCGGCAGAAATGGAGTCAGTTGAAATTTTATCAATCCAAGCAGGTTTATCTGAAGATTGCGTTGGGAATGATTTCTCAACCAAAAAATCTAAGATTAAAATATTATACCAAATTTTTTGGCGTAAGTTAGTGTCATATACCAGTGTTGTTATAGGCGCCGCTCCTCGTAAACTACCTTTAAAGCCACCTCCAAAACTTGGGCAATTGGAGGCTTGATTAAAAATGGCTATGGCAGCGCAAGATGGACAAACTTTTTTTATTTCATTAGGTATATTGAAAAAAGCATGAGTGCCTTTCCCCACAGGTAAGCCTATAAACAATTTTTGAATAGGTGTTACATCTTTTGCTTTTACTTCACGAGTTTGCATGAAAGGATAATCCTTATGTTCAAGTTCAAACCAATTCTTAAATTTCTCAATGCCTTTGTCAAACTCTTTTTCGTTCATAAGTTTGGCAAGCCTTGCTTTTAACTCGGTGGTATTCTTAGGAGGAAAAATTACTTGCGTAAGGCATATAACAAGTTGCAATGTCGCCATTTCCATGTCATTTCGTGGTAAGGCTATATCCCATTCAGAATCGCGACAAAGAACATCTTTTAGTGTGATATGTTTAAATTTTCCGTTTTCGTTAACAGGTATCCATGCGTCAGTTAAGAGGTTCATTTTTTCATCTCCAATCCATAAAAATTATTATAAGTAAAACTCGCTTTGGGTGTTTGGGCTATCCAGCTATTCTTTTCCATTATACTCATTTCCAAATATCTATAACCGGATTCATCGAAGTCAGGAAAATTGCCAATCCAACTATGGGGGACAGGGATGTTGTTTAAATTTAGTTGTTCATCTCGTTCAATGTCATTAATACTTGGCAGCTGTGTTCCATTTAGAAAATGTCGCTTACTGTTAATCCGTAAGACAGGCAGTATATTCAGGCTCATCTCTCCATCGCGTGTGAGTACCGCCGCATTATTATCCGTATCGGCAAACGGGTTTATTCCTCCTTTCATAAGTTGTTGTACAGCGCTAAGTCTTCTTCCCTCTTGGTCAATTTGAAATTTTTCATGCTGAGTGAATATGTTTTTTGGCTCATTTTTCCATTTCTCTTCATTATAAACCTTTTCAAGTAGTAGGCGATAGGCTTGAGGGAAAACAATGCTGGCAGAACTTTTAAGAATTTGTTGGGTGCGCCATAATGTTCGTATGTCACCGTAAATATATTTATGCAAGCCATACTCGTGACCAAAAGGAGCAATAACAATGCAAGATGGTTGCGTTAAACCTTTTGGGCGTAAATTGACATGTCGATGTAATCTTCCAAGGCGCTGAAACAGTAAATCAATCGGACATATTTGCGTGATCATTTGATCAAAATCCAAATCTAAACTTTGCTCTATTACCTGTGTTGCCACAAGAATTCGTCCCGAAGTTCTTTGCGGACCTTTACCGTAATAACTTATGACTTTTCTTTCCAAAGCATCCCGTTCTGCAAATCTGTATCTGGAATGAAAGAGGTCTATTCCTATATCTGTAGCTTCCGGTAGTCCGCGCAATGTTTTGGCTATTTTTTGCGCATCGGCCACCAAATTGCAGACTATTGCTATCAATCCTCCATTGCGGGCATTTACTACAGCCTCAGACAAAATTTCTTTTGACGGGAGCAGATTGTTTGTTTCGGATAATCTGATTTTAACTTCCTTTTTTGGTGTTTGCGTAATGCCGGATAAATAAATCCCCCCGACGGATGTGCAATTTGATATTAGCGGATATGGCGCATTATCCGATTTTCTTTTTCGCACATTATTCCAAATGTCAAGAATTTGTTCACGCCTTTGCGATTGAAGGGTCGCAGACAAAAGAATTATACTTCCACCAACTTTAACCTGATGTCTTATTACTTCATCAAGGAGACCGTTCATATAACTATCATAAGCGTGAATTTCATCAATAATTACCACGCTTTTCTGAATACCAAAACCACGCACAAAATTATGACGAATTGGAAGTACAGAAAGTAAAACCTGATCTATTGTGCAAATACCTATTTGTCCAAGAAAAACCCTCTTTCTACTTGTTGCTATCCATTTTGCACATTGAATAGAGGCATTCTCTCCGGTTTGTGTTACGGTGTCGGCTGTTTTCTGCAAATTTTTAAAACGATGATTATATCTGGCTTTACCATGGGCGAGAACCGTATTCACGCCATTTGGGAATAGCTTTTTTGCAACTTCTTCCACTCTTTCCAACATAGCATTAGAGGTCGTTTGAGTAGGTAAAGCAAAAATAATACTATCGGAAAAACCTTTTGAGAGCAAGCGGGATGTATAGGCCAAGGCGGCCTCTGTTTTGCCTGAGCCGGTCGGGGACTCAATTAATGTCAGTCCAGGCTGGCAGGGAAGTTTCTTAATTAGCTTTTGTATTTTTCGCGGTATCATAGCAGGGAATAAATATTTCATTCCGTGTTTTTTAGAAGGTTTTAGGAAAATGCCGCTATCCATAATTGCTTTATCAGCATACTTTAGTCTAGAATTAAAATATTTTTCCGGTTTAATAATTTTTTGTGTATGCGGAAAGTAATCGGCATTTGATCCTATCCAGTCACAAATACTGCAAAATCCAGCCAACATAGAAGGACAAGGCGGAAAGTTATTTATATTAGCTTCGTTTAAAAACATTTTTTTGAGTTTGAAAATCCATTCAATACGGGCATTTGAATCAAATGCTATGGCGGGATTGCCGGATGTTAGAGTGTGAATAGTAGAGTTTTGCGGAACAACTCCGTGGTGTCCGGCAACTGTTTTCATCCATTCATCCGGTTCAGAGATATAATCCACATTTCCAAATCCATACTTTTCTTGTTCTTTTATAAACCAAGCTCGGCCAGCCAAACCATGGTCATATCCTCTGGCTTGTCCCTCATCGGCATTTTGGTCTATGTGATATAATTTCTGAGCAAGAGCGGGTAATTTCAACTGAAAACGAGCATCAAATTTTCCTAAATCATGAAGGGCAACAAAAAACATGACTAATGATTTTGTTGTTTTCTCATCTGTTTTAAGTTTAGTACAGAAAGCTCTGCGTAAAGGCGCATCCTTTTCCCACCAAATTTTTGCCACTGCCGCGACATCAAGGCAGTGATAAATAAGTAAATGATAGTTTTCACTGAAATCAGTGCGATCAGTTTTGCCCCAATAATTATAATATGATGGTGTTTCTTTTTTTGAAGTCATTTTAAAATTTGTTATGGTGTATTAATTCTCCTTAACTTTAACATTCTGCCACAGCCGGGGCAGCGGCTTTTGCCGCGTTTGTCCGGTTCGGGAAAACGCAAACCGACATCCATTCCTTCCGCTCCCTTGCGGCAAACAATAAGTTTTCCATCTGTCGTAATATCTTCTTCTAATCCGCATCGGCATTCCAAAAGCTCGCGGTGATTGAGGAATATCCCACGTTGCTCCGCGATTTTTTGTATTTCTAAAAAGCGGTTACCGATGGATTTAACTATGTCGCGCATGGATTGGTTTTTATTTTTTGCGCTTTTCTTTTTCAACATCTATTTCTCCTTATTGTGTTTGTCGAATGCGCATAATATTTCATTTCGTTATTCATGACTTTCATGTATTATTCTACATTTTCTCCGCGACACCATAGTGTCGCAATAAAATATTGTTTTTTTTGTCAAAACTCTGTTTGCGGTCATTTATGTTTTCTCTTACTCTTCGAAGAATTATTCAGTATATTTGAAATTTCCGTTTGTTTGTTTGGCAGTATCATTTTTGCGTATTTTAGGAGAAAGCCTGTATCGCTTGACGCTTTTTCTTTAAAAACCTTGAAAGCGTTTTTAATAAGCATTATGTCTCAACGGTGAATTTGGGCTCTCCTGTTTTATGGAATGA
>CAZHQC010000073.1:0-11906 GCA_964534135.1 uncultured Elusimicrobiaceae bacterium | reverse complement strand
TGCGGACAAAATAAAAAAATTGAAATAGAAGCTTTTTGCGGTTCGGCTTCAAAACCGGCAATGGAAGAATGCGCTGGCGCTTTTGAAAAGAAAACCGACATAAAAGTAAATCTCCATTTTTCCGGTTCGGGAACAATGCTTTCTCAAATGAAACTAAGCCACAAAGGGGATATCTATATTCCAGGCTCACCTGATTATATGCTTAAAGCTGAAAAAGAAAATATAATAAAACCTAAAACCGTCCGCATTCTGGCCTACCTCATTCCCGCTATATGTGTTCAAAAAGGGAATCCAAAAAATATTAAAAACCTTTCCGACTTAACTAAGCCTAAAATCCGCATAGCCATAGGAAATCCCGAATCAGTTTGTGTGGGTCTTTACGCGATTGAAATTTTAAGCAAAACGAAATTTTTAAATACAATAAGTAAAAATATCGTAACGCTTGGAGGAAGCTGCAGTAAAACGGCCGCTTTATTGCCCATGAACGCTGTGGATGCGATTTTGGGCTGGAGAGTCTTTGCCAAATGGAATCCGCTAACAACCGAGGCTGTTTTATTAAAATCCGATGAAATTGTTCGCATAGCCTATATACCGGCTGGCATTTCAACTTTCAGCAAACATCCAAAAGAAGCAAAAAAATTTATAGATTTTTTGACGAGCAAACAAGGCCAAAAGTTTTTTACAAAATGGGGTTATTTACCGACTGAAAATGAGGCGAGAAAATTCGCCCCTAAAGCTAAAATAGGCGGAGAATACAAATTGCCTTTAGATTATATTTCTCCTTTAAGCAAGAAATAAAATGAATAAAAACACCTTATTTACGGTAGCCGTTACCTCAACTCTCGTTTGCGCCGCATTATTTGCCGGAATATTGGTTATATCGGTTATCAATTATATAAATTGGAATGACTTTCAATCTCTCTTGTTTTCCAAAGAAATTATATTCGCAATTAAATTAAGCCTTATAACAGCCACAATAGCGTCTCTATTGGCCACGGCATTGGCTATCCCATCGGCCATGGCTCTATCAAGAATGAATTTTCCGGGGAAAAATATCATTGAAACGCTTCTGGATATTCCGATTATAATTTCTCCCATAGCCATGGGTTGTATCTTACTTATTTTCCTAAACAATACATTGCTCGGAAAATTTATTGAGAAAAACTTCATCTCATTTACATTTGAAGTTTCAGGAATTATATTGGCCCAATTTATTATTGTATTTGCCTTAGCCGTTCGCATACTTAAATCCACTTTTGACGATATTGATGTCCGCTATGAAAAAGTTATGCGCACCTTGGGAGCGAATAAAATAAAATCTTTTTTTCACTGCACCCTGCCAATGGCAAGACATGGAATATTAGCAGCATTCATACTAACATGGGCAAGAGCAATGGGAGAGTTCGGCGCCACGCTTACTTTGGCGGGAGCAAGCACTATGAAGACGGAAACATTGCCTTTAGCAATACATTTGAGTTTGGCTAAAGCGGATGTGCAGCAAGCTTTAACAGTAGTTGCGGTTCTCATGGTGTTTACCGGTTCAGGCTTATTATTGGTCCGTAAAATGGCCAAGAAGATTCTATGATTAAAACGGAAAAACTTTCCCTAAAAGCGGGAAAATTTAATTTAAAAAATATAAACCTAAACATTAAAAAAGGTGAATACTGCGTTATTCTCGGACCTACAGGATCGGGAAAAACTCTTTTAATGGAATCTCTGGCGGGATTAAAAAAAATAAAATCCGGTAAAATATTCCTCAATGGCGCGGATGCCGGCAAACTACCTCCGGAGGAAAGAAATATCGGCTATCTCCCACAGGACTATGCCTTGTTTCCCTTTTTAAATGTTGCTGAAAATATAGGCACAGGACTTAGACTGCGTAAAAAAGCTCCAAAAGAAATAACTGAAAAAGTTAATTCCATCAGTGAGGCTTTATATATCAAACATCTTCTCCATCGTGATATAAAATCACTTTCCGGCGGAGAAAAACAGCGTGTGGCTCTATCTCGCGCCCTTGCCGTTAATCCTGATATTCTTCTTCTTGATGAGCCGTATTCAGCCATTGATTCAAGCACACGCCGACGACTTTGGTGGCAGATGAAAGCTCTGCATCAAAAAACGCGCAAAACCATTGTCCATATAACACATGATCTTCAGGAAGCTTTCGCTTTATCTGAAAATGTGCATATTATAATTGACGGTAAAATAGAATATTCCTGCCGGAGTAAAGATATTTTCAAAAATACCACCAATAAAAAAGTAGCTGAATTTTTAGGGCTTTGCAATATCGTGGCCGCTAAAAAATTTAAAATCCAAGATGGCAAGATATTGATTGAATGCAGAGCAAATATTCTTCAATTGCCGAATAATAAAAATACGAAAGAGGAACAAATAATAAACTTCGGCATAATGCCCAAGGATATTAAAATTGTTTCTGAAAACGATCCTATTACAACAAACGTTTTAAATGGAACAATTGTTTCCAAAATAGAAACCAGTGAAGCTTGTGAACTATTCGTCAAAATATCGGATATGGATAAACTATGCCGTGACGGCGTTATTGAGGTAAAGACTTTTACCTCTCAGAGCGAGAAAAAAGTTTTTAGCGAAGGCGATGAAATCAAAATTCATTTGCCTCTTGAGAAAATGCATATTTTCAAAAGTAAATAAGGGAGAAAAACCATGGCGGCTTTATTAAAAACTTTCTTAATCACGATTATAATTTTAACATCATCGTCGGGAATTATATTCGCTAATGACAAACAATATTGGGGAGAATTTAAAATTAAAAAAAACATAAACAAGGAATTTACTTTTGATATTGCGCCACAAATTAGATTCAAAAATAATGACACAAAGGCGCATTGGTCACAAATAAATTTATCGCTCGCTTGGAATATTAAAAAATATCTTACTATCATTCCCGCTTATCAACATATACGTTACGAAGAAACCAATACATGGAAAACGGAATATCGTCCGAATTTATCCGCTACTCTAAAACGGGAAACACAATCTTTGAAATTTAGCGACAGAACCAGAATAGAATATCGAATAAAAAAAAATATAAAATTCTGGCGATATAGAAATAAATTCATGGTTAAATTGCCTATAAAGAAAACAAACTTAATACCAAATATAGCCGGAGAAGTTTTTTATGACAATTCCGTAGGAAAATTCAATAAATATCGAATGTATTACGGCATAACATACGCGCTGTCAAAAAATTCTAGGACATCCTTCATATATTTGGCTGATAATGACTATGAAAAAAATGCAAATACTCAAAAATGGAACTGGCAAAAAACAAATATTTTTTTTATATCATTGGATTTTAGCTTTTAGTAGGGAGATTATACTGTGCTTAAACGATACAAACAAGTTTTTATATCAATTCCCTTCATCTTAATTTTGGGAACAATAAGCTGTAAAACAAACCAAGACCAATCAATAGGCATGGCGGTTGAATTTATGGATCACGCGGCATGCGCTTATGTTTCGCGCGATAAAGGCTGGTTTAAAGAAGAAGGTTTAAATTTAAGCACTTATGAAAGCTATGTTACAGGTATGGCGCTAGCGTCCGCGATGGTCAGGGGAGATATTCAAATTGCTTATATGTGCCTGATTCCCGCCATCAATGTTTACGCTAATGCGCAAATCCCAATAAAAATATTAGCCGGAACTCATAAATACGGTTATGGCTTGGTGGTCAATCCCAATAAAATTAAAAAAGTTTCTGATTTGCAAAAACAGGGACTTAATATAGGTTGCGTAAGGGAAGGCGGCTCCGTTGATATTGTTTTACATAAAACAATGGAAAAATATTATCTGGATAAAGCCAAAATCCTTAAGAACATACGACGAATGAATCCTCCAAAACAAATATTGGCCATTAAGTCGGGGAAACTGGACGCCGCTTTTCTGCCCGAACAGTGGGCGACAATGGCCGAAGATCATGGTTTCAAAATGTTACTAACGGCAAAAGATATATGGCCTCAAATGCAGGGAAGCGTTCTTGTGATTAAAGACAATTTATTAAAAAAACATCCCGCCGTCGCGAAAAAACTTATAGCTGTAACTGAAAAATCTACTCTCTGGCTTAATGCTCATCCCTCACAAGCTGCGAATATTCTGGCAAAACAAATGCAATCAATTAAAGAGCCTCTCTTGCCTGTTAAAACCGCCAATTTAACAAAACTTTCCGAGCTAAACGGCAAAATGTTAAAACGTTCAATGGCCAGAATAGATTTTAAAACGGACATTTCTCCCAAAATGATTCAGTCAACGATAGATTATATGGCGGAACTCGGCTATATTAAAAAATCTTTTAAAGCGAAAGAAATTTTGTATGACAAAATCTAAAATTAAAATACCAAAACACAAATTAAAACCTGCCCGCTCGAAAAGTTTAAATGACGCGAAACTCGGTTTTATTCCCATAATAATTCTCTTAATTATTTGGGAAATTATCGGCAGAAGCGATTTTATCAGTAAAGGACTCTTTCCACCTTTTACTGAAGTTATGCAACAATTTTACGAACTTCTTAAAAACGGAATATTGCTTGAAAATCTCGGCAGAAGCATCCTAAGAGTTTTGGCGGGTTTTTCAATGGGCGCTTTGCTTGGAATAATATTTGGAACCGTGATGGGTTGGAATAAATATATTGATAAGAGCTTCAGCCCTCTGATAAGCGTTCTTTATCCCATTCCCGCTCTCGGCTGGCTACCGATTTTAATGCTTTATATAGGTATTGGAGAGGCGCTTCCAATTGCCATAATTTTTATTTGTTCGTTTTTTCCGGTTTGTTACAATACAATTTGCGGCATAAAAAATGTAGATAAAAATTATATCTCAGCGGCAAAAACAATGGGCGCTTCCAATATACGAATTTTAAAAACAATCGTTTTCCCTTTGGCCCTTCCGACTATATTTACCGGTCTACGCCTTGAAGCCGGCATGGCTTGGAGAGTTATAATTGCGGCGGAAATGGTGGCGATTCCAACAGGCATAGGCGCGCTTATGATGAAAGCTGAAAGCTTGATAAGGATGGATATTATAATAGTATGCCTTCTTGCGCTCTCTATAATGACTTTTACATTTGAAAGATTTTTCATGCGACTTGAGGCGGCTCTAACAAAATGGAAATAAAAATAAAAAATTTATCAAACTTTATTTTGAAAAATGTAAATCTTGATATAAAAGACGGAGAAATTTTCGCTCTCCTAGGACCCAATGGAGCGGGAAAAACAACTCTGCTCAATGCCATTTCGGGCCTGACCCCCTATGAAGGCAATATCTTTTTTAATGGTTCCAAGATTGATAATGTACCCGCTGAGAAAAGAGGGCTCAGCTATCTCTTTCAAGATATCTGCCTTTTTCCTCATATGACGGTTCTTGAAAATGTGGCTTATCCAATTAAAACCAAAATGGATAAACTCCTTGCAAATGAAAAAGCGGCTGAAATTTTAAAATCAATGAATCTGTTTAAATTCGCGAATCTTTATCCCGCGCGTTTAAGCGGAGGAGAAAAACAAAAAATCGCCATAGCCAGAGCTTTATCGGCAAAACCGCGTATTCTTCTTTTGGACGAACCGTTTAAAAGCATAGATATAAATACTGCCGCATGTCTGCGCGAGGAATTAAAAAGTTTATTAAAAAAATTAAAAATAACGGCAATTTATGTCACGCACAGTTTTTCTGAAGCCGAAGAAATAGCTGACCGCCTGGGCATTTTGATTAATGGCAAACTTCTTCATACCGGCGCGACACATAAGGTTCTTTTTAATTCACATCCCAATGAAGTTTCAAATTTTATCGGCTCTCCCAATATACTTAATATAGACTCTTTAAAAATATTGGATTCAGGTTTATGCGAAGCCAAATGCGGCGGTATAAATATTATTATGCCGCACTCGAGCAAGGCCATAAATAAATTGGCGATTCTTTCAAAAGATATCAGCATATCTTCGCGTAATGGCGACTCACCGCAATTCAATCAATTTGAAGGAAAAATTATTGATATCGCCAGAACCGATTCATCCTGTAAAATAAAAATAGCGACGGGGAGAAATATTGTTTTTAGCGAGATTTCTAAATCGACTTTTGACGAACTCAAAATAAATATCGGGAATAAAATAAATGTAACTTTAAACTTAAGTAAAATAAAGGCGGGAAAATAATTATGAAAAAGAATACACTTGAAACTCTTCGAATAAAAACGAAAGAAATTTTAGAGAAATATGATTTTTCAAATGAACACATAGAAATAAAAACAAAAACATTAACGCCCGAAGAAGCTATTGGAAACCCCGAACACGATGACTATCCTATTATCAAGGGGCGGGAACGCTTACTTGAAGCTGAATTTAAAAATTCGAAGGGGGTGGCTTTTACGGATATGTTTGGAAATTTTGATGCAAAACTGGGTGATATAATAAACATGAACTTAAAAAACAATTTCAGGAGAGCAATTTTTATTTCCACACTAAACGCCGTTTTGAGAGAACTTAATTTAATTGAAAAAACACGCCATTGTAAAAATGAAGATTTAATTACTTGCGCAAAAGATGTTTGCGCTTTTATCACCAAAAACTTCGGAAAGCCAAAAATCTTTTTATGCGGCCTTCAGCCAAGGCTGGCGGAAAAACTCTCATCTGAATTTGAAATAAGAATAACGGATATGGATGAAGGGAATCTCAAAAAAGAAATCAATGGCGTAAAAGTGGAAGGTATTGAAAAAACAAATGATTGCATCGCTTGGTGTGATATGATTTTTGCTACCGGTTCCACTTTTGTAAATGATACCGCGCCCCAATTAATTAAAAGCGGAAAACCATTGGCGCTTTTTGGAGTAACCGCGGCGGCTCCGGCATATCTATTGGACCTTCCAAGATTCTGCCCGATAGGCTATTAAAAAGGCCTACCAGTTGTATTTACACGCAAGACCGGGGTTCTCCCAAGCACCGTCGCTGGAACAACGAGCCTTCGGCTCATTAGATGCAGAAAGCTATGTCTTTCTGCCCCTCCATATCACTGCAGGATAGCAACTCGAGAGACCTTGTGTCCGTAGCAGTCCTTTAAAAGCCCACAGTCCTCCCCACCCAGCGCCTCCTGAATGAGCAAGTCGGCCTTCCGAACGGTCTGCTTAGCAAACACAGCTGGCAATCCTATGCCTGAGCCTTTTAAAGAATATATCCATCCCTTTTCATATTAAAATAACTGTATTTGTATTACCCACCCATATAAAGGAAAACTTCATAACGCAATAAAAACTCAACACGCTAATAACACAATGAACTCTCTGTATATTTATACTATTTGAGTTGGTGGGGGGAGCTCTTCATCCTGCTTTATACCATTTTCTTTTGACTCTTCTTCAGGTTCTTCCAATACATTATTTTCAAAGAAAGAAGCATAAAACTCTTTAACCTTAGTTTTTTCGACTGCAAAAACAAGAATGGTAGTAAAAATGATGGTGAACAATATAATTGAATAGGTAAGTTCCTCCATAATGTCGGCATTGCTTATTCCCGTTTGAACAACCACAGCCACAAGAACAGCCGACACTAAACCTTTAGGAACCATTACAGACGATATAATGGCATCAAATTGCGTAACCATTTTCTCAGTCGCTAATTTAACCACGGGAACTCTTATAAAATATAAAACCAAGGCAAATATAAATCCAGCCAAAACCACTGAAAAATGAGTCATCTGAATAGATAAGCCAATATAAACGAAGAAGAAAGTTTTTAGAAGAAAAACAGCCTCGCCAAAAAAAGATTTTTCAATATAGCTTAACTGAATGGGTTTTAAAACGGGAAAATTATCAAAAACAGGGATTTGATGCAGAACTTGAATATTGCCAAGCATCACGCCGAAAGCCAAAGCTGAAATGGGACCACTATAACCCAGCATCTCCGAAAGGCTATAAATAACGAAAACAAAAGCGGGAGTTAAAAAGATATTATTATCCAAGCGCCTGACCTTACTCAAAAGATTGGACCAAAAGACAGCCGCAATAGCTCCAATCAGCGCGGCTAAAAGGAAAGAGGATATAAGACCGCCAATCATCATTGTAATGCGCATTTCATTATATTTCAACATCTGCAAAAAACCTAAAGTCATAATTATGCATAAAACGTCGCTAAAAGTGGATTCTATGATTAAAGCGGTTTTGGTTCCTTGAGCAATCTTGAGTTTATCTATCATGGGAATAACAACTGCTGCGGAAGTGGCGGCAAGAATAGAACTCAAAATAAGCCCTTCGATAAGCTGCATTTTATATATCCACATGGAAAGAGCCGTTATAACAATAAGTGTGGCCGCAAAATTTATTGTGGCAAGTTTCATACCGCGAAATGCCGATTCTTTTAAATTGGAAAAAGTAAGCCCCAAGCCGCTTTCAAAGAGAATAATTATTAAAGCTATGACGGAAAATATATGACCGACTTGGCCAAAAGATTTACTTGAAACAAGATGAAGACCTGGACCGATAATAAGACCTATCGTCACCAGCATTAAAACATCAGGAATTCTGGTTTTCTCGAAAAACTTGGTAAAAAAATGCGCAAGAAAAACCAAGATACCAACCGAAAATATAGCTACATGCATTTCCATATTATTATCCCAACTCTAAAGCAATTATACCTTATATTTTTAAAAGGTAATTATAATATTTATAAATTTTATCACCCATAATTTCAACACTAAAATTAGTCCGAACAAAATCAATACCATTTGCTTTAAATTCATCCGTTTTCCGATTATCATCTAAAACGGATAGAATATTATCCGCAAGAGATTGCCAATCTCCCGGCTCATATAAAATGCCGGTTTTACCGTTAATAACAATCTCTTTATTACCGGATATGTCCCCGGCAATAACAGGAATACCCATAGACATGGATTCCCTTATACTTCCTGAAAGAGCCTCGCCTTTAATGGCGCAATTAACGCTAATGGTTAAAACTGAAATAATATCACTAACATCGCTTCTCAATCCCAATAAACGCAGTTTATCTTGAGGAATACCTACTGAAGCGGCAAGTTCACGCATTTCAGGAGAATCCGTAGTTCTTCCCGCAAAAACAAAAATCACATCTTGCCTTTTTTTAAGAATTTCAGCTGCCGCCTTTAAAAGTATTTTTTGGCCTTTATGCTCGCTAAAATTACCTATAAGCCCTATCGCTTTGGTTTCGGCAGGCATTTTTAATTCTTCAATAATTTTCACGCTCGGTTTTTGCGCCTTAAATTTCATAGTATCAACACCGCTATAAACTGTAACAACTTTATTTTTATTAATACCATAATCGAGAAGTATTTTCTTAATGGAATCAGCTACCGCTATATAACCGTTTATAAATTTGTTTATATATTTTAGGTGCGCAAAAAAATGGGTTCTAATGGGATGGGATACCCGTCTTGTAACTATAAAAACAGGCTTTGTTTTCGAAAAAAACTTTGCGATAAGCCCCATGGCATGGGCCTTGGGATGATGAGCATGAAGAATCTGAATATTTCTTTCATCCAAAAATTTGGCAAGCTTTAAAGCCTGGGGAATATCATAATCTCTTTTTGGCCTAAAATGTATGATTTCAAAATTCTCGACTTTTGCCTTTTTCCATAAATCGCCATTTTCAGGACAAGCTATTATATTTTTAACATTCTTCTTTCTTAACTCAATAGCCAAAGCCAAAGCCTGAGCCGCTCCGCCCGACCAGCCAAAACTTTCACTTATATGCATTACACGCATTCCGTTTTTTATATCCATAATATGAATAAGGACCTAAGCCAAAAAACAATGCTTATATAGGTCTTTATGCTCAAGTAATTTCTAATGTTAACTGTTGAATTATAGTAAATATGAAGCTTACCACTAAAAAATCTGAGTTCGCATTGTAATCCGAACACTTAGTCTATACAAGATAGACTTAATTCCGAAAATCTCATCATAAGAAAAATGTTTCCATATTAAAGGGAAAAAAATACGTAATTTACATAAACAGCTTTGACGCAATGGAAAGGGCAAAAACTTTTATAACCGGCTGTTCAAATCAAACGGATCAAGCAATTGAAGATTATGATCCATTTGCCGAAAATGACAATTACAGAGCCTAAAGATGCGTAAAAACCGATTAAAATTATAGAATAGCAAGAAGTTTACTTTAAACTCATGCGAGGTTTTTTATGGAAAATTTTTTATTTTATAATCCCACCAAAATCATATTTGGAAAAGGGACAATCAAGAACATAACAAGGGAAATTAAACGCTATGGCAAAAAACCTTTATTTGTTTATGGTTCAGGCAGCATAAAGAAAACAGGCCTCTACGATAAGATTGTCAAAGTTCTAAATGAAAATACTATTGACTTCATTGAACATAGCGGCGTAAAATCCAATCCCAGACTAAAGCATACTAAGGAAGGAATTAAAAAAGCTCGCGAAAATAATTGCGATTTAATTTTAGCTGTCGGCGGCGGCAGTGTTATTGATGAAGGAAAGACCATCGCCGCGGGCGTTTTATACGACGGAGATGTATGGGATTTCTTTACAGGGAAAGGAAATATTAAAAAAGCTTTGCCTCTTTTGACAGTTTTAACTTTAGCCGCTACGGGTTCTGAAATGAATGCGGGCTGCGTGATTACAAAAGAAGAAACACAACAAAAATTCTCAGCGCATTCACCGCATCTTTTTCCTAAAACTTCAATACTTGATCCTGAAAATACTATGAGTGTTTCGAAAGAATATACCGCTTATGGAGTCATAGACGCCTTAAGCCATGTTTTTGAGGGTTACTTCAGCACGAAAACCGATACCGCTTTTATTACCGATGAAATATGCGAAGGTATTTGCAGAACACTTATAAAATCCATGGTAATTTTACAGCAAGAGCCTTTAAACTATGACGCGCGGGCTAATATTATGTGGTCGGCAACTCTGGCTTTAAACAGCCTTCAAAAACTGGGTTATAAAAATTTTGAATTTATAAATCATGCCATAGAACACTCTTTAAGCGCGATTTATGATATTCCCCACGGAGCGGGACTTTCAATTATAATACCCGGCTATCTAAAATTTAATGCGCAAAAAGGCAATTTCAAACGCATAGCGCGTTTTGGTAAAAATGTCTTAAACATAAAAGGCGCGGACGAGAAAATAATTGCCAAAGAGACCATAGAGAAACTTAAAACCTGGTTTTCTCAAATAGGGGCGCCGACAACTTTATCTGAAGTTAATATTCCTGAAAAAGATATCCCCAAAATAGCGGAACATTCCATGGAATTGATAAATCTATGGGGCATGAGTTATGCGAAAAGAAGTGTGGAAGAAATACTTAAACTATCAAAATAAAGGAGATGAAAAATGAAAAAAATAATAACACTGGTATTTATTTCCGGAGCTTTTCTCATAACCGCCTGTGGAAATAATCAAGACTCTGCTACAAGAACTCAGCCGGAGCAAAAACAAGAAGTTAAAAAAGCCAAAAAGATAAATGTATTGGCCACCAGAGAAGGCTTGGAAACAAGATTCAATGAAATAGGCCTGCCTATTTATCCCGGAGCCAAATTCAAGAGAATTAAAACAAGCAATGCGACTTTTGACGGAGGACATTATATCAGCTACGATTTACCGGAAATAACCTCGGAATCGAAAGCAAAGGTTAGTAAATTTTATTATGAAACTTTCAAAGAATTCGAAAAGAATGGTTGGGAAACCAAATTTAATACATGGAGGGAAAAAGGAAACCATCAATTTACTTTTGCCCATAAATATCTGGAAAATCCGCCAATGCATTCTATAGGCATCACTTATAAAGATAAAACGGAATAAATTAGCCCCGCTTTTAGTGGGAACTTTTCTTTATCCTGTCAAAATCCCCCTAACCCCCTTTGCAAAAGGGGGA
>CAZHQC010000072.1:0-11912 GCA_964534135.1 uncultured Elusimicrobiaceae bacterium | reverse complement strand
TTTTTACACCTTAAGTTAGCCTTAAAAGTGGTCTGAATTTCCTAATCCATTATACTATGATTTATATATACTTAGCATAGATAAGGCTTTTGATAGTGGTTTTTTGCTTAAAATGTTTGTGAAAATTGTGAGTAAATTTAATTAAATAGGAATTAGAGGATTATAAGATGAAAAAAGGAATATTTTTAATGTTTATCTTGTCATTTATTTTAATCCAATCTGCTGTAGCTTTCAATGAACAAAACCCTTTTTCTCTTGAGCTTGAATATTTTGCTCCCGATGAAGTGGCTTCCAATGTTGATTCTATGGGAGCTCTAGGGCTAAGATTTACTTATATGCGTCCCGTAAGTGAAAGTTTTTATGCTGGTGGAAGTTTGGGTTATATAATGGGGCCTAATGCTGAATTAAATTCAGGACTTCTTGGCAGTACCGCCGATTGGGAAAGAGATATGAGTTTTATAAGGCTATTGGGAGAAGTGGAGACCGAAATTCCCATAGGCGGCGATTGGAAATTTAAACCCGGTATTTCTGTGGGTATGGCTTTTGGGAATATAAGTTATTCCGGTAGTATTAGCGGTAGTGATTCCTGGATCGGTTTTGCTTGGGAAATATCGGCTCCCTTTGTTTATGATGACTATATTTTTGCCATTAAATACGCGGGCTTTCCGACAGGTGATAATAGCGATGAATGGAATACCTTTGGCCTTTCAGCGGGTTATAGGTTTGATATAGGCAGTGGAGGAGGAGCTTCCTCTTCAAGAAGAGATTACGATGATGATGAATATAAGCCCAATGAGCAAGAGGCGAAAAGAGATTTTAAGGCAACTCAAGATTTTGAGGAGAAAGAAGAGTATATGCTTGCTGAAAGCTATGAAAGTTATGTGGAAGAAGCGGATGATTCTTTTTCGAGAGGAGCTTATATAGAAGCAGCCGGACAATATACCGGCGCTTTAAGGTTTTTAGAGCCTTCTGATAAGCGCCGCATATATATTCTTGAGCGACAAGGAACAGCGCTTGGAAAACAGGATAAATTTGAGGAAGGTATAAAATTATATATGGCAGCTATTAAAGTAAGCAAAAATCTTAATATTGTGGATAGAAATGTGGTGAATGCTTATCTTGGCCTTTCTTATTGTTTAGCAAAAAGCGGTAATATCCCGTGGGCTATTATAAATTATAAGTCGGCGTTGAAATTAACAAAGAGTCAAAGTTTAAAACTTAAAATAGAAGAAGTTTTGGAAGGCTTAAAGGCTCAACAAGCGCAGTAAGGAAAATAATTTATAATAATCAGACATTAAACTTAAAGAAAAATATATCCCCGTCTTTAACTATATAGGCCTTTCCTTCTGAACGTATAAGACCTTTTTCGCGTAGTATCTTCTCACTTTTATATTCGCAAATATTCTCAAAAGAATAAGTGTCTGCTTTTATAAAGCCTCGTTCAAAGTCCGTGTGTATTGTCCCCGCCGCCTGTGGAGCAGTTGAACCCTCTTTTATGCTCCATGCCTTAACCTCATCTTCACTGCCCGCTGTGAAGAAAGAAATAAGCTTTAAAAGTTTTTGTGAGGCCAAAGCTACCTTTTCAAGACCTGTGTATTCCTCCCCGATGTCTTGCAGAAAAACAATTTTTTCTTCATCGGGGAGCTCGGCTATTTCAGATTCTATTTGAGCCGATACTTGCACAAAACCGGCATTTTTGTCTTCAGCGTATTTTCTGAATTTTTCAATCAATTCGGCATTAGGCGTTTCCGAGGTGTTTGCCACATAAAGTATGGGTTTTACGGTCAGGAGATTAAAATCCCATATTTCTTCTTTTGAATATTCGCAGACTGAAGCGGGTTTGCCATCAGAGAGAGCTTTTTTTATATTTTCAAGTTTCTCCATTTTGGCGATAGCTTCCTTGTCTCCCGATTTTACATAACCAGTATTTTTACTTATCATTTTTTCAATGGATTCCAAATCCGCCAACATCAATTCAGTCTCAATCACTTCAATATCTCTAATAGGTTCAACTTCGCTCAGGACATGGACAACATCAGGATTGTCGAAAGCTCTTACAACTTGAATAATGGCGTCAACTTCCCTTATATTGGCCAAGAATTTATTGCCAAGACCTTCTCCCGTGGATGCGCCTTTAACAAGCCCCGCTATATCAACGAATTTTATATAGGCGGGTGTTTTTTTAGGCGGCTGGAAAATCTCAAAAAGTTTATCCAATCTTTTGTCGGGCAAAGGAACAATGCCGACATTTGGGTCTATTGTGGTGAAAGGATAATTTGAAGACGCGGCTCCTGCTTTGGTTAAAGCGTTGAAAAGCGTTGATTTTCCTACATTGGGTAATCCGACTATTCCTATTTCCATAAATTTACCGATTCCTAAATTATAATTGGCTGGCTAATTAAATGCCGTTCCGCCTATGGCGGGAACGGCCCCAACGGGATTCGAACCCGTGATCTCCGCCTTGAGAGGGCGGCGTCCTAGGCCGCTAGACGATGGGGCCATAAATAAATATTTGTTAGCCGACGGTCGGATTTGAACCGACGACCTATCGCTTACAAGGCGATTGCTCTACCGCTGAGCTACGTCGGCGACTTAACAGACCATATTTTAGCAAGTTTTTAGTCCTTGTAAAAGTGAGATTATTATTTGCCAATAGATTCAAGGTCTAAAAGCCGGAGTTTATGGTAGCGGTCTATTTTAACTTTAGCCAAGACCTCTCCGCTTTTAGCGTCTTTTAAAGGATTATTTTCATTTATAAAAAATTTTTCTATACCGTAAGTAATTCGTTTTGTGCCGGCATATGATGCGCCCTGAGCCCAAAGACCTCCTTTAGGAGGGTGGTTCTCGCAGTTTTGAACATCATAAATATAAACCTTTTTATTGTTTATTGTCATGGTTTTACTATGGGAAAGTTTGATAAAAAAATTAACCTTCCTGCGTCTATATTTTTGAAGTAATCTTCTGCAATCACCTTTGATTGGATTTGAAATTTTATAAGAAAGAGCCACATATGTTCCGCTAATCATGTCTCTGGGGTCTACCGGTTCGGTTTCAAGGTAAATATCCGAGCCTTCGGGAGCCACCGAATTTAAAAGGTATATTCCCCAACCGGTAAAGAAAAGTAATTGAATTATAAGAGTCAATTTTAATTTATTCATTATTTTTTGAAGCCTCTATAATTGCCTTTCTGCCTTTATTTAATAAATAGGAGATAAAAATCATTACCATGCCTGTAATAATGAAAGCTATACCGCTTTTCAAAAGAGTGCCGAATATATCAAAAAATCTTGTTATGACAATCATGAAGATTATTGCTACTCCCCAATTTATTCTTTTCTCATTAAATTCTTTTGAGCCGCTTAATATTGAAAGGAGTCCTGCCAATAGCAATGTTATGTTTGCCAATAGGGCTACAATTTTCATAGTCGCAATTTGAGGCGCTATTGCCATAGGGAAAAATATCAATAATGAAAATGCCAGAAATATTTTAAAGATATTATTATGAAGAACATTAGGTAGGGTTTTTAATGGCGTTAGAAAAATATAAGTCAAAGCGGAAACGGAAATCATTAGGGAGGGTATTATTGCCTGAAGCGATTCGGTAGGAATATTATAGGGTTTCCAATGCCAGAAGAAGGTTGTCATATAAATAATTAAAAACCAGGAGATTAATGAAAGCGTTTTCCCCGCATTTAGAGATTCACAGGAGAGCATCCATATAATTGAAAGGGATATTGCCGTTAAAAATTTAAAACCCGGTCCATTAAGCTCGAAAGGAGTATTAAAAGTAAAAAGTAGAATAATCCAAAATAGAAAAGTTCCGATAATGAGATGGGCGGATTGTTTTTTAAATTCAAAGAAAAATTCCGCAAAACCGGCGGCTATAAGAGTTATTGATAAAAACCAGGGAAGTATTTGAAAGCCTTCCTGAAAGCCCGTAGGTCTTAAAGATAATATATTGCTGGTATTAAAATTATTAAAAAACACTAAGCCAAAAAGAAGAATTATATGCAGGGAGGCTATTATTTTTCTCTGCGAAAGAAAAACCAAAGGGAATGAGAGGATGGCCCATATTAAATAAGGCTTTGCGGGAGCTCCGGATAGATTGAATATTTGAGCATAAAGCCCTACGCCGATAATCGGAAGAAAAAACCATAATATCTCAGCAGGAGCGTTTATTGTGGGATGTTTCTCTTTTGTCTTTATGGCTGTTATTGCTATTATTGCGTAAATCAAGAGAAAGCCGGCCATCTTCATTATATGGGGTATAGTTTCCCAATTATGGGCTATTATTAGGGATATTCCGCCGGCTATAAATAGTCCCGCTATTATGCCTATCCATTGAGAGGCTTTAATTTGGGTGAATAAGTTGGGAGAATAAACTTTATTATAAATTTTTTCCGCGGTTTGACTGTCTATTATTTGAGCGTCAACGCAATTGTTTAAATCAGATTTTAATCGTTTGTAATATGAAGCCATATTTCCCCAGGCTCAAATTATACATTATTGTTATTGTTTCTAACTTGTCAGCGCTACTATGTTGTAAAATAGTTATAAGGAGCCTTTATGACCCTTATCACCTCCTTGCACACCAAAAGTGTGCCTGATATGTAGATTTTAATAAGTAGGGTTAAATTTTTTCCAAAGAATTAAATAATTTGATATTGTTTTAAAGAGCGGGCTTATAGCCGCTAAGGAGATGGTAGGGTGAAAAAAGTAGCCATGTTTATAGCTTTTCAAGATTTTAGGGATGAAGAATATATTGAGCCGAAAAAAATTCTAGAAGTTGAAGGAATTAAAGTGGATACCGTTTCAAGCGTGAAAGGAAAGGCGCGTGGAAAATTTGGAGCAATTGCCAATATTGATAAAACAATAAGCGAAATAAATGTGAGTGATTATGACGCTTTATGTTTAGTTGGCGGAGCCGGCTGTCTGGAGTATTTAGATAAGCCCCGGGTTTATGATATTTTTAATCAAGCTTTTAGGGAGAATAAATTAATAGGCTCTATTTGCATATCCCCAGTTGTTTTGGCTCATGCCGGTATTCTTAAAGGCAGGAAAGCTACTGTTTGGCCGGATGGAGCGGATGAATTAAAAGCTGCCGGAGCGATTTATACCGGAGCTGATATTGAGATGGATGGTAGGATTATAACTGCCAATGGCCCCGCTCCCGCTAAAGAATATGCTCAAAAACTGATTCAAGAACTTAAATAAAAATAGGAAATAAAATATATGGCTGCAGAACTGGAATTTAAAGATATAACAAACAAAATAGAGGAGCTTGAAACTTTTCTTGAAAATACGGCTAAAATTCTTAATATTGAGTCCAAACGGATTGAATTGAAAGAAAAAGAAACTATTGCGGGGGAGCCTGAGTTTTGGGATACTCCCGAAAAAGCCCGTACTCATCTTAAAGAAATGAATGCCATTAAAAAAGATATAGATTTAATGGATGAAATAAAAGGGGAAATAGAGGATGCCAAAGTCCATGCTGAGCTTTCAAAAGAAATGGATGATATTAAAGAATTGGCTTTGGTCCTAGATGAGCTTAAAGTTAGCGAAAAAAAATTATCCGCTTTGGATTTTCAGCTTAAACTTTCAGAGCCTATGGATAAAAATGACGCCATTTTAAATATTCATTCTGGGGCCGGTGGAACAGAGGCTTGTGACTGGTCGGAAATGTTATTAAGGATGTATGAGAGATGGGCTCAGGCTAAAGGTTTTCAGTTTACCATTACGGATATATTGTCCGGTGAAGAAGCCGGAGTTAAGGGTGTTTCGGTTTTTATAAAAGGCGCTTATGCCTATGGCTACTTGAAAAGTGAAATAGGCGTACATAGATTGGTTAGAGTTTCTCCTTTTGATTCCAATAAGAGAAGGCATACTTCTTTTTCTTCCATTGATGTTCTTGCCGATATTGAAGATGATGTTGAAATTACAGTCGACGATAAAGATCTTAGAGTGGATACTTATCGTTCAGGCGGCGCCGGCGGTCAAAATGTAAATAAAGTTGAAACGGCGGTGCGTATTACTCATATGCCATCAGGTATAATTACGCAATGTCAGGCGGAGCGTTCTCAGCATCAAAACAAAGAGCATGCTATGAAGATGCTTAAGGCTAAACTTTATGAAGTTGAAATGGATAAAAAGCGGACTGAAATGGAAAGGCATTATGACGCTAAGGGCGATATAGGCTGGGGCCATCAAATAAGGTCTTATGTTTTTATGCCATATCAAATGGTTAAAGATTTGAGGACGAGTTATGAAAGTTCAAATATTCAGGGCGTTATGGATGGAGATTTGGACCCTTTTATGCATTCCTATTTAAGCTATAGAGCGTCTCAAAAGAAAAAATAATTAATTAATCTCATGATTGCTAACGAAAACAAACACGATACTATTAAGGGCCCCGGCTTTGCCGCATTTATTGATCTTCATGATTCCACTTATGCCTGGGATCAAAATGCTGATATTGCCGTGGAAATGCTTAAAGAACTATATAAATTGGTTGAAAGTTCCACAGAAAAACATGAAGGGATTGTAGGCAATTTTACTGGAGATGGGTTTTTAATGCTTTTTACGGCTATTGAAAAAAGTATATTATGTTTGAGCCGTATTATAGAGAAATGGGAATTAGTAAGAAAAAAATATATTAAAAAATATTCCGCAAGCGGGATAATGGTTCCTGATGAGCAATTTTTATCACTTCGCACGGGAGTTTCCTTCGGAAATTTTGGACCTTTTAAAATAAAAAATACAATTCATTATGCCGGTTCCGGTATTAATAAAGCTCAGCGCTGTGAATCTTCATCAAAGGATTTCTTTATACAAACAAATATTGGCAAACTTAAATTTCCTGATTATGTATTTATAGACAGTAGTGCGGAAAATCTTATTCTTTCTAAGTCTGATTTCGATATATCAGAACAATTGGAGGTTAAGTTCAAGGGTTATTCTCAAACTAATGAAGTATCCGGAAGCGTGGAATTGGAATCCAGAAAACAGTTTATCTATGCTATGTGGCCAAAAAAGAAGTCCGGGTTAAATAATAAATCTGTTGATGAACTTGAAAAAATAGCTTTTGCTCAAGCTCAAGAGGATATTGGGAATAGACTTTTGCTTGCGGCTCAATCAATCAAATCAGGCCTTATGCTTCATAAGTTGTCAGAATCTGCCGTAGGTAAAAATAGAGAAAAATTGCTTAAGGAAACTGTTAAAGTTTATGAAGATGCATTGCAAGTTTATACTTTTAAATTATTTCCCAATGACTATGCAAGATTACAAAAAGAACTTGGCAAAGCTTTATGCGATCAAGCTGAATTGCTTGCTGGTGAGAATAAAAATCAAAAACTTAAAGATGCGTTAATGGCACAAACAGAATCGTTAAGGGTTTATGATTCCGTATCTTTCCCTAGAGAGTATATTGAAACAAAAATAAATTTAGGTTCAATTTTTAGAAATCAGGCTATAATTCTTAAAAGTGATGCTAAATTGAATAAGCTGGATGAGGCTGTAAATGCATACAAAGAAGTTTTAGGCATAATTACATTGGAAACTTTTCCAAAATACTATGCTCTCTCTCAGAATAATATAGGGAATATATATAGAAATATTGCCATACTTTTGTCAGGGCAAAAGAAAAGAAAAAAACTTGACGAGGCAAGTTTTGCTTATAGGGAAGCTTTGCGAATTTATACTTTTGATTCCTTCCCGGAAGATTATGGGAGAACTAAAAGTAATCTTGGAAATGTTTTGAAGAGTGAGGGAGAAGGTCTTGCAGGCAAAGCAAAAATTAAAAAAATCAAAGAGGCAATCGATGCTTTTAAAGAGGCCTTAAAAGTTTATGATTTTGACTCATCACCTTTCTATTATGCGGGGATACAAAGTAATCTTGGAAATGTTTTGAAGAATGAAGGAGAAAATCTTGTAGGCAAAGCAAAGGTTAAAAAAATTAAAGAGGCAATAAGCGCCTATAAAGCTGCTCTGAAAGTTTATACATTTGATTCAATGCCGGAGTATTATGCTGTAGTTCAACTTAATCTTGCTATAGCTATGACCATAGAAGCAGATTCCTTTGCTGGAAATAAAAAGAGACTCAAAGTAAAAGAGGTGTTGAAATCTTATAATGAATCGCTTAGGGTTTTTTCGCTTGAGTATTATCCTAACCGATACCAATTTGTGATAAAAGAAATTTCCAAATTAAATTCAATATTAAAAACCATAGGTGTTAAAAAATGAAATTTATAGAAACTCATGCTCATTTATGTGATAAGGCCTTTGATAAAGATAGAGATGAAATAATAGATAAAAGTTTTTCTTCGGGCATAGAAAAAATAATTGAAATTTCTTGTTCGGCAAAAGATTGGCAAAGCGCACTTGATCTTCAAGAAAATTATAAAAATAAAATTTTCCCCGTCTTTGGCATATATCCCGGTTATATTAAAGAGCTAACTACCGAGAACCTGATTAAACTTCAGGAGAATCTGAAAAGAGATTTTTGCGCCGGTCTTGGTGAAATAGGTCTTGATTATTATTGGGATAATTCCCAAAAGAAAGAACAGTTTAAGATTTTGGATTCAATGATTGATATTTCAAATAATATTGAAAAAATTTGTATCTTTCATGCCAGAAACGGAAAGGATGAGAAAAATGATAGCGCGTATAAGGATTTATTAGCTAAATTAAAGAATGATTGGAGTTTTGATAATAAGAAAAGAAGCCGCGGTATTTTGCATTGTTTTTCCGGTAATTGGGAAGATGCCAAGAAAGGTTTAGATTTGGGGCTTTTAATAGGTGTGAACGGAACTTTTACATATAAAAAAAATCATGAACTTAGAGATATAGTAAAAAAAACGGGTCTTAAAAATATTGTTCTTGAAACAGATTGTCCTTATCTTCCGCCTCAAGCAATAAGAGGCAAAAGAAATGACCCTTCTCAAATACCTGTAATAGCAGAAGCAATGAGCGAGTATCTAAATGCCAAAGTTGAGGATATCTCCGACGTGACATCATCAAATGCCAAGGAACTTTTTTCAGGCCTTTTGGGAGAGTAAATTGAAAACCGAAAAAAAACTTAAAAAAATAATAAATGAAAAAGTGCTTGTTTTAGATGGCGCGATGGGTACTTATCTTTCCAAATTTAATCTTAAAGATGAAGATTTTGGTGGTTATGAAGGTTTGAATGAATATCTTTCAATATCAAAACCGGAAGTAATTAAACAAGTTTATATTGATTATCTTAAAGCGGGCGCGGACATAATTGAAACAAATACCTTTGGCGCGAATAGAATAATTTTAAAGGAATATGGCCTTGAAGCTAAAGTTAAAGAATTAAATCTTGAGGCTGTTAAACTTGCCAAAGAAGCGGTAAAAGAATGTTCAAATGAAGAGCAGCCAAGATTTATCGCGGGTTCAATAGGCCCCACCACTAAATCTCTTTTTGTGACCGGCGGTATAAGTTTTGAAGAATTTTCAGATGTTTATTTTGAACAGATTTCAGCGTTAATTGAGGGTGGAGTGGATATTATCATGATTGAAACCGCTCATGATATTTTAAATATTAAAGCGGCTTATGCCGCGGTCGCAAAGGCTTTTAAAAAATATTCTGTAAATTTGCCTGTTATAATTTCCGTAACTATGGATAATAAAAATACCATGCTTAGCGGACAAGCGGTGGAAGCTGTGTATGTTTCATTAGAGCATTTGCCTTTATTTGCTTTGGGTTTTAATTGTTCAACGGGCCCTAAAGATATGGCTTTACGTCTTGAAAGTCTTTCTAAGATTTCAAAATTTCCCGTTTTTGCCATGCCAAATGCCGGTTTGCCGGATGAAAATGGCGCCTACAATGAAAGTCCCGAAGAATTTTCAAAAACCCTTTCTGATTATGCGGAGAAAAAATATTTGAATATAGTAGGGGGGTGTTGCGGAACAGAGCCCAAACATATTCAGGCCTTATCCGAGGCTTTAAAAAACAAAAAACCTCGCATGCCATTAAATGAAACATCTTGGGCTATAAGCGGGATAGAACCTTTGTTTTATGATGAAATAGAACCTCCCATATTGGCGGGAGAAAGGAATAATTCCATAGGTAGCAAAAAGTTTAGAGATATTGTTGCCGCCGGTAATTGGGATGAAGCTGTCTCACTTGCTAAAGCCCAAGTTAAGGCCGGAGCTCATATGTTAGATATATGCCTTTCAAATCCAGAGAGGAATGAAATTGAGGATGCTGGAATTTTTCTGCCAAAAATATTTCATTCTTTAAGAGTTCCCATAATGATTGATACCACCGATATCAAAGTTATGGAAGAAGCGCTTAAATTGGCTCCGGGAAAATGTGTTTTAAATTCCGTCAATTTTGAATTTGGCGATGAAAGGCCGGCGCAGGTTGCCCAATTGATGAAACTTTACGGGGCGAAAGCGGTTTTCGGCGTTATTGATGAGGATAAAGAAAAAGGCTTGCCCTTAACCTGTGAGCGAAAAATGCAAATTGCAAGACGCGGTTATAAATTTTTTACTGAAGAATGCGGTATAAACGGAGAGGATATAATTTTTGACGCTTTGGTTTTTCCTGTTGCGGTTGGTGAAAATTATAGCGAGTCCGCTCAGGAAACATTAAAAGCCATTACTCAAATGAAAAAGGAATTTCCGCTTTCAAAAAGTGTTTTGGGGGTGAGTAATGTCTCTTTTGGCCTTCCTTTAAAGGGGAGAGAAATTCTAAATTCGGTTTTTCTTCATCATGCGGTAAAGGCCGGGCTTGATATGGCTATTGTAAATACTCAAAAACTTAAGCGCTATGCCCTTATAAAAAAAGAAGAAGTGCAGCTTGCCGAGGATTTGATTTTTGCCGCCTCTACTGATGCCATTAAAGTTTTTGCGGATTATTTTAGAGGCAAGAAAACGGAAACTTCAATTGAAGATATTGAAAATATTGAGCCCGAAGAAAAGCTTTATAGACATATTTTAGAAGGAATAAAATCAGGGATAGAAGAAACTATCGGTGAGCTTCTCAAAAAGAACCAGCCTATGGATATTATAAACGGGCCTATTTTAAAGTCTATGGGTGAAGTGGGAAAACTTTTTGCCAAAGGGGATTTGATAGTAACGGAAGTCTTGCAGAGCGCTGAGACCGTTAAAAAATCGGTGGATGTTTTGGCTCCCGCTTTAAAATCCATGAATATTCCAAAGAGAGGGAAAATTCTGCTTGCTACCGTTAAAGGTGATGTTCACGATATAGGCAAAAACTTGGTGCATATAATTTTTGAGAGTAATGGTTTTGAAGTAATAGATTTAGGTGTTAAAATTACACCTGAAGTTATAGTGGAAAATGCTTTAAAGGAAAATCCTGATTTTATAGGTTTGTCCGGGCTTCTGGTGCGTTCAACGGAACAAATGACTATAGCAGCCAGAGAGCTTACAAAAGTTAATATTTCAAAACCGCTGCTTTTGGGCGGAGCCGCTTTAACCGAAAAATTTGTTGATTCAAATATAGTTCCCATATATAAAGGCAAAGTATTTTATGCTTCAGATGCTATGGCTGGCCTAAATACGGCGCTTGAATATATTGTTAAAAGCAGAGAGGGTAGAGAAGAGAGCACAGAGCAGGCAGTAAAAAGCGGACTGCAAGAAAGCGCTAAAGTTTCCACTGAAGCTGTAATGCCGAGAAATCAAAATAAAGAATATTTTCCCGATGAAATTCCCGCACCTAAAAATTTAGACAGACATTTTTTTGATGATTATGATTTGGGTGAGCTTTTTAATAATCTTAATGAAGATGTTTTTAATTTAAGGTTTTTAAAGTTAAAAAAGACGGATACTAAAAAACTTGAAGAAACAAAGAAAGTTATTGAAGAAGTGAAAAAATATATCATTCTGCATAAAATTATTAAGCCGAGGGGAGTTTATAGATTTTTTAA
>CAZHQC010000071.1:0-12039 GCA_964534135.1 uncultured Elusimicrobiaceae bacterium | reverse complement strand
CTGACTATTTGCAAAAACCTCTTGCTCAAAAAGTTAATGCCGTTTCAAATTCTCGCATTATAAGCAATATTGATAGAGATAAAATCGCAAGACCCGCTTTAAGAGTTTTTGAAGTTATTGAGAAATTAGCGTTAATATTTAATCCAAATGAAAATAAATAAATTTTTAATAGCCTTAGGTGTTTTGGCGGTCTTATTTGGTCTGTCTTTGTTTATAGGACCGACATCTTTAAGCGGTTTTGATATTTTGTTTCATATAAGACTGCCCAGAGTTTTGCAAGCGGTTATTGCTGGTTGCGCTTTGTCTGTTGCCGGAGTTATTTTTCAAGGGGTTTTGAAAAATCCTTTATGTGATCCTTATGTTCTGGGCACTTCTTCAGGAGCGCTTCTCGGCGCGGTTTTGGCGCAATTAATCGGTTTAAATCAAAGTTCTTTTTTATTTTATCTTCTTATCGCTGCTTGCGCTTTAGCGGCAACTCTCACCGCTTATAATCTTGCCAAGTACAAGAAACAAGTTTCAAATGTTGATCTTATTTTAGCGGGTGTTATTATAAGCGCTTTTTTATCCGCTTTGGTTTTACTTTTTTTAAGTTTGCACAGAGAAAGCGCTCTTAATATAGTGTTCTTTATGATGGGCGGACTTTATGAAACGGATAAAGGCTTGCTTTTGGCGGCCGCGGTTTTGGTTTTTTTGTGTATTATCTTAGCTTTGGCGCTTTCAAGACAATTGGATATTTTTTCTCTTGGAGAAGAAAAGGCCATTCATTTAGGTATTAATACTGAAAAATACAAAATAATATATTTCACGATAGCTTCATTAATTACGGCTTGCGCCGTTTCAATTTCAGGGACTATCGGTTTTGTCGGTTTAGTGGTGCCGCATATGGCGAGAATGATTGTCGGTCCGTCTCATTTCCGTCTTATATTGGCTTCGGCTATCGGCGGCAGTATGTTTTTAATTGTAGCTGACGCTTTTGCCAGAACTGTTATTGCTCCCGGTGAAATTCCGGTCGGCGTCATAACTGCGCTCGTTGGCGCGCCGTTCTTTTTATGGCTTCTTTTAAGAAATAGAGAGAAGGTTAGATAGATGCAAATAATCAATGCTGAAAATATAGATTTTAAATATAATGGCGAAAAGGCTTTAGATGATATTAATTTAAAAATCAATGAATCTGATTTTTTAACTATTTTAGGCCCTAATGGTTCGGGAAAATCCACATTATTAAAAATTCTTGCCAGAATTAATGATATCCAAACCGGCAGTTTAATTGTTAACGGACATTATATTTCTAATTATGAAAGTAGCCAATATGCCAAGATTTTTTCTTATGTGCCGCCCGACATCTATACGCCTTATAATTTTTCAGTTTTGGAAATTGTAATTATGGGCCGCGCGCCATATCTTAAATGGTGGGAAGATTATCCTTCAAAAGATAAATCCTTAGCTTTGGAAATACTTGAAAATATGCGTATAAGTCATTTAGCCGGTAGAAGCATTAATTCTCTTTCAAGCGGGGAAAAACAACTTGTTTTTATCGCTCAGGCTTTAGTTCAGAATCCTAAAATACTTGTTTTGGATGAACCCACTTCACATTTAGATATTAAGTATAAAATGGAAATATTCGGTTTGCTTGATAAGATGCGGAAAAATAAAAAAATTACCATTATAATCGCATCCCATGATATAAATCTTGTTTCACTTTATGCCAATAAAGCTTTGCTTTTAAATAAAGGGAAACAGATTTTTTTTGGCAGAGCCCAAGAGGGTTTAACCGCTGATAATATTTGTCGGACTTATGAAATACAAGATAAAACTAAGATTGACGCGATGTTTAGGCTCTGTAAAACAATTACTGTACCATTTGGAAGATCAGATTTAAGTTGATTTCAAGGTGCGATGAATGAGAAGGCTTTACGCCTGTGAATGAAGAGCAACGAAGAAATTAACAAAATATGAGCTTCCCCATAGCAATTATGCTATGGGGCGGATTGATTTTTGGCTACAACTTCGTCACTTATCGCTTACAGACCGCAGAGGGTCTGCGCGCTTTTCGTTCCTCGTTTCGCTGAAAAATCAAATAGCCAAATGGTACATTAATTATTTTACAGAGCCTTACCCCGTTTAGAAATTCTGTCCACTAACATTAATTTAAAAACTTCATATTTATTTTTCCGTTAAAACTGAGATTTCTAACGGGGTTTAAATTGTAAAACAATAGGCGATAAGGCCTTTATTTCTACTTTTTACTTGTGACTTGAGACCTTTGACATGCAAACACAAAAGGAGTAAACTCCTTTTGTCTAGGTCTAAAGACCTATATGCATATAGGTCAGAGAGTTCTTGCCAATTACGCCTAAAGTCATTAATATATATACATGGCTAAAAAAACTACTCTGGCGTTCTTATGTGCTATAAGTTCGATATTACCCTCCTCACTTTTTGCTCAAGTTGAGGTCGCTCAAACCTTTGATAATTTTTCTTCTTTCTATTCCAATAGTGTTCTTGGGGATGCATTTAATGTTTCCGTAAACCGGGACATAATTAAAGAAGCTGCTCCTCAAGTTTATACTCCTGCGCCGCTTAAATCTAAAGTTACAGGGGATTTTTCTTCTTTTCCAAACTATGCTTTCAGTTATTTAAATCAAATTACGATTGACGCGATAAACGCCTCGCAGAATTCCGTCGAGATAGCGATTTATAGTCTTACTCTCAAAGAAATGTCTGAAGCGATTTTAAATGCCAAAGACAGAGGGGTTAAAGTAAGAATGGTAATGGATCATTCTCATATTTATGGAGATTGGGTTTCAACTGAAATTAAAAAATTGATTGCAGAAGGTATTGAAATACGAGCATTGCGCGGCACAAGAGATTATGGCGTGATGCATAATAAAATAGGCATATTTGACAATAAGATGGTTACAACCGGTTCTTATAATTGGACCTTTAGCGCGACTTTCTATAATCATGAAAATATGCTTCTCACTCAACATCCCATATATACCAAAGGGTTTATCCAATATTGGAAATGGATGTGGAAAAATGCCAGCACTTTGGAAGAAGGCGCTCAAAGTCCTTTTCCTGTTGGACATTATGGCACGCCTCCCCAAGATGAAAAACTTGTAATGGAATTTAATGGCATGAAAATTCCCGCTTATATCTTTTCTCCCGGCTCTCAAAGTGAAGAAAAATTGGCTGAGATAATAGGCAAGGCCAAGAAAACGGTAGATGCTGTAACATTCACCTGTTCATCTAGAATTCTTGCCGATGCCGTAATCGCCGCTAAAGAAAGAGGTGTTAAAGTTAGATTTATGACAGATACGGATATGGGGAAAGGTTCATGGGCGGTTAAATCCATGTATAATGCCGGAGTGGAAGTTAGATGGCGTAAAGGCAGAAGTTCAAAAGGAGCCATGCATAATAAATATGTAATTCTTGATGGCAAATTGCTTGAAACCGGTTCCTTTAATTGGAGTGTCAATGGGAATGTTAATTCTTTTGAGAATATGATATTTGTTAATGATGTCCAGGCCATAGAAGCCTATCAAGCTATGTATGATGGCTTTTATTCGGAGGCTACGGTGCCTGTTTCAGAGGATTTTGAGCAAGATTAATCCTGAAAAACCACATAGATATTAAAGGTGGCATAGTTAATAATACTGTGCCACCTTTTTTTTTAAAATATTTTACTTGTTTTTTTTGTATACTATAGGTAGTTTTAATGGGGGAAATGCAGTGTTTTTTAGTTCATATTACTTACCTCTCATAAAGTAGTTTCACTTAAGGAGAATTATAATGACGTCCTCAGGATATATAGATAAAGATAAATTAAGCGCAGTGGACCTTGAAAGTTTAAAAGCGCTCCCGCAAGGCTATGGCGATACTGAAGCGGTTTTGCTTGCCAGAGATCCCAATTGGATGTATATTTATTGGGAAATAAATGAAAAATCCAAGTCCGATTTACGTAGAGATTATGGTGCTGATGTTTTTGAAAAAGCCAGACAAGTCATAAGAGTGTATGAAGATAACCAAACTTCCAGAAGTCAATATTTTGATGTAGAAGTAAAGTTTGATGCCAATAGTTGGTATGTTAATGTCTCCGATGGCGGAAAATCTTATCATTGTGAGCTTGGTTTTGTTTTGCCCGACGGTAAATTTGTCAGTGTTGTAAAAACAAATTCCATAAAACTGCCTCAGGGAAAGGTTTCTGAAATTACCGACGAAAAATGGATGTCCATTTCAGGAGACTTTGAAAAACTTCTTCAGCTTTCAGGAGTGGAATATATAGGCAAAGGTTCGGGAGAAGTTGCAAAATCTTTAGCTCAGAGATGGGAAATGCTTAAGTCGGTGTTTTCAAGGTCCGCCTCAAGAAATGTTGAATCTTTTGGCCCCGATAGAGGAAATCCTGAAAATAAAGACTTTTGGCTTGTCGCTGATTGCGAACTTATTTTGTATGGCGCCACTCACGCGGATGCCGATGTCAGTGTAGCTGGAAAGAAAATTAAATTAAATCCGGACGGAACTTTTTCCATGAGATTTGCTTTGGGCGAGGGAAATACCGATTTGCCCATAAAAGCTGTATCAAAAGATGAAAGTGAAAAACGAGAAATTAAAATTAATATATCAAGAGAAACCAAGAATTATGAAAAATAAAGAAAAAGGTTATTTTGCTTTAGTTTTGCACGCGCATCTCCCTTTTATAAGGCATCCAGAATATGAGGATTTTCTTGAAGAAGATTGGTTTTTTGAGGCCATGTGTGAAACCTATTTGCCTTTGCTTGATGTCTATGAACGCTTGACTGATGAAGGTGTGGATTTTAAATTAACAATGTCCCTCACGCCGCCTTTATGCGGCATGATGAGTGATGACTTGCTTATAAAGCGTTTTAGAAGATATTTATATCACCGAATCGAACTCTCCGAAAAAGAAGTTGTCAGAACCCGCGATACCGAATTTAGCGAAGCCGCCAATATGTATGATAAAAAATTCAAAAGATCGCGCGAGCTTTTTGATAATTATTATCATGGCAATATTTTAGAAGGTTTTAAAAAGTTTCAAGATATGGGCAAGCTTGAAATTATAACCTGTTGCGCGACGCATGGTTTTTTGCCGCTTGAAATAAAGAAAGAAGCTGTGAATGCTCAAATTAAAATCGCGGTCGATGACTATAAAAAACATTTTGCTAGAGCGCCCAGAGGCATATGGCTTGCCGAATGCGCTTATAATCCGGGAGATGATGAACTACTTAAAGCCAATGGGCTTAGATATTTTTTCCTTGAAACCCATGGCATTATATATGGTAATCCCCGTCCGAGATATGGTGTTTACGCGCCGGTTTATTGTCCGAGCGGAGTTGCGGCTTTTGGCCGTGATATGGAAAGCGCGCATCAAGTTTGGAGCGCGGATATAGGTTATCCGGGAGATCATCGTTATAGAGAATTTTATCGCGACCTTGGCTATGATTTGGATTATGATTATATAAAGCCCTATTTACATTCCGATGGTGTAAGAAGAAATGTCGGTCTTAAGTATCATCAAATAACGGGAAAAGTGGCTTTAGATGAAAAAAAGCCATATAATCCTCGAGAAGCCAGAGATGTTGCCGCTATGCATGCCGGTAATTTCTTATATAACCGTGAAAGACAAATTGAACATCTTAATGGTTTTATTAATAAAAAACCTGTCTTGGTTTCTATGTTTGATGCTGAACTTTTCGGTCATTGGTGGTATGAAGGCCCCGATTTTATAGAATTCCTTTTCAAGAAAATTCACTATGACCAAGATAGCGTTAAGCTGACTACGCCGAGTGAATATTTAACTCTTAACCCGGATAATCAAATAGTTCAACCTTCAATGTCTTCATGGGGAGATAAGGGTTATAATGAGGTTTGGCTCAATAAGAGTAATGATTGGATGTATAGACATTTACATAAAGCCGCGGAAAGAATGGTCGATATGGCCAATCGTTTTCCAAATGCCGATGGAATTTTAAAGCGAGCTCTTAATCAGTGCTCAAGAGAACTTGTGCTTGCCATGTCGTCCGACTGGGCTTTCTTAATGACGGTTGGAACCGCCAAAGAATATTCAACCAAGAGATTTGTAAATCATATTAACCGTTTTATCGGTATCTATGAGCAAATAATGGGCAATCGAATAGAAGAAGATTTCCTAAATAATATTGAATCAAGAGATAATATTTTTCCGGAAATTGATTATAAGGTTTATCTTACCAAGACACTGGAAGATATCTATAAAAGCGTGACGAAAGTTTAATTGGTTTTTATTGTTTCGGGTATCTGATTTGTTTCTTGTTTCTCTTTTTCTATATCACTCAAAATATTATTTATATGAAATAGAACATTATTAAAGTTTAAATATTTGGCTATTTCTTCTATTTTTAAAAGATTATCCGTCCCTTCTTTTTTTATATTTGGAAGGCTCCTGAATATTTCTTTTATAAGAGCGTTTTCTTGGCCGTTTATGGCAGGCTCTACTTTATGGAGTTTGATTTTTTTTGCCGCGCTCAATAATTCATTTAAAATATCGGGATTATTTGTTTTTATATAATCATCAATCAATATTTCAATGATTTCTTTTGAATAAGCTTTAATCTCTTCTTTTAAACCGCTGAATAGGGTTGACCCCAAATCTTTATTTTTTTCAAAAAGTCCCATATAACTTTTAAATATCTTAAAAGCTTCCCGGCTATTGGCGGATTTTATAGAGCGAACTATCTTTTTAATGATATTTGTCTTTTCATTGAAGGGGAGGCGCTCAAATGTAATTATTTTCTCTGAGAATATTTTTTCAATTTCAATTATCGCAGTATCCATATTTATGTCGCTTAGTGAAAAAAAACTTTCTCTTATAAATTTTAATTTATTTTCAATATCGTTTGCTGTTAAGCATATAAACGGCATTTCTTTTTTCTCTGAAAAATAGGCAAAAGCATATTCATGATATTCTTTTGTAAGGGTGTTCTTTGATTTTATTATGCCGCTTATTAGTTTTAGTTTATCTAAGATAGTGGTTTTTGAATTTTTTATTTCCATCTCATAAAAATATCTATGATTAAATTCTTTGGCGTCCTGGAAATGGAAAAGTTCAATTAAATGACCGTAGATAATAAGTTCAAAGGGCAGGTCATTACTAAGGACAAGCTTTTGGTAAATTTCAGCGCCGTTTTTTAAGTCGGGATGATTGGTGGGGGCAAGTTCAAGAAGGCTTAAAAAATCTTTTTCAATATTTTTAAAGCCCAGTTTTTTTGCCAGTTCAATCGCTTTGGCGGCATACTTTAAATTTTGAACAGCTTCAATTCTTGATATGTCAGCAAAAAACCAAGCGCAACTGGTAAACATATACATAGAGTATTTTTGCATTTCCAAAAGTTCCAAAGCCTTGTTTATATCTTTTTTTGTTAAGTTTTCATATAAATTAGCTGAAAGAAATTTATTCAATATATGTTTATCCGGTCTTGTGAGCGGCTCTATATATTCATTGCGTGCTTGCCAGGTATCTTTAAGGAGCTTTGTTCCTTCTTTCTCATATATTGCGCTAAGTTCATCAGAGAGCCAATTTAAGGCGGTTCTAAAGGGCTCGCGCCAAAGATAAGGGTTTCCGTCTTTTCCGCAATCACAGCCGCCCTTCCAACGCCTTACGCCATGAGCGCAACTCCAGGAGGTGCCTTCACCGTCAGGTCCTTCTTTAATTTCAACTTCATGTTTGGGCTGATGGGTTTTAAGGTAAGAGGCTAAATTTACGGTTTTTATTGAACGGTCTGTAAATTCATGTTTAAAAGCATGCGCTAAAGTCATATCGCTGAATTTATGATGATGACCATAAGTCTCGCCATCGGAAGCTATCAGCAGAAGCTGGTCTTCATTTGATTTCTCATTATAACAGTCTAGAACTCTATCCGCCAATACCGATGAATGGTCTGTAATATCTTCAAAAGCCAGGGCTTCCGATATTCCAGCATCATAGAAAAAAACAGCTATTTTTCTATTTTCAATATTTATGCCTTTCTCATCTTTATCATACCACCAATAAGGCTTTTTAGGGTCTATATTTCCTTTGGAGACATCCACCCATTTTTTACTGTCTGTTAGTCTTACTTTTTCCGCCTGATGAGGGGAAAGAATAATATATTTGATTTTATGGTCGATTAGTAATTTTAATGTTTCTCCGCTTGCCGCCGTTTCAGGTAGCCATACCGATTCCGGTTCAAAACCAAAACGGTATTTAAAATCTTCTATGCCCCAGACCAATTGCGTTAACTGGTCATTAAGAGAAGCCAAAGGCATTATTATGTGATTGTATATTTGCGCTATGGCGTTTAGCTCACCTTTTTCTTTATGTGATTTTTTTACTGAGGAAATTATTCTCTTATAGTAATATGGATATTCTTTCTCAAACCAACTCAAAAGGGTGGGGCCAAAATTAAAATTTAAAAATTCATAATTATTAATGTGTTCTAGTACCTTGTTTTTATTGTCTTTTATGCGGGCATATAAATTTGGAATATAACATTCCCGGGCTATGCGCTGATTCCAGTTGTCGAAGGGATAGGCCGATGGTTGAAAATCCACTTCATTTGTCCAAGGGTTCTCTCTGGGCGGCTGATAAAAATGCGCGTGTATGCTGATATATTTATTAGCGCGTGGTTTCCTGATTATCATATGTAAATTATACTTAAGTTTATGGGTATGGTGGCAAAGATTCATGCTCAGTTGCTGTGGGTTTTATAATTATGTGACCTTCGTATTTTTCACCAGCTCCGGAACTCGGGCAAAAGGCACAGCTTTTGCCCTCAAACATCCTCGCTGTTCCAGTGGAATTCGTTACAAATCCTTGGTCAAAAACCCAATATCGTTCACACAAATCCTTGCCACCATCCCTTTGCCTCACTTCGTTCGGAGTGTCCCACCCAATTAAAGATACTCCTGAATTACCCAACCCGACGTAAGGAAATTTCTTATGCGGGAATGGTTTGGGTACGACTTGGGTAAACCCGCGGGGTAAAATAATAATTGTTTAGTGGGATCTGTCAGTAAGTTTCAATCGTAAATAATTCTCCCGCAATGGGGAAAGATGTTTGGTTTCGCCGTTTGACGCACATAGTGCTTGATACGGCAGAACATAGTTTTCTGGCGGACATTGCGGGAGTAAAGACAGTATTAGAGTAGAGATGCTGGCAAAGTTTTCCACTCATAACTAAGGTTGATTAAAAGCCTGTAAGTTTACAGATTCGCTCATGCAGAGGTTTTTCACGCCGTTGCTTACTTCGGTTTATTCGGCGACTGCGGAACTCGTGAAAAAAGGTCAGTCGCAAAGCTCCCGACACCTGATGAGGCATAGCCTCGTTGTTCCGCAATGTTTTTTAACTCAGACATCCTCGTCGTTTCAGTGAAATGCCCTCATAAATCTCGTTCCCAAGACTAAACCTCAGAAATCGCTCCCTAGCAAACTCACAGCCTTTTTATTTTTCTTAGTTTCCCTTCGTTTCGAGTGGCCCACCCTAATCAAGATGAAGCCGAATAACCCTCAAGCCGATATATAAGGAGACTTTACGAATTCATTAATATAATTATTATATATAATAGATATAAGGGAAATAATTCAATACTTCAATTTAATTGGGGGGATAAAAACAATCTGTGGAAATTTATAAACTGATTTTTATATTAGCCGCTTTCTTAGTGGCTTGCCATTCAAGCAAAGGTAATCTCAAGAGAAATATAAGCGTTGAGGATAACCTTGGTGTTAAAACCAGAATAGAAACTGTTAACAGAGAATTAAGTTCCGATTTAAAAACCAGATTTAAACCAAAAGCTCTAAATACATCAAATTATAGTACTCCGCAAATAAATGATGGCGTAAGTGTTATCAAGCGAACCGCTGAAGAATTTGAATTTGAGGCTATTGGCGAAGGCTTATGCACTAAATATGACAGACTCCTTAAAGCCGAGAAAAGAGCTGAAGAAGACGCTCTTTCAAAGGCTGTCAGAAAATCGGGGGTAAATGTTTATTCTGGCTTTCAAAATGTGATGGAAGAGTATGGTGATACTCAGTATCAGTTTATAGGCAAATATATAAATGTTTGGTCCTCAAGTCTTGTGGAATATGAAAAAGTTGGCGTTCCAAAGTGTTCTTTAGCCGGAGATGTTTATAAATGCCATGTAAAAATACGAGGTAAAGTTTATTTTAGAGGTGAGCTTGACCCAAATTTTGAACTAAAAGCAAAACTTAGCACCCCATCTTTTTATCCAGGCGATAATGTAAATATTGAAGTAAAAGTGAGCAAAGATGCCTTTATAACGGTTATTAGCTGTGACGAGGATGGGAATATTCATCTTATCTATCCAAACAAGCACGCGCGAAATAATTTTCTTAAAGCGGGCAAAGAGTTAAACATCCCAAACGATCTCTCTTTTCAGTTAAAAGCTTTTTTACCCAAGGAAAGAGATGAGATAGGAGAAATTCTTCATATTATAGCCACAAAAGAGCAGCCTCTTTTCTTATTAGATTTTGTTGCCGAAACAAAAGAAAACGGTTTTTTAACATATTCATTAGGAGGGCTTAAAAAGCTTGTGCGACAACTTTCAAAATTTAGCAGGGAAGATTGGACCAGCAAAGTTATATTTTACAGTGTTAAAAAGAAATAACCGGGAGGATAATAATGGACAAAAGATTAATGGCAATATGTTTTGCGGTATTTTTTATTTCTGCGTGTGTAGGGAACAAAAAAACTGAAAGTCAATTTTCTCAAGCTACCCCTTTCAAAGTTTTGACAGAAGAAATAAATGGGGAAATATTGACTGGTATAGGAACATCTGAAAAAAAATCTAATTTCAGTTTAATGAGGGAAGCCGCAATTACTTCGGCTCAAGCTGATTTGGCTAGAAAAATTCAATCTAAAGTTGAGGCTGTTTGGAAAAGAACAATGTCTGATTGGTCCGAATATAAAAAAGAAGGTTTCAGTGAGACAATGAGTGTTGATCAAATGAAAACCTTTCAAAAAAGCATTGTAGATATCGAGCTTCGCGGACCTTGGCAAACTCAAGAATTGAGGGATAACCAATCAGGAAGATATTGGGTTAGAATACTTTATAGCTCCTCTGTCGTGGAAAAGTGGGTTAAAAATCGTATGTCTGAGTATGTTTTAAAAGAATTTTTTGTTAAATCCAAGATACAAACGATTCGGGAAAGTTTTAAAAAAAATTTGGAAGACCTGAGAAACCATGAAAAAATGGAAAATTCAAAAATAGCTGAAATTGTGAAATAAGTTTGTTTGTTAGTGATTAAAAGAATTTTATTCACATATCAAGGAAAATATGTTTAAAAAATTGATTTTTTTAATGATGTTTGTTTTTATAAGCTCGGCAGTTTTTGCGGAATACCCCACAGCTTTATTCCTTTTGGATGCTCAGCCGAATATAAGGCTTTATTCCATGGGCGGTGTATTTTCATCGGTAAATCAAAATGACGCATTTTATAATCCTTGGGAATTGGGTTATGCGGTAAATCGCTCCATGTATTTTGCTCATTGGCCGGGCAGCATATCTGAAAGTCAATATAATTTCTTTTCCGGCATACTACCTTTTAAAAAAGCGGGAGCTTTAAATTTTTCTTTTCTAAATTATGGCACTGGTTCGGAAACAATTACTGAATTGGACGGCTCGACTAAAGATATACAGCTTGAGAACAATAAAATTATCTCTCTTGCTTATGGTAAAAATATAGGGCAAAGATTATTTGCTGGAATAGGCCTAAAATCGCTTTCAAGCACCCTGGCTGACACATATAGCGCGAGTGCTATGTTATTTGATTTAGGGATGGTTTACAGAACTTTGGATGACAAACATTCTTTCGGTATTGCTCTTGCCAATATGGGCGGAAAACTTAAATATTATCAAACCGAAGAGAATGTCCCTCAGGAATTAAAACTTGGTTATACGCGGAAAAGTAAACCGTTTCCAAATCAAACAATAATATGGGGTTTGGGTTATGCCAAATCCGAGGTATCAAAAAATTACTCTCTC
>CAZHQC010000070.1:0-12132 GCA_964534135.1 uncultured Elusimicrobiaceae bacterium | reverse complement strand
CTTTGGACAATCGAAAGAAACAAACGCCTCGCTATGCGTGGCAAGCAGGTGGTAGGGTGACCCCACAATTATTTGCTTATCGCCGAAACGGCGATGCTAAAAATAGCAGGAGATTTTAAATATATGAAAAAAGAGAGCTTAAACCATTACCACCCCGCTTTGCGGCCTGAGGGGGTGGTAGGGTGAATGTTTTAATAATTGGTTCAGGCGGCAGAGAACATGTTCTCTGCTGGAAAATTAAACAAAGTCCTCTTCTTGGCAACCTTTATGCCGTGCCGGGTTCATCTGCCATAAGTGAGATAGCAAATTGTTCGGATATTGTTATGGATGATTTTGAAGGTATTTATAAATTTTGCGAGGATAAGAAAATAGATATTGTTATTGTCGGTCCTGAGGCTCCTCTTGCCGGGGGCTTGCAAGATTTTTTAACGGTCAAAGGTTTAAGGGTTTTTGGTCCTGAAAAAGCGGGAGCCAAGCTTGAAGCTTCAAAGGAATATGCCAAAGAATTTATGAAAAAACATGAAATTCCAACGGCGGATTTTAAAGTTTTAACCGATTATGAAAAAGCCAAAGAAGAAATTAAAAATATGAAACATCCTCTAGTGCTTAAAGCCGATGGTTTATGCGCGGGCAAAGGCGTTAGGATATGTTTTGAGGAAAGTGAGTCTCTTCTGGCTTTATCTGATTTTATGGATAAGAAAATTTTCGGCGATTCCGGCTCAAGGATAGTCGCTGAGGAATATTTAATGGGAGATGAAGCCTCCATCATGGCTATTGTTGATGGTAAGGATTTTTTGGTTTTGCCCGTTTCTCGCGATCATAAAAGGCTTATGGATAATAATGAAGGACCCAATACCGGAGGTATGGGAGCGGTTTGTCCCATTAATCTTGACGATGATATTCTAACTAAGATTAAAAAAGAGATTCTTGAAAAATTTCTTGCCGGGCTACGGGCAGAAAATATTTCTTATTGCGGCATAATTTATGTCGGTTTAATGTTTACAAAAACCGGACCAAAAGTTCTTGAATTTAATGTGCGTTTTGGCGATCCCGAGGCGCAAGCGGTTGTTCCTCTTATAAATGAAGATTTACTTGAAATAATGGCGGCCGCCATTGACGGTAAAATTGCCGCCAAGAAAATAACGATTAAAGAGGGCGCTTGCGTTAGTGTTGTTTTGAGTTCCGGCGGTTATCCTGAAAATCCCGAGAAAGGCAAGGAAATAAAAGGACTTGAAAATTTTGTCAATTCCGAAGAAATACTGATTTTTCATTCCGGCACAAAGAAAGATGATAATGGGAAATGGTTTACAAACGGCGGCAGGGTTTTAAACATAGCCGCTGTCGCAACAAATATCGAAGAGGCCAGAGATAAAGTTTATTTCTCCGCTTCCAATATTTCATTTGACGGCATGCATTACAGAAAAGATATTGGTCTTTGACAATTATTCACCTTTGAAGTCAGGTTTTCTTTTCTCAAAAAAGGCTTTTATTCCTTCGCCATAATCGTGGCTATTGTAGACTTCTCTGCGAAGGGCTTGTATTCTTTCAAAGGCTTCCGGTCTTATGGGATGAGCTTCTGAAAGTATTCTAAATTGTTCTTTTATAACCGCAATCGCCAAAGGGGAATTTTCCGCTATTGTTTGGGCAAGGTCCATGGTAAAGCTTTCCAATTTATCATGCGCTATGAGGTGATTTAAAATTCCAAAGTGGAAGGCTCTTTCAGCATTACAGGGTTTTGCCGTGAAAAACATTTCTTTTGCTATATTCAGGCCAACGCGGTTTATAAAATGCATTATGCCCGAGGCATTATAAGGCAGGCCTATTCTGACGGGAGTGATGGCAAAGGTTGAGGTGTGATCGCCGATAGTTAAATCGCAGGTTATTACCAGGTCGCAAGCACCGCCCCAGACTCCACCTTGCACCAAGGATATAATAACTCCGGGATATTCCTGAATGCTTCTTAAAGCCTTTTCCATAGGGCTGTCATAGGCCAAAGGTTCATGATTTACTTTTGGCAATTGGCTTATATCGTGGCCGGAAGACCATGTTTTAGCATTCTTTTCAGCGCGTATTATTATGACCGGAATTTTCTCTTTTTTTAAATCTTCAAGAGTGTCTATTAGTTTATTGCAAAGGTCAAAACTTAGAGCATTTTTTTTAGCGGTATTGTTTAAGGTTAAGGTGGCTACTTTGTCTTTTATTTCTTTAATTATAAGCGGCATTTTAATCTCCGTGATTATGAAGGGATTTTTAGTTTTTTATAAGTATTCAGTAATTGTATAATTTTATTATATTTATTTTTTATCAAAATATGTTTTATAAGAAAAATTTATCCCCCCTAAATTCCAGTTGGTTTTTATTGTAATGGATAACTGAAATTAAGGCAATGCCAATGCCGCATCAGAGCCAATGGCTATCAGGCGGCGAAAGCAGGGGGGACTCGCAAACTTAAAGGAGGCTACGTGAAAAAAATAGAAGCGGCTATTATAATGGGAAGCGAAAGTGATATGCCAAAAATGAAAGAGGCAAGCAAAATATTTAAAGAATTTAAAATAGATCATAAGGTTTCGATTATATCAGCTCATAGAGCTCCCGGCGTTTTAAAGGCGCATATTGAAAATTGCGAGAAAGCGGGAGTGAAAGTTTTTATAGCGGGAGCGGGAATGGCGGCGCACTTGGCGGGGGTGATAGCAAGTCACACGGCAAGGCCTGTTATAGGAGTTCCCCTCTGCGCTTCATTGAATGGTTTGGATTCATTACTTTCAACCGTTCAAATGCCGAAGGAAGTTCCGGTCGCGACTGTTGCCATTAATAATGCGGTTAATGCCGCCATACTTGCCGCGCAGATAATAGCGGTGGGCGATGATAAATTATTTAAGGTTCTAAAAAATAGAAAGACTCAGCTTGAAATGAAAGCTAAAAGATTAAATAAGTAAAGAGAGGCCTAAATGTCCACTTATAAAAAAGCCGGCGTTGATATTAAACTCGCCGATAAATTCACCAAATTTATTGAAACAAAATCCAAGGCCATAGGTGGTTTTGCGGGAATTCTCAATTTGAAAGAGTCCGGGAATACTCATAGTATTGTCGCTTCAACCGATGGAGTGGGCACAAAACTTAAACTCGCTTTTCTATTGAACAAGCATGATACTATCGGCATTGATTTGGTGGCCATGTGCGTTAACGATATTATTGTTTGCGGGGCGAGTCCGCTCTTGTTTTTGGATTATTATGCTTTGGGAAAATTAGAATTGCGGAGATCCAAGCAAATAATGAAGGGTATTCTTGAAGGTTGCAAGAGAGCTGAATCTGTTTTATTGGGAGGGGAAACCGCTGAAATGCCGGGTTTTTACAAAGATGGAGAATATGATTTAGCCGGTTTTTCAGTTGGGATAGTTGAAAATTCTGATATTATAGACGGTTTAAATATAAAAGAGGGAGATATTTTGATTGGTTTGAAATCCAGCGGGTTTCATTCAAACGGATTTTCTCTTATAAGAAAAGCTCTTGAAAAAGGAACCCTATTGAAAAAATACGCGTCTAAACTTTTAACTCCCACAAAGATTTATGTTAAAGATATAAAGAAATTAAAGGCCGTATTGAAAAAAACCGGCGGTATATTGGGGCTTGCGCATATAACCGGCGGCGGTATTGAAGGGAATCTTATTAGAATATTACCTAAAAATATTCAGGCTCTTGTTTATAAAAAGAAATGGAAAGTTCCTTCAATAATGAAGGAAGTTCAGAAGCTAGGGAAAGTTCCTGAAAAGGAAATGTGGAAAACTTTTAATATGGGTATTGGCATGATTGCCATTATTAGAAAAGAAAATGTTGCGCTTGCGCTTAAAACTCTTAAAGATGCCATTATTATAGGTGAAATAAAAAAAGGCAAAAAAAGCGTTATATTAAAATAAGGACAAGGTAGAAATATCGAGGAAAAATAGACCCCATGTCGCTATAGCGCCACGGGGCAAGGGAGAATTAGATGAAGATATTAAAAAATGTGTTTTTAATGAGTTTGGTTTTTTCGATGGTTTCTGTGGGAGTTTGCGCTCAAGATATAAAAACTGAATCTGGTAAAACAGAAAAGGTACAGGGGCATAAATTAAGCCGCTTAGCGAGAACGAAATTACTGAAAGCCGCATGGCGCATTGGTTCCAGAATAGATGAAAATCCCGCAAAGCTTTTAAACGCTTTTCATAGGTCTTTTTTTAAGACTTTGTCATATAAAAAAATTAAGCATATTCTTCAAAGTCTTTATGAGATGCATGGCAAAGTTGTTAAGGTGAAATTTGTATCAATTAAAAATGATACTTCCGCGGATTTTATCCTTTATACGGATAAAGATTATTTGATTCCAACATCAATAGTTATAGAACCGGAAAAAGGGAAAATAACGGGGCTTTTTTTTAAACTGCCTTATCAAAAAACGGTCGGGATTGAAGATATTAAAGCAAGGCTTGAAAATTTGCCTGGCAGGGTCGGTTTTATGCTTAAAAAATTAAATGGAGATTCATCCGAAGCTGAATCTATAAATCCGGACGATGTTTTTGCCGTTGCCTCAACTTTCAAACTTTATAATCTTGCGGCATTGGTTGAAGGAAAATATTCTTGGAAAAAAATAATTCAGCTTAAAGAAGAAAGCAGATCATTGCCAAGCGGAGAGTTACATTATTGGCCGATAGGTTCCAAGCTAACTCTTTATAGCCTTGCGGCCAGAATGATATCTAAAAGTGACAATACCGCGACCGATACCATTATGGACTATATAGGGAGAAAAAAAATAGAAAAAAATCTTGAGAAACTGGGTCATGCAAAACCCAAACTTTTAAAACCTTTTCTTAAGACATCTGAGATGTTTAAACTTAAAAGTTCCACCAAAATGGCGCAGCAATATTTAAGCGCGGATCTTAAAGAGCGCTATAGAATTTTGGATGAAGAATTACCGAAAGTTCCTTTGGATGAGTCTAAGTTTGGCAAGGAACCGTTTGAAATAAATAGACTGGAATGGCCGGCAAGTCCGAATGATATTTGTAATGTAATGGATTATTTCCGTAAGAAAAAAAATGATACGGCATTTGGCTTAATGGCTATCAATCCCGGTTTAAATATTCCAAAAGATAAATTTGTTTATGCCGGCTATAAAGGCGGCTCAGAACCGGGAGTTGTAAGTATGACATGGCTTTTGAAAACAAAAAAAGAAGACTGGTATTGTTTAACCGCTTCTTGGAATAATGAAAAAGAGACCGTGGATGAAAAGAAATTCTTTGAAATAATGCAGTCGGCGATAAATTTTATAGGAAAGTAAATGACTTTAATTGGGGATTAAATGACCCTACCACCTGCTTACACCAAGGTGTATCGAATGACAGATTTTATAAATGTATGAAAAAAATTAATTTACAATATAATCGTGGTGCTATAAGGCACCACAAGCAGGTGGTAGGGTGAAGAATATAGCGGTATTTGCTTCAGGTGAAGGAACTAATTTTCAGGCTTTGGTGGATGCGGTTCGCGTCAAACAAATTAAAGGCAAGATTGTTTTGCTTATTTCAAGTAATAAAAATGCCGGTGTGATAAAAAGAGCTGAGAAAGAAAATATTCCGTTTATAATAGCGAGTTTGAAGGATTTTGAAAATCCTGAAGCTTATGATAAGCATTTTACAGATTCATGCCTTAAGTATAAGATAGATTTAATTTGTCTTGCCGGCTTTATGCTCAAATTGGGGGATTTACTCCTTTCCGTTTTTGAAAATAAAATTATAAATATTCATCCCGCCTTATTGCCAAATTTTGGCGGCAAGGGCATGTATGGAATGAATGTGCATAAAGCTGTTTTAGCTTCGGGCGTGCGCCTTAGCGGAACTACTACACATTTTGTAAGTAAAGAATATGACTCTGGGCCGATAATAGGTCAGAGAGCGGTTTCCGTCATAAGTGGCGATACGCCTGAAGAGCTTGCTAAACGGATAAGCTATGAGGAACATATATTATATCCTTCATCCGTTAAATTATTTTGCGATGATTTACTGTGCATTGAGGGGCATAAAGTGAAAATATTAAAGCCTGAAAAAGAATTGCAAAAAACAGCTAAAAAAATTAAGAGGGCCTTAATATCCGTCTCCGATAAGACCGGTATTGTTCAATTTGCCAAGAAATTATCTGAACTGAATATTGAAATAATTTCAACTTCCGGCACTTTCAAGTTAATCAGCAAGGCAGGCATTAAAGTTACTCCGCTTGAAAATATAACAGGCTTTCCTGAAATACTTGGCGGGCGAGTTAAGACTCTGCATCCATTGGTTCATGGCGGGATTCTCTTTAAAAGAGATAAATCCTCACATATTGAAGATGCCGAGAAACTTGGCATAGGCTCAATTGATATAGTGGCGGTTAATCTTTATCCGTTCAGTGAGGTCGCTAAAAAAGCGGTTTCTTGGTCGAAGGAATTAATTGAAAATATTGATATCGGCGGCGTGGCGCTTTTGCGCGCGGCGGCAAAAAATTATCAAGATGTGGCTGTTCTCTCCGAGCCTCACGATTATGAAAAAGTTATAAAAGAAATTGTGGAGTTTGGCGGAGATATTTCAATTGAGACCAGAAAGGAACTTTCCTTAAAAGCTTTTGAGTATACTGCCTCTTATGATACTGCTATAAGTTTAAAATTAAAAACCGAAGAAATGGAGGAAACAAAGTTTTCCGATAATTTGAATTTAAAACTTAAAAAAATAAATGATTTGCGTTATGGTGAAAATCCTCATCAAGAATGCGCGCTTTATTCCAAAAACAATAATTTGCCCTTTAAACAGATACAGGGAAAAGCGCTTTCCTATAATAATATTCTGGATGCTTATGGAACTTGGCAGGCCATAACGGAATTTGAAGAACCCTCCGCTGTGATATTTAAACATGTGACGCCTTGCGGCATGGGCAAAGCCAAAAATATAATAGAGGCTTTCAAGAGGGCTTGGAGCTGTGACCCTCTTTCCGCTTTCGGCGGCATAATAGCAGTGAATAAAACATTGGACGGACAAGTAGCGGAATTTTTATCCAAGAAATTTATTGAAGTCATTTGCGCTCCCGGTTTCGACCAAGAGGCTTTAGAGATTTTGAAAAAGAAAAAGAATTTAAGACTTCTTAAATGGACTGCTTTTCCAAAAGATAATCTTGTTTTTAAGTCTATCGGCAATGAACTTTTAATAAGTGATGATGATAAGCAATTATTGACGGATAAATGGGATATAGCGACTAAAAAAAAACCGTCCGAAAGTGAAGAAAGAGCTCTTAGGTTTGCCTGGACAGCGGTAAAATATGTGCGGTCAAACGCCATAGTTTTGGCAAATGAAAATCAGACTGTGGGAATAGGAGCGGGGCAAATGAGCAGAGTGGACGCAGTCTTTATGGCGGGACATAAATATGGTCAATTTTTAAAAGATAATAAAAAACCTGAAATTCTTGTGCTTGCTTCAGACGCTTTTTTCCCTTTTGCCGATGCCATTGAAGAAGCGTCAAAAATGGGCATTTCGGCAATAATTCAACCTGGTGGTTCTATAAGGGATAAGGAAGTTATTGCTGCTGCGGATAAATTGGGCCTTAGCATGGTGATGACGGGCATAAGACATTTTAGGCATTGAAACAGGACACGAAGTAAAGAAAGGGTGGGTCATACAAATAAGTAGTTATAAGAAAAAGGGAGCGGATATATCACTTGAGGAAAGCAAAGGAAGATAAGGGTGAGATAAAGAGATTGAGACAAAGATTTGTGGCGAACGACATTGGGTTTTTGGCTAAGGACTGAAGTGTATCTCTCAGAGACAGCGAGGATGTTTGAGGGAGAAAACATTGTTTTCGACTGAGTTCCAGAGCTGATGGAAGTCCGAAAGCCACTTTTAATAAAACCCGCCAGGAGAGAGTGCGAAACTTTGTCAATAATCTCGCATAGAAATTTAAAGGTCAGTAATTGAGAAATATTAAGGCCCCATGGCGCTATAGCGCCACGGGGTAAAGGTTAAAATAATGCAGACAAAAAAAACGGAAATTTTAATTAAGCCAAAAGCATATGAAAAAAATCTTAAAGCGCTTTTTGAAAGAACCTTTGATGGAAAAGTTGAAAGTTTTGTTTCTCTAAATGGAAATGGTTCTTCAAGAAAAATTTTTAGACTTAAAAATTCCTCTAAAAGTGTCATAGGCGTTTTTGGTCCGGAGAAATTTGAAAATACCGCTTTTTTGGAGTTCTCAAAATATTTTAAAGAAATGAAATTACCGGTGCCTAAAATTTATGCCCAAGACCGCTCTAAAAATATTTATATTGAAGAAGATTTGGGCGATGTAACTTTGTTTAAATATTTAAATTCAGTTCGGCCCTCTTATAACTTTCCGCAAGAGGCCATTAAGGTTTATCGTAAAGTAATAGAATGGTTGCCGAAGTTTCAAATTGCCGGAAAGAGGCTCGATTATAAATATTGTTATCCCCGCAAAAGTTTTGATAAAAAATCCATAATGTGGGATTTAAATTATTTCAAATACTATTTTTTAAAGTTGGGTGGAATTGATTTCAATGAGCACAGGCTTGAAAATGATTTTGAGGTTTTTTCGGATTTCCTTTTAAAAGCTGAAAGTGATTTTTTTCTCTATCGCGATTTTCAATCCAGAAATATTATGCTAAAAGGCGGCAAGCCCTTTTTTATTGATTATCAAGGCGGGCGAAAGGGAGCTTTGCAATATGATATAGCTTCCCTGTTGTATGACGGCAAGGCCAATATGCCGTCTGATACCCGCAAAGAGCTTTTGAATTATTATTTGGATGTTTTAAGTAAAATTGTGAAGGTGGATAGAGAGGAGTTTCTGCGCTATTATTATCCTTTCGCTTATATACGGATAATGCAGGCAATGGGCGCTTATGGTTTGAGAGGCTTTTATGAAAGGAAGACTCACTTTCTCGAAAGTATCCCTTATGCGGTTAAAAATATAGAGTATCTTCTTCATAATAGTGAAATGCCCGTAAAGGTTCCCGAGCTTATGCGCGTATTTAGGCGCATTGCGGTCTCATCTTATTTAAGGCAATTTGGAGATACCAATCTTAGGATGGCTGTTAGACTGCAAAGTTTTTCATTTAAGAATGGGTTGCCTGATGATGAGAAAGGCCATGGCGGCGGTTATATTTTTGATTGTAGAGCTTTACCAAATCCCGGAAGAGTAAAGAAGTATAGGGCAATGACGGGAAAAGACCCTGAAATTATCAAATTTCTTGAAAGAGAAAATGAGGTCGAAAAATTTATTGATAATGCTTATGCTCTCATTATGCAGTCTGTTAGAAATTATCAGAACCGCAATTTTACCGATTTAATGGTTTCATTTGGCTGTACGGGCGGCAGGCATCGTTCCGTTTATTGCGCCGAAGAAATAAAAAAACGCCTTGAAAAAATCGCTAATATAAAAATTGATTTAAAACATCGAGAAATTGGAAAATAATTAATATGAAAGCTATGATTTTAGCGGCCGGACTTGGAACAAGATTACGGCCTTTAACAGATACCTTGCCGAAAATTTTAATAGATATTAATGGCATTAAAATTTAAGGAAGCGCAAAGCCCAAAAGTAAAAAGGAAGGATTGCTCATTAAGTGGCTTAAAAGTCGATTGTAGAAATTTTAAATTGGGCCGTAAGTTCAATTTGATATATATGCTTTTTAATTTTTAGATGACATTGACAATTTTTTTTATATGTATTACAATTTGTGCTATGAAATATGACTTTCCCTTTCTTAATATAGTGCGGGGATACGCGCGTCTGCCGAAGAAGAATTTTCGGTCGCTTATTTCATTAGCCCGTCTGACAGGGATAGGGCTCTTCTCTTTAGTTCTCATTTTTAGTTTCAGGATTTCCGCATCTGCTTTTATCTTAACCAGTAGCGCCACTGTCGGCGGCTCCGCAAACGGCGATGATCGGGGTAAGAACATTGCGCTTGATAGTGCGGGCAATATCTATGCGGTTGGTTTTACAAGTCAGACCGATTCCGGATATGACATTTGGGTCGGCAAATACGGTCCCAACTTTAGTCTGATATCTTCAACCACTATAAACGGCACGGGAAATACTCATGACAGAAATGACAGTATTGATTCTGCGGATATTGCGATTGATGACAACGACAATGTTTATGTAGTTGGCACTACGAGTGAGACCTCTACAGGATTTGATATTTGGATTGGTAAGTTTAACTCCGGTCTTAATATTCAATCTTCCATAACCATAGATGGCCCAGGAAATGCCACAGATGAAAAGGATTCAATGATAGGGGGAGATTCGGGCACAAGCATTGCGGTTGACGACGGTTTTGTTTATGTGTCGGGTGTAATTACTGATGCGAGTGGCGATTTGAAAGGCTGGATGGGCAAGTATGACAGTTCTCTTGTCCTTCAATCCAGCGCAACCATTGACGGAGCAGTAAATTTAGACATTGCAATAAATGGCGGGGATCTTTATGGCGCGGGCACTATAGTCCCTCCATTGATGGACATCTGGATTAGCAAGTTTGATCGCGACAACCTTAACCTAATCTCTAGTGTAACTATACAAGGTCAACCAGGTGGTGAAAATATTGCCAATGGTATTGCAATTTATGACAGCAATGTTTATGTAATCGGCTCTTCAAGTCAACTCGTTTCAGGAACGGATATTTATATTGGCAAGTTTGACTCCGACTTTAATGTGTTGGCGCCGCCAGTGGTAAGCAATTTAAATAATGAGGATGAGGGACTGGATATTACAATTGATAGCTCTGGCAATGTTTATGCTATAGGCGAGATACAGACACAAACCGGGCCGGATGAATGGGTCTCCTGGTTTGCCAAGTATGACAGTTCTCTTGTCCTTCAATCCAGCACAACCGGCAATGTGTTTAATAATGGTATTGCCATTGATAGCTTAGGCGCTATCTATGGCGCGGGCGACACATGGGTATCAGGAGAAAGAGATAACATCTTGATTACCAAATACAATTTACCCACTGAGAGTCCGACATTAACGGGAGCAGTCCTTGGAATATCATCTATTGAATGGAACTGGAATGACGATCAGTACTATGAAGAAGGCTTCAGAGTTGTTAATAGCACTGGCGGTAGTGAATCAGGAAGTTTGTCAGCCAATATAACCTCATGGACAGAAGAGAACCTTTTACCAAGCACCTTATATAACCGCAGAGTGGTTGCCTTTAATGCCGGGTATACCTCCACTTCTACCGCAGTAGACAAATATACCAATCCGGCGGAGCCTCTGTTTATTGGTTTTAGTGATGTGACATCCAGCTCCTTTACCGTGCTTTGGAACGCAAACGAAAACGGCGAAGGCACCATGTATAGAACAGCGGTATCTACAAGTACTGAATTTCCCAATACCTTTACCGGTAGTAGATCCATAAATACCACAAGCGAGACGGCGGATTTTTCAGGACTTGAGGTAAATACCACATATTATTTCTTTGCCATGGCTGAAAACCTCGACGGTGTTCAGACTGATCATATACTTTTGGGATCAACAGCAACATTAGCAAATATGCCAGTTTCCGCGGATCCAACACTTATTGCGATAGGCACTACCTCAGCGACAGTTTCGTGGAACCGAAACGATAATCCTGAAAATGTGACGGTCTATACTGTGGTTTTGAGCACAGGTGTATCATATCCGAATAGTTTTTCAGGCAATGTAAGTGTCAGTACAATCCCCATAGGTTCCGTGCCAACCGCCACATTAAACGGATTAAACGCTAATACATTATATTATCTATATATAAAAGCCGTAAATCACAATGGCATTAGTTCCGAATTTACGGCGCCGGGTTCCGGTGTGACGCTGGCAAATCAGCCAGATTCTGTTTCTCCGACATTTCAATCGGTTCACATTACTTCGACAACGCTGTTTTTTGATACTAATAATGATAATCCGTTGGCTGATCCGCTAAATGGAACAGATTATGTTATTACATTTACCACCAGCTCTTCTTACAATGATACTAATGTCGGTAATGTGACTAAAGACACTGTGGAAACAACCGGACAACCTTCTGTAGATATAATAGGTTATAATGGATTAGAAAATTCAGACCACTTTTAAGGCTAACTTAAGGTGTAAAAA
>CAZHQC010000069.1:0-12269 GCA_964534135.1 uncultured Elusimicrobiaceae bacterium | reverse complement strand
AGTATGACATTTCTAAAAAACTAAGACTATGACATTTCTAAAAACTTGCAACATACCCCTTTAAAAATTGTAGTAATTTTTTTAAAATGTCATATATGCGTTAAATAGAAATGTCATAGTCAAAATGCTAAAACTTTCTTTTGGAAACCCAAGAGGAGGCAATAATGGAGGATTATTTGACTAGGAGTAATCGTGAAATAGACAAGCTTAAAGTAATACAAAAGGTCTTTGACAAGCAATTAACATGGAATGAAGCCGGTGGGCAGCTTTCCCTATCGTGACGGCAAATAAACCAATTATGCGCTAAAGTCAGGAAAGATGGAAATAGAGGCATAATTCATGGCTTAAGAGGCCATACATCCGACCATTGTTTAAAAGTTGATCTTATGGAAAAAGCCTTAAAAATAATAAAAACGCGTTAGGAGGATTTCAACCCAACTTTTACCAATAAAAAAAAGCTTAATTGAAATTTGAAAATATAAAAAAAATTTGAAAAATTAAGAACCGTATAAATGTGACTAAAGTTACTTTTTATAGTTTAAATACCATTTATGCTCCCCAAAAAAAGATTAAATTGTATTTCACCATAGCTATTTTTTCTGTTTATGTTTTTAGCGCCTATCCTACTCTAATTAATCTAAAATTCCAAATTTAGTTCAAGATGTGATTTTTCGCTATTGATTTATAAAGGCGTTTTTCTTATAATTCTATATATATAATTATAGGCAGATGAAATATTTGCCGTAATAAATTTAAGTTTCTGCGTTTTCTGCGGAAACTTAGGGGGACAGGTTGAAAACAAAGAGGATTTTAATAGTTGATGATGATCCGAATGTAGGACTTTTGATATCGGCCATATTAAAACAACAGGATTTTAAAATTACGCCTCTATACAATGGAGATGAAGTTCTTAATTTTCTGGAAAGTGAAATACCCGACCTTATACTGTTGGATCTTAAAATGCCGGGCATCGATGGTGTTTCTCTATGTAAAAAAATCCGGGAAACTCAGAAAACAAAAAACATCCCCATAATAATATTAAGCGGAGTCTCACAAATGGAAACTAAAATAAACACCCTAGAACTTGGCGCTGATGATTTCATAACCAAGCCTTTTGACGTGGGAGAACTTAGGGCGAGAATAAATAGAATTCTCATGCGTAAAAAGACCGATACTTCACTTAATCCCCTTACCCAATTACCCGGCAGCCCAACTATTCAAGACGAAACACTTTCAAGAACGAAGAACTCCGAAGATTTCGGTTTTGCCTATATCGATGTGGATAATTTTAAAGCCTATAATGATGTTTACGGCTATGCGAAAGGCGACGATATAATCAGGGCAATAGCTCATATCCTCAACGAAAAAATAAGACAATTTCCAAAAGCCAAATCATTTATCGGGCATATAGGCGGAGATGATTTTGTATTTATTTCAGATGAAGAATATATAGAAGCCATTTCAAAAAATATAGTTGAAGAATTTGACTCTCAAATTAAATCATTTTACAAACCGGAACATCTGAAGAAGGAACATATCACAATACCTGACAGCAAGGGAAATGTTAAAAATTTCCCGATAATGACACTGACAGTAGCGATAGTCGTTCCAAAAAATATCAAGCATTATGCCAAGCTTGTTGAGAAAGCGACAGAGCTTAAAGGTTACGTTAAAAAATTACCGGGCAGAGAAGGCAGTGTTTATTTTAGAGATAGACGTGATTAAAAAATGACAGAACAAGATCCCCTTTTGGGCACAACTTTTGCGGGCTGTAAAATACTTGAAAAAGTAGGTCAAGGCGGCATGGGCGCGGTATACAAAGCTCAGCATTTAACCCTTGATAAAACGGTATGCATTAAAGTTCTTGCGCCAAATCTTTCAAAAGATCCCAGAAATATTGAATTCTTTCTTCGGGAAGCTCGCTCTGTTGCCAAATTGGAACATCCCAATATTGTTCAAGTTTATAATTTTGGGGAAGACAACAAGGTCTACTATATAATGATGTCGTATATAACCGGACAGAGTCTTGATCGCGTAATAAAAGAAAAAGGCGTATTTTCCATTGAGGAAGCGAGCGATATAATGATTGGGGTGCTTGAAGGCCTTGAGCACGCTCATTCAAAGACAATTATTCATCGTGATATAAAACCGGCAAATATTCTTATGGATGAAACCGGAAAAGCAAAAATAGTTGATTTCGGTCTGGCGCGAAGCATCATTGAAGAAAAAGAATTAACTATGGCAGGAGAAATGATTGGCACGGCTTATTTTATGTCTCCGGAACAATGTCTTGCTCTTAAGGTTGATCATAGAGCGGATTTATATTCAGTTGGCGCAACATTTTTTTATTTAATAACCGGCAGATATCCGTTTGAAGGAAAAACATCCATCGAAGTTATACATAAACAAGTATCTGAACCTCTGCCCAATATCATAAGAATATTGCCTGAAGCTTCTTTATGGGTTTCAAAAATTTTAGAAAAATCAATGACTAAAAAACCCGATGATAGATATCAAACGGCTACGGAACTCAAAGCTGATTTTATAAAGTATAAAGATCCGGCTAATGTTAAAAGCCTTTATACTTCTGAAACTTTAATTGATATGCCGGAATTAACCTCCCGAATGGAAACCGAAGAAGAAGAAAAAAAAGAAAAAACCAAAGAATCCTCTCTCGAAAGAAGTGAACCCCGAGTACAAATAGTAAAACCTTTTGAACAGATGCCACCCGTCGAAGAAAAAAGCCCAGTTGTTCCTGAGGAAAAAGATATTTACACACCGGAAGCAAAACCAAAACTCCAATTAACACTCATAAACAATATCATCAAAATAGCCCTACACTTATCCTTAAGCATTACTTTTATGGCGGTTTTTATCCTTATGGGTTGCTTGCCCGCAAAAGAAATGATTATAACAGGCAATCTCCAATCTTTTCTCGGTCCTTTATTAAACAGCCCTTTGAAATCAATTTTCTTTATAATAGCGGGACTTGGACTTATGATTGGTTCAATACATATTAAGCCCAAAAAATTCACTTTTTTTCATACCTTTGCTTTGCTTCTGATTGCCCTATCTTCCTATGTAGCGGGCAGCCTCGCTCTCACTCCCGGCAATTTGGACATGATAAGTAAAACCGTCTTTATTTTAAAAGCTTCCCTGGGAAATTTATTCACGGAAAACAATATTATTCCGTATGCTGTTTTTTGTTTAATAATGGGTTCAATATTTTCAATGAAAAATAATTGGAAAATACAAATAGTCGGCATAATTCTATCTGTAGTTTCAGTGAGCCTTACCTATCATTATTTCATAACTAAAGTCCCTTCTGAAATTAACCTTGAGCCCGACCGGCTTATGTTTAGCTTGACTCTCGCCGCGCTATTTATAGGTATTATAGTCAGTGTAAGTAGGAAAACTTTTTCTGTGCTTTTAAATCCAGCTTTATTCTTTTTAATTTCAAACCTCCTGATATTTTTTGTCTTATCCGGGCCACAAATAACTCTTCTTACGGAAAAAGTAGCTAAAGAAGATAAACTGAGAGTCTGGAATTTAAAAATGGAAGAAGCAGACAAACAAATAAAAGCATTTGCCAATATGATGCCTGAATATGATTTTGAAGGTAGACCGATAAAAAAAAGAGTTGATAAAGCTGCTATTGACGCCAAAATAAAACCGGCGACAGATTCTGAATTAAAACATCTAGCGACTAAAAGGTATTACTCCATTTTTCTTCTATCTTTCAAGGAAACAGCTCTTCAAACAGGCGGTTTTCTCATTATTTCCCTATTGCTGCTTATCATGATGAACATTGCTTTTATTGATGAAATTTTAAACTACCACAAAGAGGGGTATCTTTAATGAAAAAATTTATATTCTCAAACGCGCTTTGGGGAATCTTATTATCTTTTTTAACTCTCTTTTTCTATTTTACAGGTTCAGGAATTGAAACCATCGAGTCAAAATTTTATGATTTTAGGTCAAAATTAAGAGCTGAAAATCTTCCAAAAACCGAATTTGCCATCATAGAAATAGACGACGAAAGCATATCAAAAATAGGCCGTTGGCCGTGGTCAAGAGATAAAATGAGCGATATGATTGTTTGGCTTTCAAGCGCCCCCTCAAAACCATCGGTAATAGGCCTTAATATTCTTTTTTCCGAAGAAGAAAAAAATGACGGTTTAAAGGCTACAAAATTTCTAAAAGAAAAATATACGCAACTTTTAGATGATAAAAAAATAAAAGAAAAAGGCAAGGATTCTGAATTTTTAAAAGCCGTGGAAGAAATTAATCAGAGCATGAATATGGACTCTAAGCTTGCTAAAGCCATTATCGATGCGGACAATGTGGTTCTGCCCATGTTCATGAAAACAGATAACCTTATGACCAAGCCGGAAGATGCTCCGTCTTGGATTCAAAAATTTGCTCTTGAAACGGAAGATTCAGATGATGAAGAAGGATTTATCATAGAAGGAAGCGCCATGACAGTTCCAATTGAAGTTTTATCTTCATCCGCCGCCGGCATAGGTCATGTAAATGTCTTTAGTGAACCGGATGGCACCATAAGACGGGAATACCCTTTCATAGCTTATGATATGGATGTTTTTCCATCATTCGCCCTTGAAGTGGTAAGAAAATATTTAAAACGTAATAGCGACGAAATTATTATTATACCGGGACATGGAATAAACATCGGTAAATACACTATTCCCCTGGATGCGTCATCATCCATGCTGGTCTCCTATAATGACGAAGAGACCTCATTTAAAACCTATTCTTTTTATGATGTCATAAACGGGAAAGTGGTACCGGAAGCCTTTAGAGATAAAATAGTTTTAATAGGACCCACAGCTCAAGGCATAGGTTCGCTTTATGTAACTCCTTTGGAAAAAAATCTTTCCGCCGTAAAATTTACCGCAAATATAGTTGAAAACATACTGCATAATAATTATATTGTCAGACCCACCTGGTCTTTTTATGCGGAGCTGGCTCTTATACTTTTAGTGGCTATATTTATCATTTTTATCCTTCCAAAATTGAAAGCCCTTATTGGCGCTATTTTGGCGGGAGTACTTCTTGGCGCTATGGTGGCCGGAGGAATTTTCTTATTTGTGTCTAAAGGAGAATGGTTAAAAATCACCCATCCCTCTTTCCTCTTAATAGCCGGCTATATCTTTATAGTATCAAAGAGATTTTTTACAACTGAAAAAAGCAAAGAGCTTGTTGAAGTTGGAGCTATAGAAACCAATAAAATGCTGGGGCTTTCATTTCAAGGCCAAGGTATGCTGGATTTATCTTTTGAAAAATTCAGATTATGCCCCATAGACGACAATATGAAAGATTCGCTTTATAATCTTGCTCTTGATTTTGAAAGAAAAAGACAATTCAATAAAGCTGTGGCGGTCTATGAGCATATCTCAAAAAAAGATCCTAAATATAAAGATATAGATAAGAAAATAGAAACCCTGCAAAAAGCTTCCGATGGAGCTGTTTTTGGCGGTTCGCTTGCAGGCCCCTCTCAAGACTCCACTATTTTGGTTGACGGAGCCAGCACTACACCGACTCTTGGCAGATATGAAATCACAAAAGAGCTCGGCAAAGGCTCCATGGGGATAGTTTATCTAGGCAAAGATCCTCAAATTAACAGACAGGTAGCTATAAAAACCCTGCGTTTTGAAGAGGGTATAGATGAAGCGCAACTTAAAGCCCTTAAGGATAGATTTTTCCGGGAAGCGCAAGCGGCCGGAAATCTTTCTCATCCCAATATTATAAAGGTATATGATGCGGGAGAAGATCAAGAAATAGCTTATATGGCCATAGAACTTTTGAAAGGAAAAGATTTAAAAACCTGGACGCCAAAAAAAAATCTTTTACCTATGGATAAAGTGTGCGAATATATACATCATTGCGCCGACGCTTTGGATTATGCCCATAAAAATGGTGTTATCCATCGTGATATAAAACCGGCAAATATAATGTTGCTTGAAGACGGCAATATAAGAATTGTTGATTTTGGTATAGCCCGTATACAAGAATCTTCAAAAACAGCTACCGGCACAGTTCTGGGAACTCCTTATTATATGAGCCCTGAACAAATATCCGGAAAAAAAGTGGACGGCAGAGCGGATATTTTCTCTCTTGGCGTTACTTTATTTGAACTTTTAACAGGGGAAAAACCTTGGAAAGGCGGCGATGCCGTTGGAACACTATTCTTCCAAATAGCCAGTGATCCATATCCTGACCCCTTAAAAATAAGACCCGACCTTCCAAAAGGAATAATAGCTGTAATAGATAAAGCCTTAAAGAAAAATCCTGATGAAAGATATCAGGAAGCGGGACAAATGGCAGCGGACATAAAAGCTGTAATGGAAAATAAAACGCCGACAAACGCGGGAACTCCGTCAGGACAAACAACTCAAACTACGGCACCGCAAACTGTCAAAGCATCCTTAACTAAATCTATGGATGCCAAGCCTGTGGCAGCGACTAAACAACCGGCTATGACAACAGTACAAACAGTTCAACCTAAGTCGGCTCCGACAATTAAGCTAAATCCTATGCAACCTCAAGTAAAACCTGCTCAGGCTAAACCTACTATAACTCCTGTACAATCAAAACCGGCAGTTTCACCTCTAACTCCGGCACAAGCGCCTAAGCCCACTCAAACAGCGCCAATGGCAAGTATGACTCCGGCTTTAGATCCAATGGCTCCGCCAAAAACAGAGGTTCAGACAAAACCCGCTGCCCTGACGCCCTTGCAAACAGCCAAACCCCTGACAGAAAGCGTAAAAAATATAAAAGAAATTTCAAAAGTAATTCCTTTGACACCGCCTGAAAAAAAAGAACCCGTAAATGCGCCTGAAAAAAAATCAGACGAATTATTGAAATCTCAAACACTTACTCCCGAACCTCTTGGAAAACCGGCCGAAAAATCAACTGAAATAAAAAAAGAGCCCTCCGCCGCTCAACAACCAGCGGTGGTTAAATCTCTCAAAGACACAGCTCCTCAAGAAGAGAACTCCATTAAACTGGAGCCTCAACAAAATTTAGGTAAAACCCAAACGGTTGCGCCAAGCGCCGAGAATAATATTCCCACAATAAAAAAAACGGAAATTCCAAATGAAAAAGATATAAACAACCTTGGAGAAGGTCCGGTAAAACAAGCGCCCTTATCAGAAGCTTTGATGGGACAACCCGCCTCTCTCACACCGACTACGGAGAATAAGCCCGCAGACACACAAGAGCCGGCTGACAAACCGGACACAAATAATGATTCGACAGATGGGGGAGAAATGACCTTTGAAAAAACTCTTCCCTTGATATATCCAGAGGAGGATGAAAAATGAATTTTAAAATAAAATTTGAATATTTAACTGATGTGGGTAAATCGAGAAAAAACAATGAAGACAATGTTCTTATCGCCGATGAACTGGATTTGGCGATAGTTGCTGACGGCATGGGTGGGCATAGTTCCGGAGAGGTTGCCAGTAAAATAGCGGTTACGGTAACTAAAGAAAAATATGAATCCATGACGCTTACACGATCTAAACCCTCTGAATATAATGAAAAATTTTCAGCAAAAGCCAATCAACTGGCATTTGCCATAAAACTGGCAAACAGTGTCATCTATGAAGCGGGAAATGCGGCTAAAGAAAACAAGGGTATGGGCACTACCGCAAGCGCTATCGTTTTAAACAAAGACAAATATTCAATAGCGCATATTGGTGATTCCAGAATATATCTCCTGCGAAAAAGCATCCTTACACAATTAACGGAAGACCATTCACTGGTAATGGAACATGTAAAAAAAGGGTTTCTTACAAGAGAACAAGCGGATAAATCTCCCTTGCAAAATATTCTAACCCGCGCTTTGGGAACACAAAAAAATCCCGAGGTGGATATCTATGAAATACCGGTGGAAAATCAAGATAGAGTTATTCTCTGCTCAGACGGTTTATTTAAGGCTATGAGTGAAGAAAATATGGTTAAAATTTTAACTGCTAATTCAGATGATAAAAAAGCCTGTGAAACCCTTGTGGAAACGGCTAATATAAACGGAGGTCCTGACAATGTAACCGTTATAATAGGTACAATCCAAACAAAAACCTGGAAAGAATCTATTAAGGCTATGTTGAAATAATATCATGCCTAAATTACTTCTAAAATTTGAATCATCCGTTATCAAAGAAATTAATCTTGATAAATCGTCATTTACAATTGGAAGAAAAGACGATAATGACATTACCCTGAATCATACCACAGTGTCAGGTCATCACTGTAAAGTTTATGATGCCGGCGGCAAATTTTTTGTGGAAGATCTGGGGTCCACAAACGGCACCTTTTTAAACGGTAAAAAAATAGTAAAGTCGGCGGGACTTCGTCAAAACGATGCCATCGGCATAATAAAATATACTCTTATTTTCGTTGAAGACGGAAAAAAAGTGGGTGACTTGCCGGAAGGCAGCACCCGTATTAAATCCATACCGCCAAAAGCTCAAACAAGAGTAACAGCTTTTCTCGAAGTTTTGGAAGGCGCGGTGGACAAACAGGAATATGAAATTACAGCTACTTCCACTTATCTAGGAAAATCAAACCAAGCCAATATCCCCATAAAAGGTTCAGGAATATTTGGCAAAGCTCCGGACATGGCAGCTGTTATAACTATGCGGTCCGATGGTTTTTTCTTAATGCCTATAAAAGAAAATTTTGCAAAACACAATGGCAATCCTCTAAAAATCAAAGTCACATTAAAAGATGATGACACAATAGAAGCAGGCGGAACTAAATTCCGCTTCTTTATAAAAGAAAAATAAACAAAGCAACCCGCCTTTCTTAAGAGGGCGGGAAAATCTTCGATTCATTCCAATACTCAAAACATCCTTTTGACAAATCCTGATAATAATATGTTAAAATTAGCAGTGTAATACTTGAAGTGCTAAAAATAACGAGCTCTAATAAAACCAACTTTAAAATTACAAGGAGGGCATTAATATGTCAGATGAAAAAATAATAAAAAATATACAACCTCTTGGGGATAGAATAATAGTAAAACCCATGGAAGCTAAAGAAACCAAAAAAAACGGAATCATAATTCCCGATACAATAAAGGAAAAACCTATGGAAGGCGAAGTGGTAGCCCTAGGCAAAGGAAGAATTACCGATGACGGTAAAATTGTGCCGATGGAAATTAAACTCGGTGACAAAGTCCTTTACGGCAAATATTCAGGCACGGAAATTAAAATGAATGATGAAGAATATTTATGGATGAAGGAAGAAGATGTCCTTGGAATAATTAAATAATTAATATCTAATTAGGTAACTGGATAATTAGACAATTATCAACGAAAAATAAAGAAAAAACTCTTTTTTTTGTTGAGAACAAATATACGGAGGAATAAAACAGCATGGCAAAACAAATATCATATTCAGAAGAAGGAAGACAGTATTTAAAAACAGGTGTAGATAAACTTGCAAACGCGGTCAAAGTAACACTCGGACCTAAAGGAAAAACCGTCATTTTAAGCAGAAAATTCGGTTCACCCTCAATCATTGATGACGGCGTAACAATAGCCAAAGAAATAGAATTGGAAAACCCTTATGAAGATATGGGCGCGCAACTTGTAAGAGAAGCGGCGTCAAAAACCAATGACATAGCGGGAGACGGCACCACAACCGCCACAATCTTAACTCAAGCCATTTTTACGGAAGGAATTAAGAATATAACTGCCGGAGCAAATGGCAGACATCTTAAAAGAGGCATAGATAAAGCTGTAAAAGCTATTGTTGAAGAAATTAAAAAAATGGCAAAACCTGTCAAAACTAAAGAAGAAAAAGCCCAAATAGCCACAATCTCTGCCAATGACCCTATTGTCGGAGACCTTATCGCTCAGGCAATGGAGAAAGTAGGACATGAAGGCGTTATAACGGTTGAAGAAGGGAAGACCGCCGAAACAGAATTGGATATTGTTGAAGGTATGCAATTTGACAGAGGCTATTTGTCTCCTTATTTCGTAACCGACCAAGAAAAAATGGAATGCGTCATAGAAGATTGTTATATCCTTATAACCGACAAGAAAATATCCTCAATGAGCGATCTTCTTCCCACACTTGAGAAAATTGTTCAGACGGGAAAACAATTCCTTATATTGGCTGAAGACATAGACGGAGAAGCCCTTGCTACTTTAGTGGTAAATAAACTTCGCGGCACACTTAAAGGCTGCGCCATTAAAGCCCCCGGCTTTGGCGACAGAAGAAAAGAAATGCTTGAAGATATCGCCATACTTACCGGCGGAGAAGTCATAAGCGAAGAAAGAGGCATGAAATTAGACAAAACCACACTTGAACAGCTTGGTAAAGCCAAAAGAGTTGTCATAGACAAAGAAAATACAACTATTGTTGACGGCGCCGGTGATAAAACCGAGATAAAGAAAAGAACCAACCAAATAAGAAAACAAGTTGAAGATTCAAGCTCAGATTATGATAAAGAAAAACTTGAGGAAAGACTTGCTAAACTTTCAGGCGGAGTAGCCGTAATAAAAGTAGGCGCGGCAACTGAAACCGAAATGAAAGCAAAAAAGTCAAAAGTTGAAGATGCCAGAAACGCGACTAAAGCAGGCGTTGAAGAAGGCATTATACCCGGTGGCGGCGTTGCTCTCATAAGAGCAGCCAAGGCTCTCGACAAAATCGAGGCGAATGATGAGGATGAAGAAACAGGCATAAACATAGTAAGAAGAGCTATCGTCGCTCCATTAAGAATAATTGCTGAAAATGCCGGACAAGACGGTTCTATAGTACTTGAAAAAGTAAGAAATTCAAACTCTGAAATTGGTTTTGATGCTGATAAAAATGAATATGTTGACCTTATGAAAAACGGCATTATTGATCCCGTAAAAGTTACCAGAACAGCGCTTGAGAATGCCGCTTCCATAGCGGGAACGCTTCTTACAACCGAAGCTCTTGTGGCCGATCTTCCTGAAAAAAATAAGGAAGCTGCCATGCCCGCAATGCCTCAAGGCATGCCCGGAATGATGTAATAAATAAGAAAAAGAATTGAATTAAAAAAACCTCCCGCCAAAAAAAAGCGGGAGGTTTTTTATTTATAATCTAAGAATATTAAAACCGATAAATCAAAAAATATTGAAATCAACTTCCATTCACTTATAACTATGAAGAACTAACCCGATAAGGCTCCTCACTTTTATAAATCAATTTTTTTTCTTTTAAACCGTTTTCGGTTGCCATAAGCTGAAAGCCAAGCCTATAAAATAAATATCCCGCTATTAAAGAAATAAAAGCCACTATAACCCATGGCGCTTGTTGATAATGAGGGCTTAAAATCTCAATTGAATTTGTCCCTAAAAGAATTCCAAAAGAATATCCCAGCTGATAAAACAATCCTTCCACACCCATAAATCTTCCCTTGTGTTTTTCATCGGCAAGATTAGCCGTTATAGCGTGAATGCCGGGGGAAACGGCAAGTTCGCCGAAGGTAAAAATAATCACCGCGATTATAGCAATTGAAAAAGTGAAGGAAAAACCAAAAACAAAATAGCCTACGGCGGATAGAAAAGCTCCTATCGCTAATCCTGAGGTTATTTTTATTTTTTCAAGATACTTACTTACAAAATACTGAAGCCCAACCACTATCAGCCCATTTAAGGAAAAAAGGATACCTACATCAGCTTCAGTGAAATTCAAATACTTCACACAATAGAGGGAACTTGAAACTATAAGCTGGCTCATAACAATAGCCATAGTGAAAATGGCAATACAAAAACGCATAAACTTTTCATGTTTTAAAACTTGTTTAATACTTTTAAAATTTAATTTCTCTCTATTGACTGAAAAATTAACAATGGTATTATCAACAAAAATGCCTATTATAAAAACACAGGCTATATTTGAAAGAAAAGTGTAAAAAAACATCACGGCATAAGAACTCTGAGCCATAAAACCACCTAAAGCAGGCCCCAAAGCCCAGCCTAAATTGATACCTATTCTCAATAAACCATAAGCCCTAACTCTCTCATTAGGGGCGGCTGAATCAGCCACCCAGCTATTTGCTGCGGGACGGAAAAAGGAACCAAAGAAAACCCCAATCATATGCGAAAGCATTATCAAAGCCACACTGCCCTCTACCTTTATAAGATAGGCGATAATTAAAATAGAAATTCCTCTGAGTAATAAAGCTAATTGCATTACCTTTTTTCTGCCTATCTTTATAATGGATTAGAAAATTCAGACCACTTTTAAGGCTAACTTAAGGTGTAAAA
>CAZHQC010000068.1:0-12459 GCA_964534135.1 uncultured Elusimicrobiaceae bacterium | reverse complement strand
AGTGTACACTTAATTCCGGCGAAAACTGTACACTTTTGCACCGCCGCTAACAAAATGATGAAATGAAGTGAAAAGGGCCTGTCAGTAAGTTTGCCATCAGGGCGGGGTCGCTTAGTACTGCGCCCCTATGTTTCTCATTCTCCCATAAGCCCAAGTCGAATTCCGAACATCCCTGCTTGGCAAATCTTACTGCCACCCTTTCGTTATAAATCTCTTTTCTCTATTTGTGTGGTGCGAAGTGTCCCGCCCTAATTAAGATAAAGCTGAATCACCCGACCGACACAAGGCTGTGTCAGTGCCGTATCAAGCGCTATGCGTATCAGACGGCGAAAGGAAATTTCCGATTAAGAATTCATCGAAATGATGAAAGAGTGATTAAATCCTATAAGTCTGCAGAATCGCTCATGCTAAGGTTTTAAACGCCGTTGCTCACTTCGGTTTATTCGGCGACTGCGGAACTCGTTAAAAAACAATGTTTTTTAACTCATACATCCTCGTCGTTTCGGTGAAATTCCCTCATAAACTTTGTCCGCAAGGCTAAACCTCAGAAATCGCTTCCTAGCAGACTTATAGGCTTTTCTTTTTTTTGTGTGGTGCGAAGAGTGTCCACCTGTAGAATTGATTCCCACCCTCAAGGTAAGTCTTTATGAATTTATTTACATCGAATTTTTATTATTTTTTGTTTTTGGTGTGAGATAATTTGTTTACGGTTGTTTTTACCGCATTAATAATCATTTTTATTTCATTCGGGTTATGTTCCTTAATTAATTGTGCGAAGGCGAGAAATGCGTCATAAGCGAAGTCTTTTTTGGGATTGGGAATTGTTTTAAATAAATCCGCAATGGAAATTTCAAGAGCTTTTGCCAATTTTTCAATAGTTTCAAGACTGGCTTTTTTCTTTTTTGTTTCAATATATGCGAGAAAACTTGTGCTTATTCCTGTTGATTCTGCTAATTGCTCAATAGTCAAACCTGCTCTTTTTCTCTCTTCTCTAATTCTATCTCCAACTACCTCATAGATATTTTTACGCATCAAAACCTCCACTGTAGAAGAACTTATTTTAAAAGATACCGCGCTTTAAAAACATAATCTATAAGTCAATATTAAATTGACTTATAGATGTTAAAATTGCATAATTTTTGGAGTTTACAGAGGTTTATCTAATGAGAATATCAAACAGGACGGTGTTTATTTCTTTATTGCTATGCAGTTCGCTTTGTCTTTTTGCGTGTGGAAAGTTGGATCCGCCAGCGTCAAAATATAAGACAGCATTAATTATGGCAGTTTCAGCTTCTCCTGTGATTCAAGTGTTTTTTAGGACTGATTATAAGGATATGGAATCTGCCGCTGATGGGAAATACGATCATAAAGCTGTCCCCGTCGTGGATGGTGGAGTGGCTTATATTTGGAAATTGAGAAGCGCTCCTGATAAAACATGGTATCAAGTTAAACATCAGGGGGGAGACATCTTTGAAGTTTCGTTACAAATTGGTTTCTCTAATCAACAAGCTGTTTTTGTGGTAAATGTCGGCAATGGTGCCGTCGAAAAGAAATTTGACTCAATTAGTGCTCGGTATGAGCGAGCGTTTGGGATGTAACAATTTTTTTGGAAGCGGAAAGAAGTTTTTTTAAAGAAATTAATGTTTAGCATTTACGGGCGCATATAAAGGGGAATGTCAATATGATTTTATTAAAAAAAATATTTTTTATGATTTTTGCTGTTTCTTTTTGTGCTTGTGCGACTAATCAAAAATATATTGTAGAGCCTCCTCATAAAGAAAATATAATAAAAATTATGGAACCAACTACAATTAAGACCAAAATATCAAAACCTACTAAATCTTTTCCATTTTGTAGAAAATTATCTCGCGAACCTGATAAGAAGCAATTTACTTATTCAGAGCAATTCGCTAATTTATTTTACTTATTGGCGGTTCCAATAGATTTTATTGTATTGCCGTATACCGCTATTTATGACTTGTCTTCGCATTATCTTAAAGAGAGAGGGGTGAATCTTAATTTAGAGGGACAACTGATTAATGATTCCGGCGTTCCGATGCAAAATTCCCTGATTATTATTCATCCAGACACTGGCCATACAATTTACACTGATTCAAACGGAGTGTTCAAGGCTGAGTTTAGAGATTTGGTTATTCCGAATGCAGAGGAGATGAATATAGTGCTTGTGTTTCAGGAAATAAACGATAACTATTTTGAGGGATTTGATAAAGGACAAAATATTTCCGTGAAATCGCCTTTTGAAATTAATTATCTTATTGATTTCTTAGATAGTAATAAGGTTATTGTTACCAGAAAAGATAAATATTTAAAAGTTGTAACTCCAGATGATGGTTGGGATTCTTTGAAATATGAAACTAAGTCAGTAAAATCTAAATTTTCAACGATAGTTATTTCGGATATTAATTTTTACAGTGAAAAAAATAAGGAATCGGAAAAATGGGGAGATGAGTTTCAGTTCAAAGAGGTCCAAAATTGGAAGAAAATTAATTTTAAGCCGGCGGAATCTTTAAGTTGTAAAGAGAATGGCTATGAATTAAAAGATGTGAAAAAATTAATTAAACGGAAGGTTAAATTAAACAGAATAAAGAGAATGTGTAGCCTTATTTCAAATCAAAAAAAGGCCGAATGGGGAAAATATAAATTCACATGGCAAGAAGCTTTAAGATGGTCTAAGGATTTTTCGCCGGATAAAGCGGCTGAATGGAAAAAGGCGGGTTTTAATTATAAAGAAGCGGTAAAGTGGTTTAGGGATTTTTCACCTGAAGAAGCGCGTAAATGGAAACGCAAAAAATTTACAGTTGAGGAAGCTAATGAATGGAGAAGATTTTACAATCCATCAAGCGCTTTGAAAATAAAGAAAAACTGTTCTAAAACTAATTCTTTGCAGGATTTATTTCAGGCTAATCCCTATACAGTGAAAGATAAATGCTATGAGTTTGTCGGAGAAACATTTCAAATAATTACAAAAACAACGGCTCTTTTTATGCAATCAGGCAAAGTTTTTTATATTGATTTTAAAAATAATCCGGCACCTAATGCGTGGTTTAATGGAATTGTTAAAGGAGAGGGGGTTTATGCATATACTACTAGCTTTGGAGTAAGTAAGAAGGTTCCTAAATTAAAGATGATTGTTCAAAAATAGCATAAAAAATATTTTTTAAAATTGAAGTGTGTAAATAATAAAACTGAGAGGATAATTGTATGGCTGAAATCTATGGTGAATTAAAGAAAGTGATGGAATCCTTAATTAGAGATGGTATTATTGAGAAGAAAGATAAATCAAAAACTCTGAAAAGAATAAGTGAAGCATTTAGTCAGCAAATGAGAACTCGATATGAATATTTAGTTGGTAAATGGCGTGTTAGTAAAGTCAGGTCTAAATCAGCAAAAACTGGTAATTTTGTCAGTAATAAGGAAGTTCTTGAGTATATTGTTAAAAATCTTTAGGAGGTTGCTTGTGAATATTATAAAAGGAGCTGTTGTTTTTATTTTATTGCTTTGCGCATGTTCAAAAAGCAATTTGCCGACATTAATGATGTCTGTGGATGATTTTGAATATAAAATTAGTAACGAGTATAAATATAAGATGGTGAAGGATGTTAAAATATCTGAGGGTATCTATAAAAACAATAGAATGAAAACTTATGAATTTTATAGTACACTTGGAAGGCTTTATATTGAGATTGTATTTAATAAAGGCAACAAAATTATTATGGCAAGTTATTTTTTTCCTCAAGCTATGTTTTTGCCGTATAAAACAGCTGCAGAAAAATATAAGAACAGACTTTTGTCAGCGACATTTTTTCTGTACTTATATCAGGCTGCTTTCAATGTTGACGAAAAGACTGTTTTTAAAAAAATATCCCCAAATTCTGATGTGTATTTCATAATTGACAAGTATACTATTGTTGCCAATAATCAATTTAAAAAAAACAGGGCAAAATATAAAGAGTATGTATTTTGTGTTGAAAGGATGGATAAATTTATAAAGTTTTCTGTTCTTCCTGAAGAAGTTGATAAATTGCTTCATAAAGAAAAAATCAAGAGTTAATATAAAGAAATTGTAAAAAGGCATTTATTGTTTTTATAAAGATTTCCTTATTTAGGTCGGGTGATTCAGTTTTATCTTAAATGGGGTTGGGACACTTTTATAAAAATACGATAAAAAAAGACTGTGAGTTTGCGAGGGAGCGATTTCTGAGGTTTAGCCTTGAGAGCAAGGTTTGTGAGGGGATTTCACTGAAACGGCGAGGATGTTTGAGTTAAAAAACATTGTTTTTTAACGAGTTCCGCAGTCGCCGAATAAACCGAAGTGAGCAACGGCGTTTAAAACCTCTGCATGAGCGAGTCTGTAAACTTACAGGATTTAGTTATTCTCTGCCTTGATGGTAAACTTACTGACAGGCCCCGCTAAATAAAAAACTTTTGCTGATAATCGACTCTGTAAATTAAAAGCTGTTTTGGTTTTTACTCCCGAGGTTTCTCCGAGAAAACTATGTTCTGCCGTATCAAGCACTATGTGCGTCAAACGGCGAAACCACATAAATGTTTCTTTTCAAATCCCCCTCAGTCCCCCTTTTATAAAGGGGGAAGAAATTTGGATTTTTTTTAAACAATATTTAGTTTCTTGCCGACTTTGATAATTTCCTTATTTAGGTCGGGTGATTCAGCTTTATCTTAAGTAGGGCGGGACACTTTTATAAAAATACGATGAAAGATTGAGGCAAAGGTTTTGCTGCGAATGATATTGGGTTTTTGGCTAAAGGACTGGAGTGTATCTCTCAGAGACAGTGAGGATGTTTGAGAACAAAAGCTATGTCTTTTGTTTGAGTTCCGGAACTGACGAAAGTCCGAAAGCCAGTATTAATAAAACCTACGGAGAATGAGCAGTAAAACTTTGCCGCAATCTATTTTTCAACTCTAAACTTTAAACAATATTTAGTTTCTTGCCGACTTTGATGAATTTCTTTACGGCAAATTCCAAATTTTTTATTGTATGGCCCGCTGTCACGATTGCTCTTAATCTTTCTTTGCCCTTAGGCACGGTGGGAAAACCTATTGAAAGAGCAAAAACTCCTTCCTTAAAAAGCATTTGAGAAAATCTAATGGCCTTTTGAGTATCGCCTACCATAATGGGAACAATAGGGGTTTCACTATTTCCAATATCAAAACCCGCTTTCTTTAATTCTTCTTTAAAGAACTTTGTATTGCTCCAGAGTTTCTTTAAAATTTTAGGTTCATGTTTTAAGATATCAAGCACGGCCAAACATGTGGCGGCTACTGATGGTGGTTGGGAACTTGAGAATAAAAACGGTCTTGCAACGGAGCCCAAATAATCTCGTAAGTTTTTAGTAGTGGCCGCGTATCCGCCCACTGCCGCAAAAGCTTTTGAAAGTGTGCCTATTTGTATTTCAACTTTTCCGTGAAGATTAAAATAGTCCACGGTGCCTTTTCCCTGTTTGCCAATTACGCCGCTTGCATGAGCGTCATCTACCATTGTAATCGCGCCGTATTTACGCGCTAAAGCGCTTATTTTATCCAAGGGAGCGATATCTCCATCCATACTGAAAACTCCATCAGTTACTATCATACATCTTCGAGCTTTTCTAGCTTCTTTAGATTCAAGGATTTCTTTAAGTGAATTCATATCGCGGTGTTTGTATATTCTTTTAGCCGCTTTTGACAATCTTCCTCCATCTATTATTGAAGCATGATTTAATTCATCTGAGATAAGTAAATCTTCGGGGCTGGTCATTAATGATTGGCAGAGAGCGGTATTTGAGGTGAAACCCGATTGGAAAAGTATGGCCGCTTCAGCTTGTTTGAAAGCAGCGAACTTTTTTTCAAGTTCCGTATGTATGTTCATTGTGCCTATGATTGTTCTAACTGCGGCTGTTCCCGCGCCATATTTTTTTATGGCGTCGATAGAAGCCTTTTTAACTTTGGGATTATTGGCAAGAGCAAGATAATTGTTTGAGGTTAAATTAATAACCTTTTTTCTGTCTATAATGGCTACGGGTTCTTGCGCTGAATTAAGAATTCTTGGGCTGATAAATCTATTGGCTTTTTTTAAGTTTTTTACTTCATCATCCGCAAATTTCAATGTTTTAAATTTCATATAAGTTCCTTTGTGATAGAGATTAGTGAGCAGAAAGCAGTGAGTAGAAACAAATTTGTTGCTTCTATTTTCTTTAATAGGCAGCGCAAGGCGCTACGGCTACATGTGACTGGTGACTTGCTTTTGCCGTTTAATGTTTTTTGCTGTTACTTGCTCCGTGTAACTTTGTTCACGGGACCAACATCCTTGGAATCTTTCAAAGTGTAACAAGTTCACTTTACAGGCAGATTCATAAGGGTGACCTGAACCCTGTTGCCTGTGACCTATTAGTTCCGTTTACGGAACCAATATTACTTTTCCGCATTTTTTATCTTTGGAATTCATTACTTTAAAGGCTTTTTTATAATCTTTAAAGCTGAATTTATGAGTTATTACGGGTCTCGGATCCACGGCTTTTGATTTCAAGAGACTTTCCATTTTATACCAGCTTTTAAATATTTCTCTGCCAACTACGCCATAAACTCTTAGGCCTTTAAAGATTATATCGTCAGAATAATTGATTTTTATTTTTGAACTTGGCAGGCCGAAGGCTGTAAATCTTCCGCCAAAGCTAAGCATATGCAAGCCAAAATCTATGGCGGTAGAATTACCGGACATTTCCACTACGACATCAACACCGTCTCTGTTTTTTAGTATCCGTCTAATTTTACTTTCCGTATTTTTATCGAGGGGATTAAATACATAATCCGCGCCCATTTTTTCAGCCAGTTTTCTTCTATAGGGAGCGGTATCCAAAGCTATAACCGTTTTTGCTCCGCTTGCTTTTGCAATTGAAATGGAGAAAAGTCCTTGCGGTCCGCAGCCTGAAACCAGAACGGTTTTAGCCACTACATCTTCAATAAGCGTGGCATATACGGCATTGCCGAAGGGTTCCATGATGGAGGCGATATCCTTAAGGGAGTTATCTGTATGTTTCCAAGCGCAACGTGCGGGAATAGCGGCATATTCCGAAAATCCGCCCGGCGTATCCAAACCTATTATTTTGCAATTACTGCAAACATGTCTTTGATCATTTCTGCATTGATAACACAAACCGCAAAAGATGTGCGATTCTACTGACACAAAATCACCTTTAACAAAGCCTCTGGCAAGTTCTCCTATTTCAACTACTTCTCCGGCTAATTCATGGCCGAAGACCATAGGTGTTTTTATCCTGTCGGGCGCCCAGCCTGTCCAATTGTATATCGGCACATCGCTTCCGCAAATTGAAGCGTGATCTATTCTTATCAAAATCTCATCTCTTTTTATTACCGGAATATCAACATTCCCGTATAGCGCGCCGGCAGCGGGTTTGGGTTTATAAATAGCTTTCATTTTAGAAAGTCTCCTTGGAAGGGTTTGCTAAAAACCCCTTAATAAGTTAAAAAATCGGCTTTGTTGGCTAATGATTGTTACTATCATTCTAAATGATATAAAAACAAAATACAAATTAAAATAAATTTCAAACTAAAGGCAAGAATTAAGAGATAGCAGGTTATGCCATATGTCTGTGTTTTTTATTGTCCTTTAGAGCCTAAAATTGGTAAAATATTTATAGTATTTAAACGGAATATGACATGGATAATCCTAATAAAACACTTCCTATTAGTGAACGCTTGGTCTTGCTTGTAAAAAATCCCGGCAAGATTTTTGTTTTTTGGCATTGGAATAAAGCTAAAACCGAAAATTTCCTAAATAAAAACTTTAAAAAAGAGATAACCTTAAAATTCTATTATGCGCAAGAGAGATCTTTTGCCTGTCAGAAAATTTTAAATTGGGATAAATTTAAAGAATATATGGATATTCCGCAAAAAGGCAAAGATTATTATGCCACTATACATGCTGAAACTTTATCGGGAGAAGATATTCAATTGATGGAATCCAATACCATAACCGTTCCCGGTATTGAAAGTAAAGAAGTTAAAGACACCTATGCTTCCGGCTTTTTCAAAAAGGAGTCCTTATGACCCTACCACCCACTTGCGAAGCGTGTTTTTATACTGGCGCTTGTAGCGCCAAAGTAGGTGGTAGGGTGACCCTACCACCTCCTCACCAATTTTTAATTGGTATGTTTTTGAGTCTCGCTTATGCGAGACTGAGGGGGTGGTAGGGTGACTTCAAAAGGCTCATTGATGTTAATGTTGCACGCTCATCTTCCCTATGTAAATCATCCGGGAACAACCGATTTTGCTGAGGAAAGCTGGTTTTTTGAAGCTGTAGTGGAAACTTATATTCCCATCATATCCATGATAGAAAATCTTTCCAAAGACGGCATTCGGCCGTGTATTACTATTTCCATTTCGTCAACTCTTGGCGCTATGCTTGAAAATAAACTTCTTAAGAAAAAACTTAATGATTATATAAATTCCAGGCTTGAGCTTATTGGCAAAGAAACGGATAATGCTTCCAATAATCCTTTGCTTTTAAAAACTCTTAAGGTTTATAAAGACCTTTATACTCTTGCGGCTGAAACCATGCAGCGTTATGATGGTGATCTTATTACTCCCTTTAAACAGTTTCAGCAGGCCGGACTTATAGAAATAATAACATCTTCCGCTACCCATGCTGTGCTTCCTTTGCTTACTCATCCAGAGGCCTTAAGAGCGCAAATAGCCGTAGCCGCGGATGATTATCAAGATAGATTTGGCAAGAAAAGCAGAGGATTTTGGTTGCCCGAATGCGCTTATGATAAAAGACTTGATACTTATATCAAGCTTGCGGGTTTCGATTATACTTTTATGGAAACTCATGCCGTTAAGAATTCGAGAAACGGAGTTTATGCTCCTTTAAAAACTCAAAAAGGGTTAAATATTTTTGCTAGAGATATTAATTCTTCAAAAGAAGTTTGGAGCGCTAAATTTGGCTATCCCGGTGATAGTTCTTATAGAGAATTTCATAGAGACTTGGGCTATGACGCTGATTATGAATATATAAAACCGTATACCGGTATGGGCAAAGGCAGAAAGCCTTTGGGCCTAAAATATCATAGAGTTACAGGTGATGTTGATTTATCTCAAAAAGCTTTATATGACCCTGATTTGGCAAAAGCCACAGTCGCGCGCCATGCGGAAGATTTTTTAAATAAACGGTTGAAACAGATGGATGATATTTATTCCGATTCGGCAATAAAACCCATTATTGTCGGTTGTTATGATGCTGAATTGTTCGGGCATTGGTGGTTTGAAGGTCCGGCTTTTGTTGAAGCTATTATAAGAAGAATAAGAGAGGAAAGATTGCCTCTTCAATTTGTTATGCCCGGTGAATATATTGATTCTTGCCAAGAACCTGATTCCATTGAGCCTGCAATATCATCGTGGGGTGAAAACGGATATTTTGATCCATGGATCAATGAATCCAATGATAAAATTTATCCGGGGATAATTTCCACTACGGAAAGAATGATTGAAACAGCCGGCAGGTTTAAAAATCAGAGAATTAATAATATAACTACAAGGGCTTTAAATCAAGCATCTCGTGAAACGCTTTTGAGTCAAAATTCAGATTGGCCGTTTTTGATGTATATAAATTCCCATTCTGATTATGCTTATTCCAGAATAAATGATCATTGCGGTAATGCCAATAATCTCCTTACTCAAATTATTGAAAAGAATATAGATGAGGCTTTCTTGTCTGAGCTTGAAAATCGCAATAATATATTTACGAGAATAGATTTTAGGGTATTTTCGCCCGCTTCCAAGTTTTAAAGCGCAGAGCGCGCTAAATAAACCAACCGCAAATTACCCCACCACCCGCTTATGGCGATATAATCGCCATCCATGAAATACGCTTTGCAAGCGGGTGGTAGGGTAATTTAATTCACGGGACTAACATCCGGGGAATCTTTCAGATTCTTACGGGTGATTTTTTCAGGGTTTTCCATGCATCTGTAAAATCTTTAGGCGGTTCGCATTTTAAGGTTTTTCTTCTTTTTTGGGAGGGAAGTTTAAAGGTTATCGCATTTGAGTGAAGCATTAATCTTGCTGCTGCCGGCGAGCCTTTATAGAGTTTATCTCCGGCCACGGGGTAGCCGATATAAGCCAAATGTACTCTTATTTGATTTGTTCTGCCTGTTTTTGGGAATACTTCCAGAAGTGAATATTTTTTTCCATTTTCAAGAACATTAAATTCTGTGAGAGCATATCTGCCATATTTCCAGACTTTATTTTTTTTATCTCCCTTAAGTCTGCCGATAGGAGCTTCTATTCTGCCTTTTGAATCTTCAGCCACTAAATCAGTTACGCCCAAATATTTTTTATTTATAAGTCTTTCTTTAAATTGTGCGGTTAAAGAGTCTTGAACTTCAGGGGTTTTAGCAATAAGCACCAGACCGCTGGTATCTCTATCAAGACGGTGCACAAGGCCCAAACGAGTCATTCCCGAATCAACGATTTCCGGATTTGATCTTAGAATCATTGAAACGACGGTTTCATCGCCAAATAAAGCTGTAGCGGGAGTCTCTTCCCAGTTGGAATCATTGGGATGCATTTTTATTCCGGACGGTTTATTTATCGCGATAATTTCATCATTTTCATAAATAATGAGATCTTTAAGAAGGTCTTTTTTAGTTTCTATTTGAGGCATATCTAAAGTTATTTTATCGCCAAATTCCAAAATATGGGCCGGCTTTCTTATTTTACCGTTTACCAGTACCTTCCCTGCTTTGATTAATTTTTTTATAAATTCCCTGGAAAAATCATGTTCGCTATCTGTTAAGAAAGCGTCAAGTCTTTTGGGGTCAATTTCAAATAATATGGTTTTTGGCATAATTTCCTTATAATAACGGCAGATTAAGATTAAAGTTGAGTAAAAATTTGTTTCTGGTTTTTACTTTGGGCCGTGTAACTTAGTTCATGGGACCAATATTCCGGGAATCTTTCAAAGTGTAACAAGTTCACTTTACAGGCAGATTCCTAAGAGTGCTTATGTGTCTTGTTGCCTTTGTCTTATTTTTCCATGCAAAGTAAAAAAAGAATAGAGCAATAAGCGCTCCTGATAATGATATTACTTGTGAGGGTGACATTGCAAAAATAAAATTGCCCCGCTCATCTCCACGGAAAATTTCTATTGTAAATCTGGCTATGGAATAAGTCAGGATATATGAAGCGGCTATTAAGCCTTTTTTCCAATTATGTTTAAGGGAGGCCTTCAGCATAAAGTGTAAAGCTATGAAAATAATAAAATTTGCCGCTGAAGAATAAAGTTGAGTCGGATGAATGGGGACACCTATTAAGGAGGGGGAAACCAAGCTTTCGGGATTATTAAATTTTACCGCGCAAATAAAATCGGTCGGCTTTCCATGACAGCAGCCCGCAAAAAAACAGCCTATACGGCCTATCGCATGACCCAAAACAATACCCGGAGCCGCTATGTCCGCAAATGAGAGAAAATTTATTTTCTTCTTTTTTAAATAAAAATAAGAGGAAACAGTGGCAACTATCAAACCTCCATAAAACACAAAACCATATCTAAAATCTTTTAGAGCGTTTAGGGCTTTTTCAAAAAAATTTAAGCCATAATCATTCCAGAAAATTACTACATAAAATAATTTACCGCCAAGGAGCGCGGCAATAATCACAAAAAGCAATATATCGGAAAGTTGTTCCTTACTTATATTAAGTAATTTATTTCTTTTGTAAATATAAAAAGCGCCCAGAAGATAACCCGCGGCGACAAAAATACCGTATGTTGGAATTGAGAAACTGCCAATTTTTAGAAGATATGGATGCATAATAGTTAGCTACGCTTAGTTTTACAGCTCGATATTCTTAACTGTTTCTTATTATAAATTTCTTTACATCAAAAAAAGTCCTAAGCCAAGAAGTTTTGATATTATTGTTTTTACATAATATTAAAAGTGTTTTTGTGGCATAGACCTTATCAGCTATCATTGCCGCTTTTAAATCGGTGGTCGCATCACCGCAGAAAATAACTTTTCTTTTTTTTGATTGATAAAATTTCACTCTGGCCTTTTTAAAATCATCAAGAGAACAGTTTTTTAAATAGGGATAATTTATACGATAACCATTTTTTGTAAATTTGGCTTTACCAAAAAAATATTTTACATCCAAATTCCATTTTTTAAATAAAGGACGGGAATATAAATCTAAACCGCCGCTTACAACTTCAAGCGGTATCTTGTTCTTATCGCAAAACTTAATAATATCTTTAAAGCCTTTTCTGATGAGTATGGTTTTTAAAAGATGCTTTTCTATCTCTTTCGGCGTGGCTTTTAAGCGCATGAAAGTTTCTTTCATCCATTTTGCCATATCTACATCTGAATTATAGGATTTAGTGGATTAGCTTGTCAAACCAGTTTTAAGTTGTTTTAAGGTGTAGTCGCT
>CAZHQC010000067.1:0-12720 GCA_964534135.1 uncultured Elusimicrobiaceae bacterium | reverse complement strand
ACTTTTTTTATTCTTTGAAAAATCTCTTCGGAAGTTTTTTCATCATAAATATGGGAACTTTTGTTTCTATCTTCAAGAATATCCAAGATTAAATCATCATCATTCAGGTATCCGTATTTAAAAGCTTTTTTAACACAAGATCGAGGACCTTCACATTCAATTTTATTGTACTCAAGAACTATTTTCAATGTTTTCCACAACAATTCAACGGTAAACTCAAATCTCTGTATCACTCCATCTTTATGAAGAGCGTCTTTTACCATTGAAACTGCCTCATTAAGACTACTATAAGCATTCTCAAGCTTTTGTATAGCTAAAATAACTTCAGTTTTTCCCATATAAAATTTTTCCCGTGTTTTTTAAATTTTCTTTAAAATCCATATCTAATTTTCCCCAAAAAACAATGTCCACCGAATAAAGCCCTGATAATTCCTCTATTCTTTCTTTTAATTTTCGCTCTTCTCTATGAGTTAATTCCCTGCCGCCTTTTACAGCTATATCTATATCCGAACCTTTTTTAAAATTTCCTTTTGCTCTTGAACCAAATAAAATCAATTCATCAGGACTCAATTCCTCCGAGAGTAATTTTACAATTTTTTGCACTATATTATCTATATTCATATTAGAAACCATACAAAGTCTAAGGATCCAAGGGGCTTAGAGTCAACAGTAAAACAGCTAACAACCTTTTAAATCCCTCTCAGTCTCCCTTTAACAAAGGGAGAAAAACAAACAAAATAAAGTCTTAGAGTCTTAGAGTCAACCCTCCTTCGCTCATTCTACGAATGACACGTAAAGCTTCCTTCTTCGTCAAGACTACGAAGGACAAGTCGGAAGGGCACGCAGCAAAAAAACAACAAACAGCAAAATTACTAGGCAACTAAAAAATTTATAATTTCACTACCAATTGGCCTATGATTTTTTCCAAATAGGGAATTTCTTCGCAAACCCTATTTATTGTTCCCGCGATTTTCTGATGCTCTTCTTCATATTCGTGAGTTAAAATATTCCTCAACCTTCTAAGTTCAAGCCACTTGTCGCCAGTAATATCAATCCCTATTTTTTCGCTTAAATTAATCATATCCATCATTGATAAACCGTCAATATTTTCTCCTCTCAAACTCAGATAAAATCTGATTAACTTGCCCAAGCTATCCTGCAATTTAGAAAATCTATAAACCACTTGATCAAGAAAACTTGCGGAATTTTCATTATCCAGCAATAGTTTAATATTGATCCCGTTTAATGGACTCCCCTCAGCATTTTTTATACGCTTAATAGCTATTTTTAATCTGTTAAAGTGAGTTTGAGCCTCGTTTCTTGTTTTCTTGAATATTTCATAAATTTCATTCATCTTATATTTCAACCCCCTTTGTTAAAGCGATTTTTTCAATAAGCTTCTCAGGATTTTCTCTAATAACAATATCAATTTTTTGTTCTCCCAAAATCATTTTAATCTTTACGGAAAATTTAAGCTGTCTTTCCAAAATATTATCTTTGTTTTCGGGAATTATATACAAATCTATATCTCCGCCCTTGGCATTAAGATCCGCTCTGCTGCCAAATACTAAAACCCTCGTTTTATCTCCAAAAAATTCAAATGCGCTATTTTTTATAACTTTTATATAATTTTCTGAGAGTCTGACTGATTTTTTGTTATTCATTTAAACCCATATTTTTTTAATTTTAAAGCTTAATTTGCCTCTTTCCTCGTATAAGACTATTTTAGCAAAATACCTCTTTATAATCACGCTTCGGGTGTGACATAGTAAGTGCCTCAATTACAGCTGAACAACCAACAGCTAGGCGGCTAGCCCCTCCTTCGCTAAAGCTTCGGAAGGGCACGCACGCAACAAAACAACTAACAACCTTCTAAATCCCTCTCAGTCTCCCTTTAATAAAGGGAGAAGAACAAACTAAACTAAACATCCAGAGCAAACTGATTCGCTATTTTCCAAACTCCCATCTTTCTGTATTCATTAAAATCCGTTTACCTATGCCGTCTAGCGGTCAAGCAGACTGGCTGCCTAGCCGTTTTAAAAAACTTTTATCACTACACCGGCTGTAAGAGCAACATTCATAAGTATTTGTATTATATTTCTTATCCATAATAATTTACAAAGCGCTTCTGTTTTTTTACAATTCAAAAAAATATTGCGGATTATTAAAAATGCGGATACAAAATAGCGACCAACTTTCGCAAATGTTAATTAAACTTCTTGCAATACTCTTTCACTTTAGAAATCGTCATTACAAGAATAGCGGTAAATTCCAATGTTTTTTTATAAATAGCCTTTAAATTTTCACTTTGATATTCATGAGATATGTCATTTCTCAATATTCTCATCTCAGCAAAATTTTCAGCGTTTTGGATAAGCCCTTTTTTTTCCGCGCGATTTATTCTGTCTCTTACGGTTCCTTCGTCTTCAAGTTCAATTTTATCTATGAGCCGGAAAATTTTTTGAATAAGGATATCGCTTACTCTGGCAAAACGACTGGTAAAAGCCTCAAAGTGTTCAAGTTCCGCCGGCGTATATTTTTTTTTAATACCGGTTTTCAAACATTTTTTGTAAGAATAATTTAGACTTTCAGCAGCAGTCTCAAGCGCGAAAATTTCCCGTTTTAACAACTTTAACAATTCTTTCATCATAATCTTATGCCTTCTTTGTAAGCGATTTTAGAAAATGGGTCATTGGGATATTTACAAATCAGAAGATGTATTTTCTGCTCATCCATTTTTTGAAATATCATTCGGCGTATTCTCAATCCATCGGAATAGTTTAGTTTTTTTGATATTACCAGCAAATCTATATCCCCGCCCTTTTTACTGTCATCCGCTCTTGAACCAAAAAGCAGTACTTGAGCGCAATTATCCAATTTACTTACGCTTTGAACTATTAAATTTATTTCTTTTCTTTTTAGACGCATAATATCTTTAGAGTATTAGTGCCCAGAAAACACTTGTAATCCAATCCCTCAATCGCTGAACTGTAAACAATATCGCAAATAATTGATGCCTTGTAATACAATTATACAATATTAAGGAAGTTCAAAGGCGACTTGGCGGCTCGCCCCTCCTACACTAACAAGCTACTTCTTCACTAACAAGTTACGAAGCACACGTACTTCTTCACTAACAAGTTACGAAGCACATGTACGGAAGGGCATACAGCTAAAAAACTTAACAACTAAAAACAGCTTAAATAATTTACAAAGCGCCTCTGTTTTTTGATATAAATTTTTCTATAGCTTTAACATAGATAATTTTTATTCGCTCAAATATCTTACCCGCAGTTTCATCATCATATATATGGGTTGTCTTATTTCTATCTTCAAGCATATCTAAGAAAATCTCCCCATCATCAATAAGTTTATTTCTAAAAGCTTCTTTTATACAAATCTTAGGGCTATTACAATCTACTCCATAATAATCGAGATTAATTTTAAGTGTTTTCCATAAAAGCTCAAACGTAAATTCAAATCTCTTTATAGTGCCGTCCCTTTCAAGATTATTTTCTGTAATATCTACAGCTTCTTTTAAAGTTTTATAGGCTCTATCAAGTTTATCTAAAGCTAAAAGAACATCACTTTTTTTCATAAACAACCTTCCCTGTTTCCATTATCATATCTCTAAAGTCTTTACTTATTTTCCCTAAGAATACGATATCTACAAAATAAATACCGCTAACTTCTTCAATTTTTTCTTTTAATTTTCTTTCTTCCCTATATTCCAAACTTTTTCCACCTTCCACAGCTACATCTATATCAGAACCCTTATGTGCGGTTCCTTTAGCCCTTGAGCCAAATAAAATTAATCTATCAGGATTCAAATCACCTATAAGTAACTTGATAATGTTTTGTAATATATCATCCACATTCATAAAAACACCTTGCTAGAAGGTTTAACAGCTGGACCCTCCCGGAAGGGCAAGCAGCTAAAAAAATTAGAACTGCGAAACTGCTATTTACAACTGAGCCCCATGAATGGGGCAACTACCGATAGGAATACTTTTAAATTCCACCTCCGAAGTTTCTTTAATAAAACTATTGTCTAATCTTTCTCCAAATTCCATCCGCTTACTTGAGGTTTGTATTTTGCCTTACTTCATGCAGATGTGTCATAATTCCGGGCAATTCTTTTGCCAAACATAATGGTTCAAGTTGTTTGCTAACATAATCCCATAAAATTTTTCCCTGTTGACGGATAAGGATTCCTTTAATATCCGTCCAATCCTGCTCGCGATTGGCAAAAGCCTTAAGAATAATCAAATCTTCCGCGGAAAATGTTGAGATTGAAAACTCCGGAAGAAAGTTAAACAATGTTGCTCTGCGAATCATTTCTTCTTCAAAAGGAATCCCTCCAAGCGCAATGTCAACTCCAATACCGCCTTTAGATTCAAGAAGAAGCACTCTATTATCCAAAGCGAATTTTTTTGCATTTTCCAAACGAGACTTGTACATTGCCAATAATTCGTCAATAACAGGCCCTTCCAAACCAAATCCTGTAAAAAGCGTTACATCCACATGGCGAGTTAATCTCATTTCACCCCAGCGCTACGGGGTAAAAAAATTACTTAAAAAACTTTTATTACTATGCCGGCTGTAAGAGCCATATTCGCAAGTATTTGGGTTATGTCTTTTATGCCTCTAAGCCAGGCTATTCTGCTGAATTTTTCAGGCACCACTATCGTGTCCCCTGGTTCAACTTTGGTGCTAAAGAAAATACATTTTTTAGCTTTTTTCGCCGAACCATCCGCTTTAAGAATAAATATTTTGCCTTTATTGGCATGTTCGGAATAACCGCCTGCCATATTCACATAATCTGTAAAATTACGAGCGGCATAAATATAACTGCCTTGCGCCATAACCGCGCCGGATATATTGATAACACTGGGTTTTGAAGGAATAAATATAGTGTCTTCTTCATTCATTTCTATATCATAATCAGAATTTTCAAGTTTTTCTATTGTCGTAAATTTGATATAAATCCTGCCATTGGCTTTTAAATTCCGAAGCGAATTTACAAATTTTGTCTTAGCGTCCATTTCAATTTTTCTCGCCTCAATATCTTCTTGCGATATAGCAGTTCCTAATCTGGCGGAACCTTCAACAAAAATCTCTTTTTCAAGGCGATTGGCTATTTCTTCAATATTTTTTTGTTGTTGCTTTCTTACCTTTTCTCTGGTAAACACTATATTTTTGGCATATGCCTGTTTGGTAAAACCGCCAACGCGTTTAAGAACGGATGATAATTTTTCCCCTTTTTTAATGGTATAAACACCCGGATATTGAATCTCGCCGGATACACTAACCATTTTGTAAAGTTTCCAACCCGGTATTGGCTTGACCATTATATGATCATTGGGATAAAGCTCAAACTCTTTAGAAGAATCACTTAAAATATCCCTGAGATTTATATCAAACCTTTCAGTCAAAATACCACTGCTTGAAGGCTGTACTCTGGTTATTTCAGCTTTATTTGAAGCCTGCCGCTTTAAACCGCCGGCAAGTTTTATTATATCTTTGAGCGTGGTTTTGTTTTGTTTTATGCCGAATTTTCCGGGATAAACTATCGCGCCGGCAAGATTAACCGCGCTATCCTGCTTGGCGATAGCTGAAATTTGAACCAAGTCCCCATCTTGAAGCATTACGTTTTTTGAATTATCCCCTGCTATTTCGGGCAATTCTCCTTCAAAAAAATCCGTAAATCTATGATTAAAGATTCTCTGCATCGCCACTCTGCCTCTAAAAGCGGTATTGGTAAATCCACCGGCCATAACTATTAAATCCATAAGTTTTGTTTCGCCTTTGAGTTCATAAATGGCGGAATTTTTAATTTTGCCCGCTATTGCCACCAAAGGCCCGATGGGCGGAACAAAAATAACATCTTCGGGCAAAAGGCGAATATCTTTTGTTTTATCTCCCTTAAGCAATAAATCATACAAATCAAAAGTAACAATTGTTTTACCATTTCTTTTGATTTGAATATTGCGCATTGAACCGTTTCTATTTGGACCGCCAGCGGCAAATAAAGCATTTATCAAAGTTGAAAGAGAAGACACAGTATAAGCGCCAGGGTTTTTGGCATTGCCAACAATATAAATTCTTATTGAGCGAAGCGAGCCAAAAGTAATATTCATTTTAAAGCCGGTATAATATTTTGAAAATTCTTTTTCCAAAGTTTCTTTAAACTCCACAAAGGATAATCCGGCAACGCATATAATGCCAATTTTAGGCAAAGCTATATTGCCGTTTCTGTCAACTTGAACTGCCCAATTGCCTTCTATCTTGCCCCATACAGATATTTGCAATTTATCACCGGGCCCTACGATATAATCCGAACTCAATGGAATATTATTTGCCGGAGCGAAAGTGGAAGGAGGATTATTAAACAAATTATAGCCGAATTGTTTTATTGTAGGAGCCCATTTTTCAAGCAATCCGGCTGAAATAAATAATTCAAAATCAGATTTCGACAAACGTTTGCTAAATGGAACGAAATCTGTATTTTCTTCTTTTATTTTGTCACCAAACTGTGTTTGAATAACTGAATCGGATTGTTCAGCATTAGAATCGGAAACGTTTTCCACATTACTAAAGTTTATCGCTGATGATGAAAAGCTAAAAAACAAAAAACTAAACATCAATCCAAAAATCAGGCTGCCTTTGGCAGCAACTTTTTTCCACCCCGCAGGTTTTTCCGCCACATTGCAACAGCGGACAGACTGCAATAACCACATTATTCCTAACCTATGGGATTGAAAAAACTTTGAAATTCCTACACATGAACTTAAAAATAATTTAGAAATCATAAAAAACCTCGTAACAGATAGACGGCTGGACTGCCAGACGGCTAAAAAATTTAACACAAAACAACTTGACGAATTACTACTGCAAACAACAAAAGGGGTACAAACATCACTGTATTATATAACTTTATACATTTAAGAACGAAGGGAATTAATACCCGCACTCATTGTTTAAAAACTTCCCCATAACCTCCGCGGGCAGGGCCAAGACGGCGTAGAAGCCCTTTTTCTTTTAGCTTTCTGATATTCTCTTTTATTTTTCTTTCAGAAATTCCCACTCTAACAGCCAACTTTTTGCCCGCATCCAAGGCAATATCCATATCAGAAAAACTTCTATTCTTTCCCGTTGCTCGTGATCCAAAAAGCCATGTTTTTACATGTTGCCCCTTCAGTATACTACGAGTTATTCGCTTAGTTTCTTCAATAGCCCATTTTTCAGCTTCTTTATTAGTCATAGTGTTTTACTCAATACAGATAAACAACTAGCCCCTCCTACACTAAAGCTACTTCTTCACTAACAAGTTACGAAGCACACGTACTTCTTCACTAAAAAGTTACGAAGCACAAGTACGGAAAGGCAAGCAGCTGGGCTGCTAAAAAATTAGAACTGCGAAACTGTTATTTACAACACCCTATAAATCGGAAAATTATATTTCTAATACCCATTTATAAAAAGGTATTACTTTTATTTTCACTCCTGAAATCGTTTTTTCAAATTCTTCCGACATACTTATCACATACCCGGATTTAATTTTCAGTTCTAAACAAGCCTCAATTAAACCCGCAAATTCTCTTTGTTTAACCACTTCATCACTTAAATCATAACATACTTGATAAACCTCTTTTTTTCCATCTTTCCTAATTCTTACAAAATCACATTCTTTGCGATTTTTATAAAAATATAATAAAAAACCCATTGAGTATAATCTCATAAAAACCGCGTTTTCAAGCAGATTCCCTTTATTTTCCGATAAATTGAAACTTACGGCATTGGCAAGACCATTATCAACTATGTAAAACTTTTTTTCGCTCATTTCTCTTTTAATTGGTGAGGCGCTATATTTGTGCAGAGGAAAAAAAAGATATATTGAATTAAGTTCTTCAATTAATTCGTAAAGCAAATTTTTATCGATTTTATATCCCTGTGATTTCAGCTCATTATATATTTTATATATGGAAACAGGAGTTGAAATGGAAGACAAGAGTCTCTTTATGAAATATTTAAGCAAATGAGCATGAGTTTTGCGTTTATAGCGTTCAATAATATCTTTAAAAAGCATAACATCAAAATATTCTTGGAGAGTTTTTAAAAAGAAACTTTTTTCCACAGATAAAAGTTCCGGAAATCCTCCATTTAAAAGATAGTCTTTGGATTTTGCCGCTATTTTTGCGCGGTTTTTGGAAGAATGAATATCAGGAGATATTTTTAAAAATTCTAAAAATTCGGGAAATGACAATGGAAACACTTCATAATTAAGACTTCTTCCCCTTAAAGTTGTTGAAATATCCCTGCTTAAAAACTTGGCATTGGAACCCGTGATGAAAATATGTGTTGAAACCGAATCATAAATCCTTCTAGTGAATTTTTCCCAGCCTTCTATATTTTGAATTTCATCGAAAAAGAAATAAACCTTTGAAATATCTTGCTCAGAATAAAGTTCTTGATAAGCTTTAATTATCAAATCAAAATCATTCTTTTCGATTTCCAAACGTTCATCTTCAAAATTAATAAAAACTATCTGCTTAAAGCTGATTCCTTTCTTAATAAGCTTTTTGACAGCATCCATCAAAAGATAAGTTTTTCCGCTTCTTCTAACTCCTGAAACGGTTATTATCTTACCTGAAGCCAAAGGCAATATCACATCGCGAGGTTTAATCCCTTTAAGGCTTCTATCTTGAAAATTTTTTATAATCTCTTTGAATATTTCTTTCTTGTTCATAAAGAAACTTTACCATATTGTTTCTTGGAAATCAAGAAACAATATTATATTACAAGGCATTTAAAATAACTACTTACGAACTGATTCCACCTCACAGGAGTCCTTTGATTAAATCAACCCCTAAGGTTTCTTCGAGAAAACTATGTTCTGCCGCACTTGCCCTCATAGGATAGATTTCGGAGAAATCTGGAGAGTGTCGGAAGTTGTACAAACGACCAATTAATTTTTATTTTACCCCGGAGGAGTCCTTTGATGTAGCGCAACCACGAAGCTTTACAACCACCTATTTTATTCCAACTCATTTAAAACCCAGTAATATTCCAATGGAACACTTCCTTTATTTCGCAGATTACATTTAGTAATCTACGGGGTAAAGTAACTTCCGGTTAATTTCTTTTCGGAAATTTCGGTTTTAATAATATCAATAAAATCATCCAACTTAATATCTGAAACATTCTTGTTTCCCCTCAAACGCATAGATATTAAATTCTCGGCTTTTTCTTTTTTACCGACTATTATAAGATAGGGAACTTTTTCAAGCGCCGCTTCCCTAACCTTGAAACCAATAGTATCAGACCTTGCGTCCACTTCAGCTCTTATGCCTTGATATTTAAGCTTTTGGCAAATTTCTTTAGCATAGTCTTCTTCAAGTTCCGTTATATTGGCAACCTTAACTTGAATGGGACTTAACCATAATGGAAAGTTACCGGCATGATGTTCAATCAAAATACCAAAGAACCGCTCTAAAGAACCAAGCAAAGCCCGATGAATCATATATGGTCTGTGATTAGCCCCGTCAGCGCCTTTATATTCCATTTTAAAACGCTCGGGAAGATTAAAATCAAATTGTATGGTGGTGGTCTGCCACTCCCGGCCAATGCTGTCTTTAATCTTTAAATCTATTTTGGGGCCATAAAAAGCGCCACCGCCTTCATCTATTTCAACTTCAATGCCTTCTTTATCGGCTGCCGCTTGCAGACTTTTCTGAGCGGTTTCCCATTGTTCGGGCTCGCCAATGGCATCGTTTGGACGCGTTGCCAAATAAGCCTTTACATCCGTAAAACCGAAAGTTTTCCAGATATTCATACTGAACCTTAAGGTTTCAATGGTTTCGCTTTCAATTTGCTCCGGGGTACATATAATATGAGCGTCATCTTGCGTAAAACCTCTAACCCTCATCAAGCCATGTAAAACTCCGGCTTTTTCAAAACGATAAACGGTGCCAAGTTCAGCCCATCTTAAGGGAAGCTGGCGATAAGAGCGGTTTGAACTTTTATATATCTCTATATGAAACGGACAGTTCATGGGTTTGGCATAATAGTCAATATTGTCAACTTCCATGGGAGCGTACATAGAGTCTTTATAAAAATCCAAATGCCCTGAAGTTTTCCAAAGGTCGGACCTTCCCAAATGCGGGGTATTAAGCAATTCATAGCCGTTTTTAAAATGTTCGTCTTTCCAATATGTTTCTATCTCATGGCGTATACGCGCGCCTTTTGGATGCCATAGAACAAGACCGGGACCGGTTCTCTCATTTATGCTATATAAATCAAGCTGTTTGCCTAATTTTCTATGATCGCGCTTTAAAGCTTCTTCCTGCTGTTTAATATAAGCGTCAATTTCATTTTTAGTAGTGAAAGCTATGCCGTATATTCTTTGAAGCATAGGGCGTTTTTCATCTCCGCGCCAATACGCGCCGGCAATGGACATAAGTTTAAAAAATTTAATTTTCCCTGTATGCTCGATATGAGGGCCTTTACATAAATCCAGGAACTTACCGTTCTTGAAAATCCCCACTTCCTTATCGGGCAAGTCATTTATTAATTCTATTTTAAATTTTTCACCGCGCTTTTCGAAAAATTCAAGAGCTTCTTTTCTGGGCATTGTGGAATATTCAAATTTTTGGGCCTGCCCTATGATATGCTTCATCTTTTTTTCAATTTTGGGCAAGTCCGCGGGCACAAAGGGCTGATCAAGTTCAAAATCATAGTAAAAGCCATTTTCAATGGCGGGGCCTATGCCAAGTTTAGCATTTGGGAAAAGTTCGGTTACAGCCGCGGCCATAACATGCGACAAAGAATGCCGCATCGTCTCTATAAGTTTGTCTTTATCTTCCATCTTATTATCCATAATTAAAAGTCCTAGTGTCTTAGGTCCAAGAGTCGGAGAGTCTAAGGGTCTTAGTGTCAACAACAAACTGCAAATCCCTATTATAACTGAACCCGATAAATCGGGCAACTACAAATTTAGTTTCCTTCTATAGAATCTATATCAGCCAAATCTTTATTTCTTCCAACAGCCTTTTTATTCTTAATGAATTCTTTACGCCCCAAATAAAAAACGGATTCATCATCATAAGAACCTTTAATTGATCCTTTGAATGCCTCCTCCCATGTTAATCCCGTAATAGATGTAAGTATGTCAATTCTAACAGGAGCCACTCCAAGCTGAATAATATTGCTAGTATTGGAAAAATCATCAACTTTAAGTCCAAGCTCACTAAAACCAAATTTTTCAATAACATTTATAATTTTTGCGGCATTTAGCTTATCCGAATTAACAAATATATCAATATCCCCCGTATATCTGGGGGAACCATGATAAGCGAGCGCATAAGAACCCACAATCAAGAATTCAACTTTAAATTCGTTTAGTAATTTTAGAAATTCTTTGAAGTCTTTCTGAAACTCCATAACTTTGTCTCCGTAATGATTCCACTGCAGAAATTCTTTCTTCCGGCAATAACGAAAGCCAATATTTAAGATTTTCCTTCACTTCGGAAAATCTTGATAAATTAGCTTTTTTAATGATTTTTTTCATAAGGATTTAGTTATAAAAATATGCCCAGTATAGGGTTCGAACCTATGACCTCTCCCATGTCAAGGGAACGCGCTACCACTGCGCCAACTGGGCATAAACTATAAATTGTCCCTCCTTCGCCCCCTTCTTCGTCAAGACTACAAAGGACAAAAAGGCTTCGGAAGGGCAAGCAAATTGATTAAAAAACATCAACTGCTTATTACATTAATATCATTATATATAATAAGGACAAATAAAGGAAGTGGACTTTAAACCCTACTTTTTCTTTTTATAAGTCGCTGTTACGATTGATTTCAACCCGCCTCTTGGGGTAAAATCTCCCATAACTTCACATTTCTTAGGTTTTATGGCTTTTACAATATCATCCAAAATCTTATTTACGGAATTTTCCATGAAAATGCCGTAATTTCTATATTGCAGAAAATAATATTTTAAAGACTTAAGCTCAAGACATAATTTATCGGGAGTATAGATTATTTCAATGGTGCCAAAATCAGGCAAACCCGTTTTAGGACAAACTGACGTAAATTCGGGATGAATAATTTCTATTTCATAATCTCTTTTATACTGATTATCAATAGCTTCAATATCAGCAAACTTTATGTTTTTTGCTGACGCCGCATGAACACTTGAATAACCAAATTTTGTTTTTCTTATTTTCTTTGCCATTATGATTCCTCCATTTTTTCAGCAGAGCAAGCTCTGCAACTACCTCTAAAGAAATATTCCTTTATTTGTAGCCGGCGAATTGCTATTCGCCTGTTTATCGCAGGATGATAATCCCGCCTCTACACATTATATATCCAATTTATCCCAATCTATTTTTTCAACCAACGGATTGTTTTCTATATATTCTCTTATTTTAAGCAATGCTTTTTCATTCCTAATGATGTGTTCATAGTAATTAGGTTGCCAAATTCCTTTATTTGTAGCCGGCGCATTGCTATTCGCCTGTTTATCGCGCGATAGCAATCGCGCCGCTACCACAACGATATTTTTTCAATAACGGCAATCTATTTCGCGTCACTATTGTTATAAAGTAATACCCATTGGAAGAATAATCATAACCTTTTAATCTGATATTATTCCTAAAACTTGTTTTCATATTTTTATCTTTCTGAGCCTAAGCGAATTCATAACCACCGAAACCG
>CAZHQC010000066.1:0-12914 GCA_964534135.1 uncultured Elusimicrobiaceae bacterium | reverse complement strand
ATTTTGAATATTCCCCGCTATTATGGGCCTTATCTCAACGCCATCTCCGGAAAATTGCTCTTTATATTTTCTTCTTAATTCCGGGGTTTTAGATATTACTGGAAATGCAAAGTTTGAAAGCAAGGATATATGGCTATGTTTGATGGAAATAAAGTCCGGATTTCCAAGCACTTCCTTTTCCAAATTTAAATAATTATTTTCTCTAGTTTTACAATTAGCCTCAAGATACCTTAACTGAATCAACCCCAAAAAACCAGTTATTTCAGTAGGCCTAAAATTAAACCCCAAATCATAGAAGGCATACTTGGCTTCAAATTCTCCTTTAATCATATGCTTACTTCTTAGTTCTCTTTGCCTTTCAAACTTTAAATTTCTATCCCAGCCATTAGCCCTTACAATTCTGAGCATTTCCTCCAATTCATCATCGTCAGTGCAAACAGCTCCTCCTTCAATTGTTGACATATGGTGAGCCACAAAAAAGGAAAAAGTCGCCGCTTTTCCAAAATTTCCGGCTTTTCCTTCAGGTAAAGCAGTACCTAAAGATTCACAATTATCTTCAATAAACAAAATTTTATTCTTTTCACATACTTCTCTTATCTTAGGCAAATCACCGGTAAATCCCAAAGCGTTTGTTATAAAAAACGCTTTTAATTTCGTTTCCTCAATTCTCCTTTCAAGATTTGAAGACATCGAATTCAATGTTTCAACTTCGCAATCAATAGGAATAGGAATCATACCCAACTGAATTATTGGCATCACATTGGTAGACCAAGTTAAAGCCGAAAAACCAATATTATCCCCATCTTTCAATATGCCCATGTTTTTATAGGCCTGTAAAAGAGCCAAATTAGAACTGCCACCACTATTAAACAAAACACAATGTTTTCTTCCTTGAAAATTAGCAAAATTCTTTTCAAACTCTTTGCATTTTTCACCCATGCTTAAAACCTTAGCCTGCATTATAAAATCAACAAGTTCTTTTTTAGTTTCATGTTCATTTATAAAAGTATTTTTCATCAATGGAATCATTGGATAACTCCCTCTTCGTTCTTAATAAATTTCTCAAAAAAATCATATGTCTTTTTTGCCCCTTCCTTAAGTCCCGTTTTGGGGGACCATCCCCATTCACTTTGTCTTGATATATCAACCAATTTCTTAGACATACCAACAGGCTTTGTTAAATCATGAGTAAATTCCCCTTTATATCCGGTTACTTCAGCTACACTCTCATAATATTCATTTATAGACAAATCATATCCCAATCCCACATTCATTAAATCGGGAAGTGATTCAAAATCAAAAACAGCTTTAATTAAACAATCAGCCAAATCACCGGCATACATAAACTCTCGCCTTGCACTACCATCACCCCATATTTCAACTTCTTTCTCATTCTTTTCCTTCGCTAAATTAATTTTCCGTATAACTGCCGGTATCATATGGGAATTCTTGGGAGAAAATTTATCCCATCGACCATAAAGATTACATGGAATTAAAGTTTTATAACTATAGTTGGAATTTTCAGAGGAGATATACGAGCATAATCTAGCCGCAACAGTTTTCGCTAAACCATATCCTTCATTTGTAGGTTCCAACTCACCTGTCAATATCATTTCTTCCTTTAAAGGATTTTGAGCATTTCTTGGATACATGCAAGAACTGCCGAGATTTATAAGTTTTTTAACGCCACATTCTTTAGCACCATATATAATATTACGCCCCATATCAAGATTTTCAATTAAAAATGCGACCGGATATTTCATATTCGCATGTATTCCACCTACACGACCCGCTGCATGAACTATAATATCTGGCTTAATTTTTGTGATATATTCTTTTACCGCTTGATAATTGAAAAGATCTAGTGCACCATGACTGGGCGCAAATACATCAAAATTTGAAATATCGGGATGTTCAAGGAAATTTTTCCCCACCATTCCCGATCCACCAGTTAAAAAAACTTTCATATCATCTCTCTACAAATAAAATTATACCCGCTTTATTTTTAATAAATTCAATGGTTTAAAAAAGACCTTGCTCAAAGTCTCCTTAAAATATGTTGAAGAATTTTTATAAGTCATCACCGAATATCCAACCATAATTATAAGGCTAAAAATAAAATCAATCCAGTATTTATCTTTAAACAAGACTTTACTTCCCATAACCAAACAAAGACAAGGCAACAGTATTTTTAAAAAATGTCTAAGAACAACTTTATACTTAAAGTTTACCTTATTTTCAGTTTCTCGTCTCACCAAAACAGGAGTTATCCAAAAAACGGTAAATATTGCGGAAAATAAAGTTCCCAAAGCAACTCCGCCAAGAGCCAAATACCGAACTAAAACAATAGATAAAAATAAATTTAACCCAGCCTCCAACCAACCCAAAATTGCAAGCTTAGATGTAGCATTACGACTATAGAGTAAATTAACATGTATGCTTACCATAGATAAACAATAGCCATAAGCGCTAATTGAAAAAATTGTAAGCAATCCGGCATACCCCGAAGGACCGGTCCAAAAATCTATTATATTTTTTGAAAACGCCACTCCAAATAACCAAACAAATCCTCCAAAAGCCGCACTTAACACGATTATTTTATTATAAGTAGCATCTATCCACTCATATTTATTCTCACTCCAAGCTTTTCCAAACATAGGTAATATTGCCGCGTTAAAAGCGGTGAATATTATGAACGTCATAGTTATTAATTTAAAACTTATAGAATAGGCCGTGACATATGAAACACCCAGGACATAACTGATTACAAAATTATCTGTATTCCATACTATTGTAGCGGCAAGACCAATTAAGAAGAACCTAAACCCACTAAAAAATATAGATTTAAGTGAAGACTCCTTAGAAACGGATTTAATTAAATCAAAAAATAAAAACTTCCTCACTCTTATAGCGTATTTTCTTTCCGTCAAAACAAAATGGAACATAGCCGCCAAACTCAGTAAAATTAATAATATTCCTCTTATCAAAGCATATAACACCAAATCACCCTTAAGCGCTATTGTTAAAAAGAGAGAAAGCAAAATCATAATAGATATGCCGGCGGCGTATAATCTTTCAACATGAACTCTATTCGTGGCAATAAATCCTGATAAATAAGCACTAAATGGAATATTTAAGAGAAACAAAATAGAAAACAGCCAAACCGAATTTGAAACTTCCCCTCTAAGACTAACCGGAATTTTCCCCAAAAACCCAGCAAGTTCCATATTCCTAAAAAAAATAAAAATTATGCCAATTATGATAAAAACAATAAAAAACAACATTAAAAAAGACCTTATCACAATTTTATTTTGTTCTTCCCTATCACGAGTTTTTGCAGCTATAACTCCGACAGCTTGTGGTATGCCCAGATTTGATATTGCCAAATAATTAACCACCCCCAAGATAAGCATAAGCGCGCCATATTTCTCTATTCCAAAATAAGCAAGACTTAAAGGTACTGCGATAAGATTTACCACATTATTTACAATAGTGGTGGTATATCCCGCAAAAGTTCCGGTTAAAAATTTTTTTTTAGTAATAGAAATCATATTGATACACCTAATGCAAAATACTGAAAATTTTTCTCTGAGCTTTACATCCCCAATAAAAAACTCTTACTACAGGCAGAGGAATCTTCAATAATTTCAGATAGAAAAACTGGAAACGCCAAAACGGTATTAGGTTCTTCTTAAGTTTATCAAGAATATCCGCAGGAATAATCTCTTTACTTAGTCTGCTAGCACATATTTCAAAATGAAGCTCACTTAATGTAATATCTATACATTCTTGTAAAACTTTAGGTGAGATATAATCTTTATAAAAATTAATAAGGTCAAAAAGGGTAAGGGTCAGCTTAATATTAAATAGATGATTGGTTTTCCACCCGCCTTCAGACCAACGATATTTAACAGTTGGATTAGAAACCACTAGGATTTTTGATGGTCGTTTTGAAATATTAAAAAGTTTAGCGTAATGCAACCAACCGGTTCCAATAAATTCATTAGCATCTTTCCCCCAAGAACTCTTCTTAAAAATATTGGAAGAAATAAAAATAGGACTCGTTTTCACCTTAGTCAAAAAAAGATTAAAATCAAAAAATGTTTCATTTTTAAGCAACTTAAGAGCTTTATGATTATTGACTTTCAATTTCTGATTACATTCTGACCAATTAAGATGAATATAGTCAAAATCTTTCTTCAAAAGTTCGGTAATGGTCTTGAGGGCATCAGATATTAACACATCATCATCACTTAAAAGCCAAACATATTTACCCTGAGCTCTCTCAAATATTAAATTCAAATTCTTATCAAAACCAACATTTTCCACATTTTTATAATAAGAAAAAATATCAGGATATTTCTTACAATAGCCTGCAATAATCTTTGCAGTATCATCATCAGAACAATTATCAGATATCAAAATTTCAACAAAACCTTCAGGAACAAACTCCATCTGAATCAAAATACTATCAATAGTTTCTGAAATATACTTAGATCCATTATAAGTGGGTATACCCACGGTGATAAGAGGTTTCATTAATGTAATCCTCACTCAAAAAATTATATTTTTATTCGGCACCGATTTAAAAAACTATCTCTTTTTAAAACCTTTAAATCAAATAAACTCATATTCTCACTATAATACTTGTATAATTTTGAAATTCCTTTCTCATAAGATGAAAATTTTAATATTACGAACTCCTTTTTTAAGCGTGAATTACTACCAGTGTATTCCATATTCATACCTGAATTTAAAATTTGCACTTTGCTTTTCTTTAAAGATATTTTATTTATTAGTTTAGCGATAGTAATAAGATCTATAGATTTTGACGGTGTCAGATTATAATGTTTGTGCTTAGGTTTAACTGAAAGAAAAGTTTCAACTATTTTCAGAAAATCCCTGATATACAAAAAATCGAAAGATACATTCCGATTTATAATGATTGGTAAACCTAATAAATTTTTAACAATTGCATTTGAAATAAATTTATAGGAATAATCCTCATATTTACCATAAAGACCAAAAACTCTTAAATTTATAATATTATCAGTCTTATCAATATATTTTGAAATTACATATTTTGCATAACCATAATTATCAACAGGAACATGTGTATCAAAAAAACTTTCTTTTATCTTATGCATTGAATTCCGCTTATCATACTCTGCGCCACTGCCAATATTTATCATACGCATCTTAAAAGTTAAACATCTTGCAAGGTTAAAAAAGATTCGTAAATTTAGAGAAACCAAATCAGCATTCCTCGCACCATAATTCTTTTTTTTACTTGCGCCACAACTTGCGCAGTGAATTATGATTTCTATTTTGTATGTTTTAATATAATTGAGAACCGCTTTATCATTTAATAAATCAAGTTCTTTTCTTTTTGGAGAAAAAATCTTAAATTTTTCCGATTTATCATAAAAATATTCGAGAAGATTTTTTCCGATAAAGCCATTGGAACCTGTAATAAGAATGTTTTTTAATTTCATTTTAGTTTTTTAGAGGTTTTATAATCATTTGCTCTTTTAATTCCTTTCTATCAATAAACGGAGACATATCTTCAATTGGACGATTCATAAGCAATTTTGGAGCCACTGAGGTTTCCATACCCAGCTGAACATCCACTAACACTGGGCTATTAAGTTTAAAAATTTTCTTTAAAGCTTTATCTACTTCCTTCATTGACTTAATCTCAAAATAAGCAAATCCATAGGCCAAAGCTATTTTCTTTATATTAGGACAACTATAGCCCTCTACCGTAGATTGCCGTCTACCGCCAAAATATATATCCTGAAATTCTCTGACCATGCCCAAACATTTGTTATTTAGCAAAATTACTTTAACAGGCAATTTATATTTACCGAAAAAATCAATATCTTGTATATTTACCTGAAAACCGCCATCTCCGCAAATAACAACTCCCTTTTTACCCTTCACCGCAAGCATTGCACCCATAGCGGCAGGAGATGAAAATCCCATAGACCCCATGCCACCTGAAATCAACATTCTTTGTCCTTTTTTAATACGAAAAGATTGGCCTGCCCACATTTGATTTTGACCAACATCCACACAAATTGCCGTATTTTTATCTACATGTCCGGACAATGCGGATATAAATTCATTAGGATTTATTTTCAGGTGATTATTCACATTTTCAATTACAGGATATTTTTTCTGATAACTTTTTATAATATCATACCACGGCTTTAATTCACCTTTAGGAAAATTCTTAATTTTTAAATTTAATTCTTTAAGAAATATTTTAATATCGGATTTAACGGGAATATCTGCTTTTACTTTATTATTAAGTTCAGTAGCATCTATATCTACATGAATTTTAAAAGCTTCTCTGGCAAAAGTTTTTGGTGCAGTGCCGGTTTGCCGTGTATCAAGCCTAGCGCCGAGTATAAGCAAAAAATCTGAATTTGCAAGAAGAAAATTGCTATAGCGATTGCCATAAGTTCCAATCATACCGGAAAACATAGGGGCGCCATGATCAATTGCATCTAATCCCATTAATGAAGAAACTACCGGAATATTTGTTTTTTTTAGCAACTGTTCCAATTCTGAGGTAGCTCCCGATATTCTTAGTCCTCCGCCAATCAGAATAACAGGCCTTTTTGCTTTCGCCATAATCTTTATTATTTTTGGAATATCACGCAAGGAACCCCTATTCTCTTTTAACATCTTTTTATGTTCAACTGTTCCTAAAAACCCTTTTAGTTTTTTGGGACTTATTTTGGCGCGCTGAATATTCATGGGGATATCCAAAAGAACAGGCCCGGGCCGGCCACTTTGAGCTAAGAAAATAGCTTTTTCTAAATGATATCTAATTTCTTTTGCATCAGAAACTAACTTCGCATATTTAACCAATGGCTTAACCACACTGACAATATCCGTTTCCTGAAATCCTATTTGTCTTACGGGCTTATCAAATTTATATTCATAAGTATTTACTTGCCCCGTAATAAAAAGAGTTGGCACGGAATCAAAATAACAACTTCCAATAGGCGTAAGTAAATTAAGCGCTCCCGGACCGCTTGTTGCCATGGCAACGGCAAGCTTGCCATTAATCCTGGCATAACCCTCAGCGGCAAAACCGGCTGCCTGTTCATGATGCATGGAAACACACTTTATGTCTTTACGCGAGTGAACTGAGTCAGCAAGATGAGCAATAGCTCCACCAATCATTTCAAAGAGATGCTCAACCTTTTCTTTGGCAATAAAATCTATGACATAATCGGATAGTTTCACTTAATATCTCCAAAAAAAGAATCAAATATTTTAATAATATAGGACAACTTATCTTTATCCATTCCAGGATAAACTCCTATCCAGAAAGTATTGTTCATTATATTGTCAGTATTTTCTAATTTACCAATAATCTTAAAACCTTTACCGGATTTTCTCATCTCATCAAAACACGGATGCTTAACCAAATTACCCGCAAAAAGCACTCTGGTTTGAATCTTATTTTTTTCCAAATATTGAACTATTTTTTCCCTCTTAAAACTAGCATTATCCTTCACTGTCAATAAAAAACCAAACCAGCTGGGTTTTGAATTTTCCTCAGGCTCCGGCAATATAAGCGCATCTGAATACTTCTGAAAATTTTTTCTTAAAAATTCCCAATTTTTCTTTCTGGCTTTTATAAAAGACGGTAGTTTTTTTAACTGAGCAAGACCTATAGCCGCCTGCATTTCCATAGCTTTAAGATTATATCCAAAGTGAGAATAAACATATTTATGGTCATAGCCCTTTGGTAAATCTCCAAATTGTTTGGTAAATCTATGTCCGCAAGTATTATCCTTTCCTGAGGCGCACCAACAATCTCTACCCCAGTCTCTGAAAGAATCTACTATTCTTTTAAGCTCAAAATTATTGGTGTATACCGCTCCACCTTCACCCATAGTCATATGATGAGGAGGATAAAAACTGGAAGTAGCTATATCACCAAAAGTTCCTGTATAACCCCATTTCCCTTTGTTACAATACTTTGAACCAAGCGCGTCACAATTATCTTCAATAAGCCATAATTTATTCTTATCACAAAATTTTCTTAACTTTTCAATATTAAATGGATTACCAAGCGTATGCGCTATCATAACAGCTTTTGTTTTTTTAGATAAAGCCTTATTAAGCAAAGAAACATCAATATTATAAGAAGGCAAAGAGACATCCACAAAAACAGGAACTGCGCCGTATTGGATAATTGGAGTTACGGTAGTGGGAAACCCAGCCGCCACAGTTATAACTTCATCATCACGCTTTATACGCCGTTTACCAAGCTTGGGAGAAGTTAAAGCCATAAAAGCCAATAAATTTGCTGAAGAACCGGAATTTACCAAAGAGCAATATTTCGCACCTAAAAACCTTGAAAATTCCCTCTCAAATTTATCTACATACCTTCCGGAGGTAAGCCAAAAATCCAAAGAAGAATCCACAAGATTTATCATTTCTTTCTCATCATAAATCCTTCCACCATAATTGACAAGATCTTTTTCCGGAACAAATTTTTTCTTTTTGTGAAAGAGATTATGATATTCCGATACTTTCTTAAGTATTTCTTTTCTCAAAGCTGGTTCTGTTTTCTTTTTCATAGTTAACCTTACGCTCTACGCTATAAACACTATTAACGCAATGAACGCTCACCCATATATTCATTTATTTGTTTCAAACACATCTTATGCAAATCTTCTTTCTTTGTATATGCCAAAGTCCATTCAATTGTTTTATCTATGGCATTGGCTAAATTCCACTTTGGAACCCAATTCATTTCTGTCTTAGCTTTTAAGCAATTAAGCTTAAGATAATTAGCTTCATGAGGATGTTTGCCTTTATCTACCTTGTATGCCACATTATTACCCCATTTAGCACACATTCTTTTTACTATCCATTCAACACCTTTGGCATCTGCATCTTTAGGTCCAAAATTCCAAGAACATGCATACTTATTCCCATTTTTATAAAGTTTCTCCGCCAAATTTAAATAACCGCTTAAAGGTTCTAAAACATGCTGCCATGGCCTTATGGCCTTAGGACTTCTAATCACTACTTTTTTTCCCTTTGAAATTGCCTTTATTATATCCGGAATCAACCTATCCTCCGCCCAATCGCCTCCACCTATAACATTACCTGCCCTTGCGGACGCCAAAGCCACACCATGTTTTTTATAATCCTTAGGATTAAAAAATGAACTTCTATAAGCCGATGTCACAATTTCCGAACAGGCCTTACTGCTTGAATAAGGATCATAACCACCCATAGGCTCATCTTCTTTATACCCTCTTAAGTGTTCCTTATTTTCATAGCATTTGTCAGTAGTGACATTAACTATAGCTTTGACTGTTTTACATTTTCTAGCGGCTTCAAAAAGATTGACCGTGCCCATAATATTGGTTTCATAGGTTTCATGAGGGTTTTTATAAGATTCTCTTACAAGAGGCTGAGCCGCCATATGAATTATAACTTCAGGTTTAAATTTTAAAATACTCTTTTCAAGTTTATTTTTATCTCTTATATCACCGATAATTGTCTTAGTTATTTTATCTATCCTGCACAATTTGAAAATACTGGGTTTAGTTGGCGGCTTAAGGGCATAACCAATAACTTTCGCGCCCATAGCATTAAGCCATATAGCAAGCCATGAACCTTTAAAACCGGTATGTCCGGTAAGAAAAACTTTTTTACCTTTCCAGAATTTATTCTGTATCATTATCTTTCCATGTTTTCCAGGGAGCTTTCCTATTATGCCAAAGATTCTCAAGTTCTATTTTATCTCTCAAAGTATCCATACATTTCCAAAAGCCCTCATGCTTGTATGTGGATAATTGCTTTTTGCTAACAAGCTTTTCCAAAGGTTCTCTTTCCCATATAGTTTTATCTTTTTCTATATATTTAAAAACTTCGGGTTCAAGAACAAAAAACCCGCCATTTATCCAGGAACTGTCTCCCTTAGGTTTTTCGAGGAAAGATAAAACATTATCGTCTTTATCTAAATTTAAAGCTCCAAATCTGCCTGCAGGTTGAATAGAAGTCATAGTGGCATACTTACCGCTTTTCTTATGAAAATCAACCAGTTTTTTTATATCTACATCAGCAACTCCATCACCATAAGTAAGCATAAAAGGTTTATTGCCCACATATTTTTCAATTCTTTTTATCCGGCCTCCCGTCATGGTATCCATACCGGTATCTATAAGCGTAACCTTCCAAGGTTCGGCTTTTTGATGGTGAATTTCCATTTTGTTATTTTTCATATCAATGGTTACATCCGCTTGATGCAAAAAATAGTTGGCAAAATATTCTTTTATTATATAGCCTTTATAACCCAGACAAATGACAAAATCATTAAACCCATAATGAGAATATGACTTCATTATATGCCATATCATGGGTTTACCACCTATTTCAATCATAGGTTTTGGCTTTAAATCAGTCTCTTCACTTATTCTGGTTCCCATTCCACCGGCTAATATGACTACTTTCATGAAGCCTCCTAAATTTTATATCTGTGCGAAATCCCCCCTGCTTTCGCCGCCTTTATAGCCATAGGCTCTGACGCGGCATAACATAGCCCTAAATTACGAAGGAATTTAGGGGGGATAAAATTCTCCTTACAAAAAACGGTCTTTCTACTGAGTACTTTAACAAATTACTGTGATTTATTAATATATATATTATTATATTATAAGAGCAAAGGAAAATGACTTATTTGGATACTTGCTGGATAATGCATTTATCAATTACCCATTTGGTAAACGGGAAACTGCTAGTAAAAGCGGGGCTTACGGCATTTAATATATGAATACTGTTTTTATCACCTTGAACAATAAAATCATCAACAAGTTCAAGAGTCTTCGTGTTCAGTAATTGAGCCCTAATTCCCGGTTTAGCCCACTGATTAAATCCTTTTGTATTTATACCTCTGACAAGGCCTCCGGCAAGACCTGTAAAATGACTTCTCCGGTACTTTAGAATTTCATAAAAAGCTAACGCCCTAAATCCAAAAGCATTAGTTAAAAACAATTTAACCTCATAAATCATAATTGAAATAAATTCCAATATTTTAAAATTTTCAAAACCGGAATAATTTTCCCTCCAAAAAGCCGGCATCGAGGTAGGACCAATCTTTATCCCTCCATCAACTGTAACTGTATAATGCACCCCTAAAAAAGGATTTAAAATATTTGGAACGGGATAAATATTGACTCGAACAGGTTTATCCTCAAAAGTGTATTTAAGATAGATTCCCTTAAACGGAATAATCGTAAAATCCTTACAAAACCCATAATCTTTGGCTATCTTGTCGGCATATAAGCCCGCACAATTTATAATCTTACCGGCTTCAATAATTTTTCCTTTTTCCGTCATTATTAGATTATTTGAAAGCCGTTTTTTATAGCCCTCGTTAAGCCTTATAGTTATACCTAAATCTAAAATATCTTTTTTCAAAGTTTGGCATATTTCAATAGGATCTACTGTTGCGGTTGTTGGAGAATAGAGAGCTTTTTGAAATGTTGTGGCATTTGGCTCTATTTTTTTTAATTCTTCTTCATCAATTATCTTAATATCAACACCGTTTACTTTCCCCCTTTTTTCAAGTTCATAAAGATACTTTAATTCCTTCTCATCACGGGCAACAACAACTTTTTCGCATTCATTAATTTTCAGGCCCTTTTCTTTGCAATATTTTTTCATCACCGCATTGCCGTCGCGCGTAAACCTCGCTTTAAGAGAATTTGCCGTATAATAAAAACCCGCGTGCAAAACGCCGCTATTTCTGCCGCTTGAATGCAATGCGACATCATCCTCTTTTTCAAGCATGATAATTGTTTTATTTGGAAATGTTTTTTTAAGTTGCGCGGCTAAAGTTAAGCCTATTATACCCGCTCCGATAATTAGATAGTCCGTTTTCTTGATTGGCTTTTTATTCATAATAACCGCATTTTAAAAAAAAAGGCAAGACTTAAAACTGGGTTTTTGTTAAGAAAGTCAAGGCTTAAGCAAAACTTTCATTCAAATCTCCCCCAACCCCTCTTTTCTAAAGAGGGGAGTAAATTTTCCACCTTTACAATTTGATTATCGTGCCATCTTTAGCGGCGAAAGAATTTTTAAATGTTTTTTTAGCGATTTTTTCGGCTTTAACTCTGTCTTGCATAATTAGATATTTATCAGCCGCGAAATGAGTGAGAACCAGTTTCTTTACATTGGCTTTTTTGGCAAGCAAAGCCGCCGATTCAGGATTTAAATGCGGCCAATCCGCTTTTTCTTCGCCGGATTTATAAGAACATTCACTAATCAATAAATCCGCCCCCTCGGCAAGCTTCACAGTATTGGGGCAATAACCGGTATCGGTGCAATAAGAAATAATTTTCCCGTCTATTTTAAATCTGTAACCCAAAACCGGTGAAGAATGCTTAAGAGGTAAAGCTTTACATTCAAAAGGCAATTTGGAAATGTCTCTTGGAATTTCAAATACGGAATTTTTATATGGAAGTTTGTTTAAAGAAACGGTGAAAGGCTGTTTTAGTATGGAATTTAATATTTTCTTAGCGTTTTTTGGCGCGCATATGGTTAAGCCTTTTTTAAAATTAAACTTTAATAATGTATGAAGTCCCTCTATATGATCCAAATGAAAATGACTTAAAAAAATATAAACAGGTTTAGGTTTAGTTAAATATTTATCAAGTTTATGAATACCATTGCCCGCATCCAAAACAATATAGTATTTTTTTGTATCCACTAAAGCGCTTACAGTATTTCCCGTCTTAGTATCATACCAACCATTGGTGCCTAAAAAAGCTATTTTCATAGACAATTTTCAGGAATTAAGAAACACATTTTTCTTCCGTTACCCGATAGTTCTAAAAAAATCATATGTCTTTTTTATCCCTTCTTTAAGTTCT
>CAZHQC010000065.1:0-13105 GCA_964534135.1 uncultured Elusimicrobiaceae bacterium | reverse complement strand
AACACCGGCAGAAGTGTTTAATGGATTTGTTGCACTAGCGACTTGAATGTGCCAATCATCTATTTTGATTGACTTTCCGTCATAAATATTATAAATTTATATGCTTATTAAAATAAGTAATCTGACAACTTAGAGGAATTAAAAATGAAGGTTTTAGGTGAACATTTGGTTGTGGAACTCTATGATTGCGACTTCAGAAGTATATCCGATGTAGATAAAGTTCAAAACATTATGCTACAAGCGGCAAAAGCCGCTAAAACAACAATAATAGATTCTATGTTTCATAATTTTACACCTCATGGCGTCTCCGGGGTTATTGTGATAGCTGAATCTCATTTCGCCATTCACACTTGGCCGGAACATAAATATGCGGCAGTGGACTTATTTACCTGCGGCTCCAAATCTATGCCCTGGAAAGCCTTTAAGGTGATAAAAAAACTTTTCAAATCTAAACATTTTAGTGTCATGAAAATGGAACGAGGCATAATCGGCGAATGAAAAAAATAGACATCAAACAATTTGATTGGATAAAGACGGGCAATACAAAAATTCCGAAAGGGAATTGGTTTATAGAATGGTTCAGTGAGGGAGAATTTCATGCCCACAAAGTTATGAAAATCCTTGGAACATCTCAAACTGCATTTCAAAAAGCCACAATGATTGAAACTCATGCTTTCGGTAAGTGCCTAATAATTGATAGAGAAACTCAATCCGCCCAATTCGATGAATTTTTTTATCATGAATCTCTTGTTTGTCCCTCAATTATAGCGCATCCAAACCCGAAAACCGCCTTAATCTTGGGCGGGGGAGAAGGCGCAACCGCCAGAGATATTTTAAATGCCAAAAGCATAAAAAATTTGACCATGGTGGATATTGATCCTGAAATAATTAAATTCGCCAAGAAATTTATGCCATCCTGGCATCGCGGTTCTTTTAATGACAAAAGAATGAATCTTATTGTGGATGACGCCAAAAAATTTGTGGAAGAAACAAAAAATAAATTTGACATTATTTACTCCGATTTACCAAGTCCCCTAGAAGGAGGACCGGCCTTTGAAATGTACACCCTTGAGTTTTATAAAACCTTAAAGAAAAAACTCACTAAAAACGGAATCTTCGCCACGCAAACGGGCCCCGGCACGCCATTACAATTTAGCTTACATCCCGCTATAAACAATACCTTAAAAAAAGTATTTAAAATTGTCCGTTCCTATATAGTTTTTATTCCATCCTATGATATGCCCTGGGCTTTCACTATTTGCACGGATGATAAAGCCTTGGACCCATCTTTGATAACTACGCAAAAAATAGACAAACTTATAGCTAAAAAATTTAAAAACAAGCTGAAGTTTATTGACGGGGAAACAATAAACGGAATTTTCAGCATTCCCAAGTATCATAGAACTCTTATGGCTAAAAACAAACAAATCATAAGAAAAAATAAACCGATGTTCTTCACAACATCCTACAGTAAACGAAACAATGTTTCATAAAGTGTCGGGAACTGTGAGAACGACCAAGAAAGAGGAGAAACACCATGGCAAAAGCTAAAAAAAAGATAAAGAAAGTAAAAAAAATAACTTCAAAAAAAAGTTTAAAAGTTAAAAAAACAATAAAAGTAAAAAAAGTATTTAAGGCTAAAGCAAAAAAAACAATTAAACCTAAAGCTAAGATAAAGAAAGTTATTAAAGCTAAAGTAAAAAAAGTAATCAAGGCTAGAGCTAAAAAAGCAATTAAACCTAAAACTAAGATAAAGAAAATTATTAAAGCTAAAGTAAAAAAAGCAATTAAGGCTAAAGCAAAAAAGGCAATTAAACCTAAAACTAAGATAAAGAAAATTATTAAAGCTAAAGTAAAAAAAGTAATTAAGGTTAAAGCTAAAAAAATTATTCGCACCATAAAACCAATTAGAGTTAAAAAGACCGTTAATGCAAAGGATTTATTCAGCGCGAAAGAAATGAAGGAAATAACAAAACAGCTTAAAGAGCTGAGAACATCTCTGTCCGATATAGTAAAAACTAAAAAAGAATTAGATCTCGTCGAACATGATACGGGTGATGTTATAGATGTCGCCAGCCAAAGCTTGGACAAAGAAATGTTCTTTGAACTTTCAGGCAATGAAATAGCCATGCTTGAAGATGTTGATGCGGCGCTCAGAAGAATAGAAAATAATGTTTTCGGTGTATGTGAATATTGCAGAAGACCTATAAAAAAACTTCGTATTAAAGCTATTCCACAAGCAAGATACTGCTTGGCCTGTCAAAGTGGCAATGAAACCACATCCCGATAAGTCTATTAAAGGATATAAATAAAAGAAAAAAGGTTTTTGACTTATAAGTCAGAAACCTTTTTTCTTTTACCACTATTTCAATTTTCACATAAAACTATCTGCGAACAGAGCTTTCCTTTTAAGGGCTGGGTAATTCAAGTTAGAATTAGGGTGTGGACACCTTTACACACAAAAAAGTTTGTGAGTTTGCTAAAGAGCGATTTCTGAGGTTTAGCCTTATGAACAAGATTTGTAAGGGTATTCGCTCAATACGGACAGCGAGGATGTTTGAGGTAAGACCTTTGGGCGAAACCGAGTTTCCGCAAGCTGCCGAACAAAATGCAGTGAATAACGGCGTTATCAAACTATGTTATACCGCATCAAAACCTATGGTTATTACGGCGGTAAAAACTTCTGCATGAGCGATTCGGTAAACTTACAGAGTTTAAATTCTTCCTATCTGCGAACAGAGCTTATTTTAACTTCACTCTTGCGCCAATTCTTAGCTTTAGCGCTAATCATATACTCTCTGCCATTTGATGAAATAAGAAGGGAATCAATCTGTATATTTTTTATCAGATCTTCTTGCAAAACCCTGGGGTTATGACTCAAAATAATCAGCCTCTTGATATCGATTGTATAACCGCCATATCTTCTCTTATGAATTTCTTCAAGCTGACCCACCCTTGAGAGACTTCTTTTAGCAAGAACAATCTGCTTTTTTTCAGAAGGGGCAAGTGTTAAAAAACTCTGATTTACCCAACTACCTATAAAAAAAGCCAATAAAGCAAAAGCTACAATAATAATAAAACCTTCAGCCATAGGACTTTTTTCTCTTACTCTTATTACTCTGCTTGCGCCTATAAAATCATGCAAAGTTCTTTTCTTCTTGGTAAAAAGCGCCATAATAAAACCCGCATTAAGCGGCAAAGAACTAAAGAAATAAGCGACAGACCTTAAAAAAGCTTTACCTATCCCCAGATCATTTCCATCCACACTTCTAACTCTTATACCCATAATATATTTTCCAACAGTGGCCCGGCCGCCGGAAGAAAAAATTGTTTCATAAAGAATATAAAGAAATATCCAAATAACCTTCCATTTAAGTTCATTGGAGGGATTAAAAACAATAAGCTCAGAAGCTACAAGTTTAGCTAAAGTCCAATAGCAAATGGCGACAAAAGGCAAAGCGTCAATAACATAGGCAATAAACCTTTCATTAAAACCCGCTGAAATCAGATTATCCGTATTCTCCTGCGAAATAATGCTTTCATCTTGAGAATCATTACTTTCCGGCTCTACTGCTTGTGAATCAACATCATTTGCTTCAATATGCTTTTTTGCGGCATTAGGATCAAATTCAAATTTATCATCCATAGTATTAACCTCTTAAAAACAACCTAATATAATAGGAAAAAATTTACAATCAAATAACTTTGGTCGTTCGTATAACTACCGACACTTTATGAAGCATAGCTTCCACTATCGTATTATTATACAAATTAGAAGCATTATCAACACCACACGCTAAAGTTATTGGTAATAATTTTATTTGCAAAAGGTAAACAAAAAAATGATAAAATAATTTTATAGATTAGGCTCAATGCTAAAGCCTTAAAAAAAGGGTTAAAAAAATGAAATGGTTCTTAATGCTTCTCGTTTTTATCGCAGGAATATACTACTTAGTCACAACTAAAGAAAAAAAAGCGCAAGTGGAAATACAAAAAGTCGAACAATTAAAAGTAGAGAAGACTCTGCCTGTAAAAACTGAAAGAGTTTATGTTATGAGATTTTCAAGGGAAACTCTTCTTATAATGAGAAGATTGACTCAAGACGCAAATCCCGATGTCAGATATGCCGCAACTGAACTTTTGTGGCAAATGCAAGATGAACAATCTCCCGCTATAATTAAAAATATGTTTGAAATGGAAACCGAATCCTACGTTAAAGAAAATTTAATCAGAATGCTCGCAAGAGAAAAAACCAGAATTAGCCTGCATCTCCTAGCTGAAGCTCTTACTAATTATGACAAAAAAACCAAAATTGCCGCCATTAGAGCTATCGGCAGCTTCGCTAATAAAGAAGCCCTGCCAATATTGAATATCGCCTTAAATGATTATGATGAAATGGTAAAAATTGAAGCGCTTAAGGCCATAAACTCTATCCGAAAAGATGTAGAATCAAATAAAGAAAAACAAATAAAAGAGCTTGAAGTAAAGCCTATTTTCAAAATTAATTAATACTCAAAAATAACACCATGGAAAATTATATTTTTATTTACTGATTTTTAATTAATTATTTTATTGGAGGTTTTATTTTATGGACACCGAAATATCTGAACTGAATAAAAAAGTAGCGCAGGATTGCGTTTTTATTCATGACCTTAAAAAGGAAATGGCAAAAGTCATAGTTGGCCAAGAGGATTTGATAAACGGCCTATTGGTCGGTTTGCTTTCAAACGGCCACATCTTAATTGAAGGCGTGCCGGGACTTGCAAAAACCCTTACCGTCCACACCTTGGCTAAAACCATAGACGCCGCTTTTCAAAGGATACAATTTACTCCGGATCTTCTGCCCGCGGATATTGTGGGCACTTTAATTTTTAATCCCAAAGAAAGCACCTTTACCATCAAAAAAGGCCCTATTTTCTCAAACATCATCCTTTCAGATGAAATAAACAGAGCGCCGGCAAAAGTACAAAGCGCCCTATTGGAAGCCATGCAGGAGCGTCAAGTAACTATCTCAGAAACAACCTATAAACTTCCTGAATTATTTTTGGTTCTGGCCACTCAAAACCCGATTGAGCAAGAAGGCACCTACCCGCTGCCGGAAGCGCAGGTGGACAGGTTTATGCTTAAGTTAAATATAACTTATCCAAGCCTAAGCGAGGAAAAACAAATCCTTGAAACAATGAGCCGCCAAGAAATTCCAAGCGCTAAAAAAGTTATCAGTATAGAACAAATTTTAAAAGCCAGAAAAACGATCGATGAAATTTATATTGATGAAAAAATAAAAAACTATGTCTTGGAAATCATCCATGCCACAAGAACTCCCGAGAAATACGCTATGCCCAATCTTAAACCTTGGATACTTTATGGCGCAAGTCCAAGAGCCGGAATATTTATGATTAAAGCCGCAAAAGCCTATGCTTTTATGGACGGCAGAGGGTATGTAACACCTGAAGATATAAAAACCATAGCTTATGATATTCTCAGACACAGAATTCTTCCAACCTATGAAGCCGAGGCCGAAGATATAAGTTCTGAAACCATCATAAAAACCATTCTTGAAACTATTGAAGTGCCGTAAAAAAGGCGTATGTAGGGGCAGACCCCCGTGTCTGCCTCCAGATTCTTAAGAAAAGAATACGCAATTACACAAAACAGGGCAATCACAGAGGGATGCCCCTACATTACACCCTGAATTATTATGGATACTGCCGAAATATTAAAAAAAGTCCGCCAAATAGAAATAAAGACGGGAAAACTCGTAAGCGAAACTTTCGCCGGAGAGTACCAAAGTGTCTTTAAGGGCCTAGGTATGGAATTCTCAGAAGTGAGGGAATATGTTCCCGGCGATGATATTCGCGATATAGATTGGAATGTAACCGCTAAATTTTCAAAACCCTTTATAAAAAAATATTCGGAAGAAAGAGAATTAACGGTTATGGTAGTTTGTGATATTTCAGGTTCGCAATTTTTCGGTTCCCAATCACAATTTAAAAATGACGCCTCAGCCGAGCTTGCCGCGGCTTTTGCCTTCTCCGCCCTTAAAAATGGCGATAAGACGGGCCTGCTGCTCTTTACCGATCAAACGGAATTGTATATTCCGCCAAGAAAAGGGAAAAACCATATCTTAAGAATAATACGCGAACTGATTGCCTATAAACCGCAAAGTAAAAAAACAAATATAACCCATGCCATAGATGAAGTCAATAAGCTTTTAAAAAGACGCTCCATAATCATTCTTATATCGGATTTTCAAGATGACAATTTCCAAAAATCCTTAAAACTGGCAAAACTGAAGCATGATATTATTCCTGTGGTGATATCAGATAAGATGGAAAAAACCATTGAGCCTGCCAATATTTTGATGCAAATGGAAAACTTAGAAGATGCTTCTTCAACATTTCTCGCGGATTTTTCAAATCCCGCTTTTATAAAAGAATATTTCAATCAAAACAATGCCTGGAAAGAAAAAACGGAAAAATTATTTTCAAAAGCCGGCATTGATTTTATAAACATCTCAACTGATGAGGAAATTTACAAACCTATTATGAAATTTTTCAAAAAAAGAGAGCATATAAGAACGCGATGAATTCTCTATCAAAAATAATTTTCATAACTCTGGCCTTATTTTTTTCTTTAGCCGGCGCAAAATCCTATGGAGAATACACCATTAAATATTCCTTATCGCCCTCAATAGAAAAAATCAAACTCGCCGAAAATTTTATAATTACTTTTGAAATAAATCAAAATGCCTATTCAGAAAATATAAAGATAGACACGAAAGAAAAAGACACCGAACCGTTTGAAATAATTTCAATCAAGGAACTTTCCTCTGAAAACGCCGGAAATAAACGATATGAATTTAATATTATTCCATTTGATATTGGCATTGCCACCTTTCCGGCTCTCTCATGGTCTTTTCAAAATAAAGAGGGGAAAATACTTAAACTTAAAAGTCCGCCCATTTATATCAATGTAGCGCCTCATCTCAAAAAAGAGGATAAAGATGTCCGCGATATTTATCCGCCTTTTAAATTCTCTTCACTCTCAAACATAATCATAATTTTTCTAATAATCTGCTTGATTATAGCGGCTATTATCTACTTGGTGAATAAAAAAAGCGCGCCCCTTATTCAAAAAATTAAAGCAAGAAAAGAAAAAACTCCCTATCAAAAAGCTCTGGAAAACATCCGCCGCCTAAAAGGGTCCGGTTTATGGGAAGAGGGGAAACAAAAAAAATTCTATATACGCCTTTCAGATATATTGAGAATTTACATAATGGATGAGTTTTCAATAACCGCCCCTTTAATGACGACAAATACTCTTTTGAAACATTTAAAAACTGAAAACAAGGATATCGAACTGCTAATAAAAGTAAAAGAACTACTGCAATTTTCAGACCTTGTTAAATTCGCAAAATTAAAACCCACGAGTAAGGAAAGAGATAAAGGCATTGCAAACTCAGAAGAAATTATCCGGCGCTTTCACGCTTATCGCAGGGAAAGGGAAATTGGAAAGGAAGATAGATGATTTTTAAAAATTATCAATTTTTATATTTGATTCCCGTAGTTTTAACTTTAGCCATTCTCTTAAAACTAATTCCCTCAATAGCCAAAAGAGCGGCTTTAAAGACATCCCTCAATTTCCCTCAAACGCAAACTCTTAAGGCGCAATTATCCACCATCTTAGGCTATGGTGGAAGACTCATCGCCATCATCCTTATTCTAATCGCCTTGGCGCGCCCGCAAATAGTTTCCAAAACTGATGTTCCTCCGGCTGAAGGAGTAGATATAATTTTATGCCTTGACACTTCTTATAGCATGGCAGCCTTGGACTTTGAGCCCAATAGGCTTGGCGCCGCAAAAAAAGCCGCCATTGATTTTATAAAAAGACGCTCAAATGATCGCATAGGTATTGTGGTTTTTGGTGAGTCGGCTATTATGACTTGCCCGCTTACACTTGATTATCCGGCCATAGCGGAATTTATAGATATGATTTACCTTAATATGATTGATAATAAAGGAACAGCGGTTGGCGATGCTATAATGACAGCTACAAATCATGTAAAAGAAAGTTCCGCTAAAAGTAAAATTATCATTCTTTTAACCGACGGCAGATCCAATGCCGGCATAATATCGGATCCCGTTTATGCCGCCAAAATAGCCAAAACATTTGATATCAAAATCCACACCATAGGCACGGCTTCAAAGGGGAAAGCCAAAATACCTACAAATGACCCTTTTAATCCTATCGGCTATATAACTGAAGATTTGGACGAAGCCACCTTAATGGAAATATCCAATATTACTGGCGGGAAATTTTTTAGAGCTAAAAACAAAAAGGATTTAAAAGAAATATATTCACTGATAGACTCTATGGAAAAAACAGAATTTGATATTAAAATATTTTCAAATTATACGGATTTGTATCCCTATTTCTTATTTCCGTCAATAATACTTTTACTATTGGTTTTTTTACTTGAGAAAACCTATTTTATGAGGATACCTTAAGAAATGAATCTTTTCAAATATTCAAATATTCTTATTTATGCCATTGCCCTTTATGTCCTGGTTCTTATCGTCTTTTTTAAATCCGAAAAATCAAAGAAAGCCATTATAAAAAAACTAATGCCTGATACAGCTTTTAAAAAACTTACCGAAAGTTCCGCCGTTTTAAAAATAAAAATAAAGAACTATATTTTCCTAATAGCTTTATTTTTAGCTTTTATTTCAGCTGCCGGCCCTCAATGGGACGTAGAATTTGAAAGTGTGGGGGAACTTAATGGCAATATCATTATAACGGTTGACACTTCCTTATCTATGCTTGCTAAAGACTTAAAGCCGAACAGAATGGAAAATGCCAAACTAATGATAAAGAGCTTAATAAGCTCTTTTGCCAATTATCGAGTAGGGATAGTGGCCTTTAGTGGAAACGCTTTCACTCAATGCCCCTTAACCACGGATAAAGACGCTTTTAATTATTTTGTCTCATCTTTGCGTGTCGGCATGATAAAAGAAAAAGGCACTGATTTGGCGCAAGCTGTCATAAAATCAGTGGAGATGCTAAAAGATAAAGGCGGCGAGAAAACAGTTGTCATAATAACCGACGGTGAGGACTTTTCTAAAAATATTAAAGACGCGGGAATATATGCCACTGAAAATCAAGTTAAAATTTTCACTGTCGGCATAGGCAGCAATGATGGAGAACTGATACCTCTTATAGATTCCAAAGGAAAACCCGCCGGCTATAAAAAAGATAAAGATGGAAAAACAGTAGTTACCCGTCTTAATGAAAAAGTCTTACAAGAACTATCGACGCAAACCAGGGGGAAATACATACATTATACGCAAGCTGAAGCGGTAGCCACTGAAATTACCAAAAATTTTGGAAACTCAACGCTTTCGGAAGTTAAATTTTCAAGAAGAGCTAAATTTAAGAACAAATATCAAATTCCTTTATTTATTGTTTTTCTGCTTCTTTTGTTAGAATTTATATTACCTGAACAAAGCTTTAAATTATTCTGGAGAAACTTGTGCCACAAATTAAAACTAAAAAAATCCTGATATTTTCGGGTTTACTCTTATTGGCAATAATAGCCGCCTCTTCCGTGTCTTTCGCCGGCGCGAACTCTCTAGCCGCGAAAGGAAACTCAAATTATAAAAAGAAAGATTACAGCAAAGCCTATGAGTACTATAAAAAAGCGGAAGCAGAGGCTCCCGATAACTCAAAAATAAAATTTAATATAGGCAATACATTTTACCGTCTAAAAGATTATGAAAGCGCCGAGGCTTTTTTTAAAGAAGCATCCAAGGACAAAGAAACAAAAGCCAGAAGTTTTTATAATACCGGTAATGCCAACTTTAAAAATAAAAACTTTAAAGAGGCGGTTAAAAATTATAGACAGGCAATAATCTTAAATCCTAAAGAGGAAAACCCCAAACACAATCTTCAGCTGACTCTAAAAAAAATCAAGCAAGAAAAGAAAAATTGTAATAAAAAACAAAAAGACGACAAAAAAAAAGAAAATAAAAAAAAGAATAATAATAAAAACAAACAAAAAAAGAAACCTGAAATATCTAAAGAACAAGCGAAAAGATTATTAAAAATGCTTAAAGAAAAAGAAAAATCTTCCATAAAACCTGAGACAATGAATTTAAGAATGCAAAAAAAAGAAGTTAAAAAGGACGCGCCTCAAGGTAAGGATTGGTAGGAAAGCGTTTATAGCGTTGAGCGTTTTATGGAGTTAATAGCGTTCAAAAAACAATGGAATAAAAACTGATGAAAAGAATGAACTTAAAAATGCCTCTTAACTATCTCGCTACCACGCTGTCGAGCCGTCGCGCTATTTTTACAACCGTCTTTTTAACTCTCTTATTTAGCCTTCCGCTTTTGGTAAAAGCGGAAATGCGCTTATCAGCTTCCGTTGATAAAGATGTTGTGGCTATAAACGATACACTAAGATTAACCATAACCGTTCAAGCCTCAAGCAAAGTGAATACTCCCGCGATTCCAAACATGAAAGACTTTGATCTCTATTCCGCCGGACAAAATGAAAAAATGACTTGGACTAATGGAAAAACTTCATATTATCTACAATTTTCATATGTGCTTACGCCCAAACGAATTGGAAAAACCCAAATTCCAGCCATAGTTCTTTTTGAAGGAAATGAAAAAAGACTGACACCTGCAATAAATATTGAAGTGCTGGATGAAGATACAGATATACCGCCCGTTGCAGCTAAAAGTTTTAATAATTCACAAACGGAGAAAACCTCATCTAAAAAGCCGAATATAAATGATTTAATATTTTTTACCGCTACAACAAATAAGAAAAGCGCTTATATCAATGAACAAATAAATTTAAGTTTAAAATTTTATACCGCTATCCCTTTAATCAATAATCCTCAATATATGCCGCCAAAACTTGAAGGTTTTATACCTGAGGAGCTACCTCCCATTAGAACCGGTCAGACAACTAAAAAGGGAAGAACATATGATTACCATGAAATAAAAACCGCTCTCTTCGGTATAGATAAAGGTATTGCCATTGTAAATCCGGCCTCCATAAGCGCCATGATTCAAAAATTCAATCCCCAAGATCTCTCCGGCTCCGGTTTTTTTCAACAATTCTTTTCTCGAGTGCAAGGAGAAACCAAGCAAATTAAATCACAGCGGCTTAAAATTAAAATTCTCCCACTGCCAGAAAAAGGACAACCCGCTTCATTTAATGGCGCGGTAGGTTATTATAAAATTTCAGCCTCGCTTGAAAGAACGGATATAAAAGCCGGGGAAGCCGTGAATTTAATTCTGACAATAAACGGCCAAGGCAATCTTAAAACAATCACCATGCCGGAATTGCCGGAGATGTCAAACTTTAGAATATATGATACCGTGACTTCTCTATCGATGAATAAAGATCGTGATATTATTGGCGGTCAAAAAGTTTTTACCACCATAATGATGCCAAGGATAAGTGGCTCCTATAAAATAAAACCTATAAAATTCTCCTTCTTCAATCCAAAAACAAAAAAATATGTAGAATTAAAAACAAAACCACTAAAAATAAAAGTCGCGAAAGGCCAAGCCATAGCCTCCTCCACAGATTATTATCAAGATTCAAAAACAAATTACTCTCAGATAAAAACAATCGCGACTGATATTCATTATATCCTTGTAAATAAAAAAATTCCTCTGTCTCTTAAAATATCGCAAAAGATAGCTTCGGTCCTTTGGCTTAATTTCACTTTTCTTCTAATTTTAGTCGGCTCTCTTTTATTCGCTTATATTAATGGCTTCCGGCTTAAAAATCCTGATTTATTGAAAAGCAAAAGGGCTTATAAAAAATCCTTAAAAGAAATCTATAAGGCGGAAATTTTCGCGCGAGAAGAAAAATATGCTGAGGCCGTTTCCTTGCTTCATAATTCATTAAACGCTTATTTATCCGCAAAGCTGCGAAATAAAACCGGGGCGCTCACAATAAAAAAGATTATAATCCAAATAAAAGAAAAAAATCCCAATATAAACGATAATGCCACCGCAGACTTAAAAATATTATCGGATGAATTGGAAATGCTGCGTTTTGCTCCCGCATCCATCGATAAAGAAAAAATTAATACTCTCTCGCAAAACTATGAAAAGACACTTAAATTTTTTGAGAAGGAATTAAAATAATGGGAAAGACATTAGCGCGAAAACGCTCAGGCAAACAGCTTTTTTACAGCCAAATTCTGAAATCCGGTTACGGCGCATTCTTTTTATCTTTTCTTATTTTTTCTCTTTTACCTGTGACAAATCTTAAAGCCGGTAATGAGTTTTCCGATATTTCTTACCATACTACATTGCTCACGGCAAATAAACTTTATAAAGCAGAAAAATTCAATCAAGCCTTTAAAGTCTACACTCAAGAAAATATTTCCGCACCAAATAATCCCTATACGCTATACAATATGGGCAATTGCCAATTTAGAATGAAAAATTTAAGCCTTTCAATTCTCTATTATGCCAAGGCTTTTAATCTTCTTCCAAGAAATAGTGATATCCGCCATAATCTGGAATTTTCCATGAATCAAACGGGACAAAAATTAGTTCAAGACGGAACGCCTTTACTTTTACATAAAATATTTTATTTTTTCGCCCTCAGCGAATTGAAAGCGATGACTTATATTATTTTCTGGCTTCTATGCTTATTATTATCAGCCGCTATATTAAAAAGAAATATCAGATCCAAAATATGGCCGCCATTCATATACCTAATCTCTATCTTCGCAATATTTTTTATTTGGGGCACAATGCGCGCCGCCTCTCGCTTTGAAAATGCCGGTGTAATCATGGAATCAGATACGCCTATTTTGAGCGGTCCCGGTAAAAATTTTAAAACCTATGCCTCTCTGCCTGCCGGCAGACTGGTTAAAATAACCGATATCCCGGGTAGTGTCTATATCCAAATCGGCCTGCCTGAAAAAGGGCTTAAAGGCTGGATAGAGAAAACAGCCCTCAAAAAAATATAACTACTTATAAAGCTTTTCCTTTTTACGGGCGTCAGTAAGTTTACCATCAGGGCGGGGTCTCCTAGAGGTCACGGCTGTCCCAAGAAACTTTTTTTAGGCAA
>CAZHQC010000064.1:10159-13120 GCA_964534135.1 uncultured Elusimicrobiaceae bacterium | reverse complement strand
AACATCTTACCATTAACGAAGGGTTCTCTGTCTTTTTCTTGGGACAGCCGTGCCTCTGATACGGCACTGCCAGAGGCTTGTCGACCTCCACAGCTATATTCTCAATACAGCGAATAGCTGTGGTTTTTTGAGAATATGTCTAGGAGGGTAATGAATGTTTTTTGATTAGTCTTTTCTTTGGTCAAAGACATAAGAACTGGCAGCTTCTTTTTTTGCTTTTTTCTTGAGCTCTGTGCCGATATTGCTTATTTGGGCAAATGATATGAGTTGGCGCAGCCTATTGTGAATTACACCTATTGATATTGAGATAAAAGGGAATTCTTTAACATTGCCTTGCCTGTCGGTGGAAATTATGTGGTCGGCTGCTTTATCCTTTTTATTGTAGAAGGATGGAGATATTTCGTCAAAGCTATTGGTTATGTTTTTGCATAAATTCTCGGCTTTTTCATAAGTGGTAACGATAATAAAATCGTCTCCGCCTATATGGCCTATAAAGTCCTCTGAATTTTCATTTTGCATAGTTAATTTAACCAGGAGATTGGCTGTTGTTTTTAAAACCATATCTCCGGCATCAAAACCATAAGCGTCATTATAGGCTTTAAAATGGTCAAGGTCTAAATAGAGAACGGCAAAATCTGATTGTTTGGCAATTTCTCTTTCAATTCTCGCTTGTATTGAGGGATTGCCGGGAAGTTTGGATAATGGATTTGTATCCAAAACTTGTTTAGTGCGTTTAAGTATCATTCTTATCCTGGCTATTAGTTCATCAGTGTCTACGGGTTTTATTAAATAATCATCTATCCCCATACTGAGGCCTTTCATCTTGGTTTGTTTTTCGCTATAAGCGGTTACAATTATTATTGGCACATGAGCGAATAAAGGATTGTCTTTTAATTCCGCCGCTACGGCTAAACCGTCTTTTTGCGGCATATTGTAATCTAAAACTACGATATCCGGGTGGCTTTCGAAAGCCATCTGAAGAGCTTCTTTTCCATCATTTGCAGCGGCAACTTCAAAACCTTCATTTTCCAGCGTTTCTTTCATTAAAAATAAAAGTTCGGTTTGATCATCCGCGATTAAAACGCGGGGTTTTATTGTTTTATCTATCTTGTTAAATTCGGGAGATTCTTTTTCCCCGATACAGTTTTTAATGGCTTCAAGCACTACTTCTTTAGGCAGTTCTCTTGAAACTATTTCAGGTAAACCCGTAAGGACCCCTTTTTCTTGGTAATCATTGAGTCTTAATGCGCTTAAGACTATTATGGGGGTCTTTGCTGTTTGCGCTTCATCTTGAAGTTCATCCATTATTTGAAAACCATCTTTTCTTGGCATCATTAAATCGAGAAGTAAAAGGTTGGGTTTTTCATCTTTAACGGCTTGAACAACTTTTTGCGCGTCATTAATTAGTATGGGCTTATAGGAATTTGACTCCAAAAACATTTTAAGGAGATCGCAAAATTCATCATCATTATCAGCGACCATTATGGTAAGCGGTTTACCATTTTCATTGGGTTCAAGATTTTTATTAAGAGCACTTTTTAGCGCTTCAAAATCTACCGGTTTGGTTAAATAGCCCGTAACCCTTGGGGTGGGGCCGGTCACAATATTTATTTTCGGATTTTGAGATAAAATTAGGATTTTTTGATTTTCAATAAAAGGATTTTTTCTTATTTCCGCTATAAAATCAATGGGATTAAAAGTTGAAATTAAAATATTTAATACAACTAAATCAGGTTTCCAATTTTGAATGGCTGTTAAAGATGTCTGATAATTGGATGAATCGCGGATGGTATAATTTTCCGGTTCCAATAATTGGGTGAGCATTTCAATATTTCTTCCATCGGTGTCCACTATTAGAATTTTAGGGTTCTCATTATTCTCGCTCATAATTAGATGATAGCAAAATTTAGTAAAATTTGAATGTGATTGATAAGAAAAATAATGCTTATAAGTATACGCAAATAGGTCTTGAGCTGGCCGGCGCTGTGCTTTTGGGATTTTATGGAGGTTACAAGTTTGACGGATTTTTAGATTCCTTGCCGTGGTTTGCTATTTTAGGTTCTTTTGTTGGTATGGCCGCCGGGTTTTATTTGCTTTATAGAGCGGTAAAAAAGGATGATGGTGATGTTTAATTATATATTGGCAGGTATTATTCTCGGTGTTTTTAACGGCCTGATTTCAAGAATTTCGCTCAAATTTGCGATAAATAAATCCGATGCTGTTTTTTATTTCGTCTGGCTTACCGGAATGTTTTATAGACTCATTTTCCTTGTATTAGCTGTCATTTACTTAAAATATAAAAATAGTATAATGATAGTGCCTTTTGCACTGAGTTTAATATTTTCGCAGTTTATTTTTGAATTAAACCCTATTAAAAAAAATGGACCTCAAAGAGATTCTTGAACATCATATAATAGACCATGCTTGGAACTGGGTAAACCTCGGGCCCTTGCAACTTCCATTAAGTAAGCATTTATTGATGATGATTATTGCGGCTTCAATAATGATTATCTTGTTTCCTCTTATAATACGAATCAAAAAGGGTAAGTTGATGCCGTTTAAAATTGCGCTCGAAGCTATGTTTCTTTTCATTCGAGAAGATATTGTTATTCCTAATTTGGGTCAAGGTGGTCTTAAGTATCTTCCATATTTTGCCACATTGTTTTTTTTCATTTTAATATGCAATTTATTAGGGATGGTTCCTTTTGGCGCTTCCGCTACGGGAAATATAGCTGTAACTGGCGCTATGGCGCTTAGCACTTTTGTGTTTATAAATTTTGCCGGTATTAGAGAAGAGGGTTTTGGGAATTATCTAAAACATATAGTTCCCTCCGGAGTTCCGGGTTGGCTTTTTCCTTTGCTTTTCCCAATTGAGATAATCGGTCTTATAACCAAGTCTTTTGCGCTTTGTGTGCGTTTGTTTGCCAATATGATAGCGGGACATATTGTCATTCTTTCTTT